>NZ_JBWKDS010000005.1:0-120300 GCF_056435845.1 Streptomyces sp. NPDC043867 | reverse complement strand
TCCCCCCCCCCCCCCCCCCCAAACCCACCCCCCCCCCCCCCCCCCCCCCCCCTCCCCCCCCCTTCCCGGGCCGTCGTCCGAAGCGAGGGAGGTGAGGGCCTGTGCGACGGCTCCCGTCCGACAGGTCCTGGCGCGCGGCCGTCAGCGGACGGGGTGCCCGGCCTCCCGGAGGGTGTCCTTCACCTGCCCGATCCGCAGATCACCGAAGTGGAAGACGGACGCGGCGAGCACCGCGTCGGCCCCCGCGGCGACGGCGGGCGGGAAGTCCCCCAGCCGGCCCGCTCCCCCGCTGGCGATGAGCGGCACGGTGACGTGCTTGCGGACGGCCTCGATCATCTCGATGTCGTAGCCGTCCTTCGTGCCGTCCGCGTCCATCGAGTTGAGCAGGATCTCGCCCGCGCCCAGCTCCGCGGCCCGGTGCGCCCACTCGACGGCGTCGATGCCGGTGCCCTGACGGCCGCCGTGGGTGGTGACCTCGAAGGAGCCGGTCCCGGTGCGGCGCGCGTCCACCGACAGCACCAGCACCTGCCGGCCGAACCGCTCGGCGATCTCCCGGATGAGGTCGGGGCGGGCGATGGCGGCCGTGTTCACGCCCACCTTGTCCGCGCCCGCCCGCAGCAGCCTGTCCACGTCCTCGGCGGTGCGCACGCCGCCGCCCACCGTCAGCGGGATGAACACCTGCTCGGCGGTGCGGCGCACCACGTCGTACGTGGTCTCGCGGTTGCCGGAGGACGCGGTGATGTCGAGGAACGCCAGCTCGTCGGCGCCCTCGGCGTCGTACACCTTGGCCATCTCGACGGGGTCGCCCGCGTCGCGCAGGTTCTGGAAGTTGACGCCCTTCACGACCCGGCCGTTGTCGACGTCCAGGCAGGGAATGACTCGTACGGCGAGGGTCATGCTGCGGACACTCCTCGGTACGCCTCCACCTCGACCTCGACGACCAGACTGGGGTCCACGAAGCCGGAGACGATCAGCATGGTCGCGGCGGGCCGCACGGCGTCGAACAGCTCCTTGTGCGCGCGCCCGACGTCCTCCACGTCCCGGGCGTGCGTCAGGTACATCCGCGTACGGACGACGTCCTCGCACCCGAGACCGAGCTCCTTCAGGGCGGCGAACGCCACGTTGAAGGCGTTGACGGTCTGCTCGTACGGACCGCCTCCGGCGATCTCGCCGTCCACTATGGAGGTGCACCCGGAGACCAGCACCAGGCCGTTGGGCAGCTGCACCGCGCGGGAGTACCCGAAGGTCTCCTCCCAGGGCGCGCCCGTCCTCACACGTCGTACGTCGCTCACTTGGCAACCGCCTCCAGGGCCTCTTCCAGGGTGAACGCCTTCGCGTACAGCGCCTTCCCGACGATCGAGCCCTCGACACCGAGCGGCACGAGTTCGGCGATGGCCCGCAGGTCGTCCAGGGAGGACACGCCGCCGGAGGCCACCACGGGGCGGTCCGTCACGGCGCACACGTTCCGCAGCAGCTCCAGGTTCGGGCCCTGGAGCGTGCCGTCCTTGGCGATGTCGGTGACGACATAGCGCGCGCAGCCCTCGGAGTCGAGGCGCGCCAGCGTCTCGTAGAGGTCGCCGCCGTCGCGGGTCCAGCCGCGGCCGCGCAGCGTCGTGCCGCGTACGTCGAGACCGACCGCGATCTTGTCGCCGTGCTCGGCGATGACCTTGGCGACCCACTCGGGGGTCTCCAGGGCGGCCGTGCCGAGGTTCACCCGGGTGCAGCCGGTGGCCAGGGCGGCGGCGAGGGTGTCGTCGTCGCGGATGCCGCCGGACAGCTCCACCTTGATGTCCATCGCCTTCGCGACCTCGGCGATCAGCGTGCGGTTGTCGCCGGTGCCGAATGCGGCGTCCAGGTCGACCAGGTGCAGCCATTCCGCGCCCGAGCGCTGCCAGGCGAGGGCGGCCTCCAGCGGGGAGCCGTACGAGGTCTCCGTCCCGGACTCGCCGTGCACCAGGCGGACGGCCTGGCCGTCGCGGACGTCGACGGCGGGGAGGAGTTCGAGCTTCGAAGGCATCAGAGGGTTCCGATCCAGTTGTTCAGCAGCTGCGCTCCGGCGTCACCGGACTTCTCGGGGTGGAACTGCGTGGCCCACAGGGCGCCGTTCTCGACGGCCGCCACGAAGGGCTTGCCGTGGGTCGACCAGGTGACCAGCGGGGCCCGCAGCGCCGGGTTCGCGGTCTCCAGGGACCAGTCGTGGACGGCGTAGGAGTGGACGAAGTAGAAGCGCGCGTCGGTGTCGAGGCCCGCGAAGAGCTGCGTGCCGGCCGGGGCGTCGACGGTGTTCCAGCCCATGTGGGGCACGATGTCGGCCTGGAGCGGCTCGACCGCGCCCGGCCACTCGTCCAGGCCCTCGGTCTGCACGCCGTGCTCGATGCCGCGGGCGAAGAGGATCTGCATGCCGACGCAGATGCCCATGACCGGGCGGCCGCCGGCCAGCCGGCGGCCGACGATCCAGTCGCCGCGCGCCTCCTTCAGACCCTGCATGCAGGCGGCGAAGGCGCCGACGCCCGGTACCAGCAGCCCGTCGGCGTTCATGGCGGTGTCGAAGTCACGCGTGATCTCGACGTCGGCCCCGGTGCGGGCGAGGGCCCGCTCGGCGGACCGGACGTTGCCGAAGCCGTAGTCGAAGACGACGACCTTCCTGCGGGTGCTCAATTCCACACCTCCAGCCGCATGACGCCCGCGACGAGGCACATCGCCGCGCCGATGGAGAGCAGCACGATCAGGCCCTTGGGCATCTGCTGCTTGACGAAGGAGTAGATGCCGCCGAGCAGGAACAGCCCGACGACGATCAGGAGGGTCGACAGGCCGGTCACAGCGCGCCCTTCGTGGAGGGGAGGATGCCCGCGGCGCGCGGGTCGCGCTCGCTCGCGTACCGCAGGGCGCGGGCCAGAGCCTTGAACTGGCACTCCACGATGTGGTGCGCGTTGCGGCCGTAGGGCACGTGCACGTGCAGGGCGATCTGGGCCTGGGCGACGAAGGACTCCAGGATGTGCCGGGTCATCGTCGTGTCGTACTCGCCGATCATCGGCGCCATGTTCTCGGGCTCGGTGTGCACCAGGTAGGGGCGGCCGGAGAGGTCGACGGTGACCTGGGCGAGCGACTCGTCCAGGGGGACCGTGCAGTTGCCGAAGCGGTAGATGCCCACCTTGTCGCCGAGCGCCTGCCGGAAGGCGGCGCCGAGGGCGAGGGCGGTGTCCTCGATGGTGTGGTGCGAGTCGATGTGGAGGTCGCCCTCGGTCTTCACGGTCAGGTCGAACAGACCGTGGCGGCCGAGCTGGTCGAGCATGTGGTCGTAGAAACCGACGCCCGTCGCCACCTCGACCTTGCCGGTGCCGTCGAGATCGATCTCGACGAGGACCGACGTCTCCTTGGTCGTCCGTTCCACGCGGCCTACGCGGCTCATGCGCTCTGCTCCTTCGGGGGTGTGGGGGTGTCCCCCACAAGACTCTGTAGTTCACGGACCGCGTCCAGGAACGCGTCGTTCTCGGCCGGGGTGCCGGCGGAGACCCGCAGCCAGCCCGGCACGCCGTTGTCCCGGACCAGGACGCCCCGGTCGAGGATCCTCCGCCAGACGTCGTGCGCGTCCTCGAACCGCCCGAACTGGACGAAGTTCGCGTCGGACGCGGTGACCTCGTAGCCGCTCGCGCGCAGTTCGGCGACCAGCCGGTCCCGCTCGGTCTTCAGCTGCTCGACGTAACCGAGCAGCGTGTCGGTGTGCTCCAGGGCGGCCAGCGCGGTCGCCTGGGTGACGGCGGACAGGTGGTACGGCAGCCGTACGAGCTGGACGGCGTCCACGACCGCGGGGTGCGCGGCGAGGTAGCCGAGGCGCAGCCCGGCGGCGCCGAACGCCTTCGACATCGTGCGGGAGACGACGAGATTCGGCCGATCTTCGAGCAGCGGGAGCAGTGACGCCCCGTGGCTGAACTCGATGTACGCCTCGTCGACGACCACCATGGACGGCTTCGCCGCCTGCGCGGCCTGGTAGAGCGCGAGGACGGTCTCGGGCGGAACCGAGTTGCCGGTGGGATTGTTCGGGGTCGTGATGAAGACGACGTCCGGACGGTTCTCGGCGACGGCCTGTTCGGCGGCGGCCACGTCGATGGTGAAGTCCTCGTTGCGCGGGCCGGAGATCCAGCCCGTGCCCGTGCCGCGCGCGATGAGCGCGTGCATCGAGTACGAGGGCTCGAAGCCGATCGCGGTCCGGCCGGGGCCGCCGAAGGTCTGCAGCAGCTGCTGGATGACCTCGTTGGAGCCGTTGGCCGCCCACACGTTCTCCGGGCCTAGCGCGTACCCGCCGGTGTCCGTCAGGTACCGGGCCAGCTCGGTGCGCAGCTGGACCGCGTCCCGGTCGGGGTAGCGGTTGAGGCCGCGGGCGGCCTCGCGGACCCGCTCGGTGATCCGCTCGACGAGCGCCTCGGGCAGCGGGTACGGGTTCTCGTTCGTGTTCAGCCGCACGGGCACGTCGAGCTGGGGTGCGCCGTAGGGGGACTTGCCGCGCAGTTCGTCGCGGACGGGGAGGTCGTCGATGCCGGTCACTCGCTGGGCACCTTCCATCCGAACCGGGCCTTGATCGCGGCGCCGTGGGCGGGCAGGTCCTCGGCCTCGGCGAGCGTCACGACGTGGTGGGCGACCTCGGCGAGGGCGTCGCGTGTGTAGTCGACGATGTGGATCCCGCGCAGGAAGGACTGGACGCTCAGGCCCGAGGAGTGGCAGGCGCAGCCGCCGGTGGGCAGCACGTGGTTGGAGCCGGCGCAGTAGTCGCCGAGCGAGACGGGCGCCCAGGGGCCGACGAAGATCGCGCCCGCGTTGGTGACCCGGCCGGCCACGGCGGCGGCGTCGGCGGTCTGGATCTCCAGGTGCTCGGCGCCGTACGCGTCGACGACCCGCAGGCCCTCCTCGACGCCGTCGACCAGCACGATCGCGGACTGCCTGCCCGCCAGCGCGGGGGCGATCCGGTCCTCGACGTGCCGGGTGGCGGCGACCTGCGGGGCCAGCTCCTTCTCGACCGCGTCGGCCAGCGCCACCGAGTCGGTGACGAGGACGGCCGCGGCGAGCGGGTCGTGCTCGGCCTGGCTGATCAGGTCGGAGGCGACGTGCACCGGGTCGGCGCTGTCGTCGGCGAGGATCGCGATCTCGGTGGGACCGGCCTCGGTGTCGATGCCGATCTTTCCGGTGAAGTACCGCTTGGCGGCGGCGACCCAGATGTTGCCGGGCCCCGTGACCATGCGGGCGGGGGCGCAGGACTCGGTGCCGTGGGCGAACATCGCGACGGCCTGGGCGCCTCCCGCGGCGTACACCTCGTCGATGCCGAGCAGCGCGCAGGCGGCCAGGATCGTGGGGTGCGGCAGGCCGCCGAACTCCTTCTGCGGTGGCGAGGCGAGGGCCATGGACGGGACACCGGCCTCCTGCGCCGGGACCGCGTTCATGATCACGGAGGACGGGTAGACCGACCGGCCGCCGGGCGCGTACAGGCCGACGCGCTCGACCGGCACCCACTTCTCGGTGACCGAGCCACCGGGCACGACCTGGGTGGTGTGCGCGGTGCGGCGCTGGGCGCGGTGCACCAGCCGGGCACGGCGGACGGACTCCTCCAGGGCGGCGCGCACGGCCGGGTCGAGCTGTTCCAGGGCGTCGGCGAGCGCCCGGGCGGGGACCCGGACGGACTCGAGGCGGACACCGTCGAACTTCTCCGCGTAGTCGATCAGCGCCGCGTCGCCCCGATGGTGCACGGCCTCGCAGATCGGACGCACCTTCTCCAGGGCGGCCGCAACGTCGAAGTCGGCTCGGGGCAGCAGGTCGCGCAGGGCCGAGCCCTCGGGGAGGGCGTCGCCGCGCAGATCGATTCGGGAGATCACATGGCCAATTCTCTCAGACCGCCGCCGGGCGCCGGACGCCCGTATCAATGGCTGATACGAGCCCTGGACAACGGGCCGGACCGTGGCCGGAACCGGTGGCCGGTGCCCGCCCCGGGAGATCATCGTCACCGCCCGCGTTCCGCCCGTCACAGAACGGGCATTGAACGGTTGTACGAAACCGGCGGGTAGCCGGGAAGGAAGGGTGAGACGTGACCGAGGGTGCGGACGCGAGGAACGGGGACCTGCCGGACGAGCTGACCGCCGCCGAGGCCGGCATGTGGCAGGCCTTCCGCAACGGCAGCGTGTACGACCTGCGCAGCGGCGACACCGTCGTGGACGATCCGCACGGCGGCCACCCCTGGGGACCCGAGCGCAGCGTACGGGCGCGGATCGTGGCCTGGCTGCTGCTGGACGGGCCGCCCGCGCTGGACGGCCGCGTCTCCTCCCTGAAGCTGACCGGCGTCCAGATCATGGACACGCTCGATCTCGCGGGCGGCACGATCGAGCCGTACCTGGAGCTGAAGGGGTGCCGGTTCGAGAAGGAGATCCTGCTGCCGGAGGCCCGGTTCACGACCGTACGGCTGGTCGACTGCTCGGTGCCGCGTCTGGAGGCGGCCCGGGTGCACACCGAGGGCGACCTCCATCTGCCGCGCTGCCGCTTCCACAACGGCGTGCGGCTCACCGACGCGCGGATCGGCACCGACCTGCTGCTCAACCAGGCCGTGGTCTACCGGGACCGGCGCATGCGCTCGATCACCGGCGACGGCATGAGCGTCGGCCAGGACCTGCAGGCCGAGCTGCTGGAGTCGCACGGCGAGCTGAGCCTGCGCGGGGCCCAGGTCGGCGTCTCGCTCAGCCTGCGCGGCAGCCGGCTGACCAATCCCTACGGCCGTCTCGCGCTGAACGCACCCCAGCTGACGGTCGAGCGCACGCTGTACCTGACCCCGGCGGGCGTCGGGAATCCGCTGCTGACCGGCGGGGGCACCCCGGCGCGCGGCACCCGGCTCCAGCGGTTCGTGTGCCAGGGCGGCATCCGGCTCGACGACGGACGCTTCGGGGACGCCGTCGACTTCGACCAGGCCCGCTTCGTCCTGGAGGACGACCAGGAGATCTCCCTGCGCCGTGTGCAGACGCCCGAGCTGCGCTTCCTCGGGGAGCGGCCGGAGCGCGGCAAGGTCGTGCTGTCGGGCGCGCGGGTGGTGAACCTGGTCGACAGGGCGGCCAGCTGGCCCGGCCCCGGCAACGTCCACATGGGCGGCTTCGGCTACGAGAACCTGGTGCCGCAGGGCGCGTTCCCGCTGACCCGGCGCCTGGAATGGGTGGCCGCGGCGACCGCCGAGTACAACCCGGAACCGTACGAACGCCTGGCGGCCGTGCTGCGCGGTTCCGGCGAGGACGAGGACGCGCGGGAGGTGCTCCTGGAGAAGCAGCGCCGGCGCCGCGAGACGCTGCCGCTCGCGGGCAAGCTGTGGGGGTACGCCCAGGACTGGACGGTCGCCTACGGGTACCGGCCCGGCCGGGCCGCCGTGTGGATGGCGGTGCTCTGGGCGGCCGGCTCGTTCGCCTTCGCCCACGCGAGCCATCCGCCGATCACGGACGGCGGACATCCGCCGTGGAACCCCTCGCTGTTCGCCCTGGACCTGCTGCTGCCCGTCATCGACCTGGGCCAGGTGGGCTACTGGCAGCTGCGGGGCGGGTGGCAGTGGCTGGCCGCGGTCGTGATCCTGCTGGGCTGGGTCCTCGCCACGACGGTGGCGGCGGGAGCGACCCGCACCCTGCGCAGGAACTGAGCGCCCGCGGACGCCCGGGAGCGGCGCACCACCCATCCTTTACTCGTCCTTGACCGTCGGACGCGCAACCGGGACACGGTTACGAAAGCGTCACCGGATACCCCCTGGCCCTGTCCCCACCTGCGGTTTTCAATGGGTTCACGATGGCACTGCTGCGCGCTCTCCTCCGTACCGCCCGGATGGCGACGAACACGTCGCGCCTCGCGGCCGGACTCCCCACCGACGACGAGGTGCTCCTCGACGCGCCCGACGAGCGGCTCGGGCCGGCGCTCGTCGCCGCGGGCCACGGCGAGTACGGGCCCGCGGCCAAGCTCCTCGCCACCACCCGCGACGCCGCGGAGTGGGAGAACCGCGACCGCTACGCCGTCCGGCTGGCCGTCTTCGCCCGCTCCCGCGACACCTGGCTCCGCGCCTGGCGGGCCGCGGCACCCCACGACCCCGACGCCCTGCTCGTCAAGGCCGAACTCGCGGTCCGGCGGGGCTGGGAGTCGCCCGCCCGCGCCGAACTGCTGCGCCAGGCCGCCCCGCTGATCACCGCCGCCGCCGAGGGCGACCCGCGCGATCCGGTGCCCTGGCGCATCGCGCTCGACCACGCCCGCGGCACGAACACCGGGCACACCGAGTTCGAGAAGCTGTGGGGTGAGGCCGTACGCCGCTCCCCGCACCACTACGGCTGCCACGTGGCGGCGCTGCAGTACCTCTCGGCCGCCTGGTACGGCTCCCACCACGAGTGCTTCGACTTCGCCGAGCGGGCCGCGCAGGACGCGCTGCCCGGCTCCCTGGTGCGGGCGCTGCCGCTGCGGGCCGCCTTCGCCCACCTGACCGAGGGCGGCGGGCCCGCGGTACCGCGCCGCCGCCTCGACACGGCTGCCGACCTGGCGATCGGGGTGTCCGCGGCCCATCCGGCCGCCGACCCCTGGCCCGCGGAGGTCCGCAACCTCCTGACCTGCGTCCTGGTCACGCTCGGCCGCTGGGAGGACGCCCTGGAGCAGCTGCGGCGGATCGGCCCGTACGCCACGTCGTTCCCCTGGGACCGGGTCTCGGACGACCCGCTGGGCCAGTTCCTGGAGCTGCGGGACGGGATCCGGCTGGAGGTGGCCGCCGGGCTGCCGCTGGGCTCTTTGGGACGCTCCGGCCATCCACAGGGTGGGCGGCGCGGACGTGCCGCCTCCGGCGACCATTAGGCTTTGCCGTCGTGACCACCGTCCGGCTCCCGCTCTTCCCGCTGAACTCGGTTCTGTTCCCGGGGCTCGTGCTTCCCCTGAACATTTTCGAGGAGCGCTATCGCGCCATGATGCGCGATCTCCTGAAGACCCCCGAGGACGAACCGCGCAGGTTCGCCGTCGTCGCCATCCGCGACGGCCACGAGGTCGCCCCCACCGCACCCGGCATGCCGGATCCGACCGCCGTACTGGAGCGCGGACCCGCCGCCGGTTTCGGCGACGAGCCCGCCGCGGCCTTCCACGAGGTGGGCTGCGTCGCGGACGCGGCGACCATACGCGAGCGCGCCGACGGCAGCTTCGAGGTGCTGGCCACCGGGACCACCCGGGTGCGGCTGCTGTCCGTGGAGGCCTCGGGCCCGTATCTCACCGCCGAGCTCGAGGAGCTGGAGGAGGAGACCGGCGACGAGGCCGGCCCGCTCGCCGAGGGCGTGCTGCGGGCCTTCAGGCAGTACCAGAAGCGGCTGGCCGGGGCCCGGGAGCGCTCGCTCACGACCGGCGCGGATCTGCCGGACGAGCCGTCCGTCGTCTCGTATCTCGTCGCGGCCGCCATGATGCACGACATCCCGGTGAAGCAGCGGCTGCTCCAGGCGCCGGACACCGCCTCGCGCCTGCGCGACGAGCTGACCCTGCTGCGCGCCGAGACGGCGATCATCCGCAATCTGCCGTCGCTGCCGGCGTCGGAGCTGACGCGCGGCCCGACGAGTCTGAACTGACGTCCCTCCCGACGCGTCTCCCGGATCCGAGAAGGCGATGGCGAAGAAGCCGAAGAAGCAGCAGCCCGGCGGCACCCCGGCCACGGTGGCCCTGACGGCCGCGGGGGTCCCGTACACGGTCCACGCCTACGAGCACGACCCCGCGCACCCCTCGTACGGCGAGGAGGCCGCCGAGGCGATGGGCGTCTCCCCCGACCGGGTGTTCAAGACCCTCGTGGCGGACGTCGACGGCGCCCTCGTGGTCGCCGTCGTCCCCGTCGCCGGCTCCCTGGACCTGAAGGCCCTGGCCACGGCCGTCGGCGGCAAGCGCGCCGCGATGGCGGACCCCGCGGCGGCCGAGCGCACCACGGGATACGTCCGCGGCGGCATCTCCCCCCTCGGCCAGCGCAGGAAGCTCCGCACGGTCCTCGACGCCTCCGCCGCACACCACGCCACGATCTGCGTCTCGGCCGGCCGCCGAGGCCTGGAGGTGGAGCTGTCCCCGGACGCCCTGACCACCCTGACAGAAGCGGTGACGGCCCCCGTGTCCCGCACCTGACCACCGGCCGGTGAGATCCCACCGGCCGGTGAAATTCAGCCCGTCCGGCGCTTGAGGACGAGCGCGCAGCGCGAAAGGGGGGTCCGGGGGCGCAGCCCCCGGGAACGGGACGGGAAGGGGCGGAGGGGGCGAGACACCCCACGCCCGCCCCGGGCACCCCGGGGACCTACGCCCCCGCGGAAGGCACCGACGCGGCCCCGTGACCGCCGGGATACGGCTCGGGATCCCGGGGCCCGAACATCGCGGTCAGCCCGAGATGCACGGCCAGCCCGGCCAGCGACCACGCGAGCAACGCCCCCTTGGCGTTCAGCTTCAGCGGCGCCGAGAAGGTGACCCCCTTGCCGACGGCCCTGGCGTGGGCGATCACGTTGGACGTGGGCCCGAGCCACACGCCGATCCGCCAGGCGAGCAGCGACCCGAGCAGCCCTCCCACCGCGAGCCCGACCACGAGCGGCACACCCCCGCGCCGCCGCACCAGGAACACCCCGAGCGCACTGAGCGCCCCGAACGCGACCGCGAGGAGGGTAAACGTTCCGTCGACCCCGATGGCCTGCTCGCCCTCGGTGTCCTTGAAGTACACGACCCACTTCTTGTCGACGATGCCGCCGACGAGGGGCACGTGCGGAGCGAGCCACCACCACAGCAGACCGAGCAGCACCCCGCCGAGCGCCACCGCCACGGTGACGACGGCGGCCTCCCGCACTTCGGTCTTCATTCCGGGGCCGTCCTGTTCGTACAGGGAGCCCCCGGTGGCGCCGTCGGCGGGCGGTGCCTGCCAGTCGTGGTGCGGGGAACCCTGGTGCGGCGGCGGAGGCGGAGTCAGCGGTGCGGTCACCCTGACATCGTGCCAGGCCCGCCTGTGGGCCGCGTCACCGGACGGCCGCCCGGCGGTACGCCCAGGTCGCGAGCGCCAGCGAGGCGACGCCCACCCCGGCGCACACGGCGAGGTCACCGACGACGAAGGCCCAGTCGGGACGGGCGTCGAAGGCCCGCGCGAACGCCTCGACGCCGTACGTGGACGGCAGCAGGTCACGCGCGTACCGGACCACCGTCGGCAGCCGCTCCGGCGGGAGCACCCCGAGCAGCAGCGCCGCCGACATGCCCAGCTGACCGAGGAGCGTGGCGAGTTCGGGCCGCGGCGCGAGCAGCCCGAGCGCGGCCCCGAGCCCGGCGAGCGCGGCGCCCGCGAGCGGGATCACCGCGGCGAGCACCCACAGGTGCGTCATCGGCAGCCCGAAGAGCACGGAGCCGAAGACGGCGGTGGCGAAGGTCCCCGGCACGGTGAACGAGGCGTACGCGCCGGCGGCGCCGAGCACCACGGCGGCGGGCGGCACCGGCAGCGTCGCGTAGTGGTCGAGTCCGCCGCCGGCCCGCAGCTGCCCGAAGTACTGGGCGAGGAGGTTGAGGGCGACGAAGGCCACCACCAGGACCGACGCCCCGGCCACCACGGAACGCGCCTCGCCTCCGCCGTCCACCACACCGCGCATCAGGATCATGATCCCGACGGACTGGAAGGTGGCCACGAACAGCAGCGGGATCCGCGCGACCCGGGCGCGGGAGAGCTGCGCCCGGTACACGGCGGCCAGCGACGGCCACAGCCGTGCCCGCGGCCCCAGTTCCGCGGCGTCGCCGGCATCCTCGGCCACGGGCAGCGCGCCGCCCGGCAGAACCCCAGCGGGTACGACACTCACGTCGAGCTGCTCCTCTTCGCTCCGGCAGCCGTCCTGTTCCCGGCGCCCTCGGCACCGCGCGGGCGGCACCCGGCGGCGCCTCCGGCGTCCCGTACGGACACCGCGGCCTGTGCACTCACGATTTCACCAGCCCCTGCCCGTTTCCGCCCAGCGCCAGGTACACGTCCTCCAGGCTCGGGGTGGCCAGCGTGAAGTCGTCCAGGGCGGTGAAGGCGGCTCCCCCGGTGACCGTGGCGACGGCCGCACGGGCCTCCTCGGGTGCGAGCCGCAACGTCCAGCGGCGGCCGGACTCGACGGCGCGGGCGCGCAGCGCGGCGACCTCGGGGACGTGCAGGGGGGCGCTCTGCCGCCACACGAGTTCGACGCGTACCTCGCCGGCGACCTGTTCCTTGAGCCCGGCCGGGGTGTCGCAGGCGATGACCCGGCCCCGGTCGAGGACGGCGACCCGGTCGAGCACCGTCTCCGCCTCGATGACGTTGTGGGTGACCAGCAGGACGGTCGTGCCGTGCTCGGCCCGGCGCCGGTCGACGGCGGCCCACACGGCCCGGCGGGCGACGGGGTCCATGCCGGTCGTCGGCTCGTCGAGGACGAGCAGCGGGCGCTTACCGACCAGGGCGGCGGCGAAGCAGGCGAGCCGCCGCTGTCCGCCGGAGAGCCTCCGCAGCGGGCGGGAGGCGAGGGGCGTGAGGCCGAGCTCGTCCAGGACCGCGTCCCGTTCGGCGCGCGCCTGCCGCAGTTCCAGTCCGCGCAGCCGCCCGGTCGTCTCCGCGGCGAGCGACACGGTCAGGTCGTCGAGGGCGGTGGACTCCTGCCCGAGGTACGCGAGGATGCGCGCCGCCCGCTCGGGGTGGCGCACGATGTCGTGGCCGAGGATCTCGACGCTGCCGCCGTCGGGCCGCATCAGCCCGGTCAGCTGCCGTACGAGGGTGGACTTGCCGGCGCCGTTGGGCCCGAGCAGTCCGAAGATCTCGCCGCGCCGGATGTCGAGGCGCACCCCGTCGTTGGCCCGCACCTCGGGTGTCGCGGGGGCACCGCGCCGTCCGCGCACCGCCGGGTAGGTCTTCGTCAGGCCCCGGACGGCGCACACGACAGCACCACCGTGTCCCCTGCGGACTGCCTGTGCCGTGCGCGTACTCACGAGGGACGAGCCTACGGGGTCCGATGCCCCGTTATGCGCCCGGGGCCGTCGCTCACTCCCCCGCGGGCGCGTGCTCCGCCGCCGTGCGCACGTCGATCTCGCGCCAGAAGCCGGCCCGGATCGCGTACCGGTCGTGCTCGTCGATCTGGTCGTCCTTGTGCGCGAGGAGCCCGAAGCGGGCGGCGTACCGCAGCAGCTCCCCGTCCACCCGGTGCGGGACGCGCGGGTACATCGCGGAGAGCTTCTGCAGGTGGTTCTGGTCCGTGAGCCGGGCCATCCAGCGACGCGCGAACACCTGTCCGACCTCGTACGGGTCGCCGCCGACGGTGGTGATGTCCTCCTCGCGGTCCGCCCAGCGCTGCTCGGCGGAGGTGAGCTGGGCGAGCGTGGGCAGCGAGGCGGCCTCCGCGGACTCACCTGCGCCGCCCGGGCGCTCGACCCAGCCCTTGTCGGAGGACCAGCGCAGCGTCGCGGTCGTCGGGTGCTGGGCGGGCTGGGTGCCGGGTCCGCGCAGCGCGGCGAGATCCTTGGGGGTGGGGACGCCCTTGGGTGCGGGGACCCGCTCCTGTGTGCCGTCGCGGGGCTCGGCCGCCGTGACGTGCTCGGTCTGCTCCGCGGTCCGGCCGGCCGCGGCGGAGGGCGCCGACTCGGGCAGCGGCGCGGAGAGGATGGCGGCGATCTCGGGCCGCGGCACGGGCGACGGCGCGCAGACCGCGCCCGTCTCCTTGGCGCGGACGGCCCTGGTGATCCAGATCCGGTCGAGCACGCGGCGCTCGTCGGCCTCGGCGACGAGGTCCTCGGACTGGTTGTAGTCGCCGTCGGCGGCCTGCACGGCCCACAGGTGGACGGCGACGCCGTGCTCCTTCGCCGCCATCATGCCGGGCAGCAGATCCCCGTCGCCGGTGACCAGGACCACGTCGGAGCAGGCGCGGTTGCGCGCCAGTTCGGTCAGTTCGGCGTGCATGGCGGCGTCGACGCCCTTCTGCGCCCACCGGCCGTCGCTGCGGGTCAGCGCGCCCAGGCGGACCGTCACGCGCGGCATCACGCGCAGCCTGCGGTGCTCGGGCTGGGGTACGCGGTCGGGGGCGCCGTCGAACCAGTAGATGCGCAGCAGGGGCCGTTCCGTGTCGGACTCGGCGCGCTCGCGCAACCCCTGGATGAGGGCGGCGTGGTCGACGGTGATCCGGGAGCGAGAGGGTTCCCCGGCGAGCAGACTGGCGGCGGCCCCGAGCAGGTACCCGGCGTCCACCAGGACGATGCAGCGGTCCACGGGTCCACCCTCTTTCCGGTTTCCGGGAGCTTCGCTTCGGGCTTGGTTCGAGTCTGCCCGACGGCGCGAAGGTTAACGGCCCGAACTCGATCTTCGGCGTGGCGCAGCGGCGGATCGTTCCCCGACAGCGCTTATCACGCACGGTAATTATCCGACATGCGCGGCTTGTCGGCCCGTGTGAATCTGGTTCCGGCCCTGGCCCCTAGATCCCCTTCAGGAGGCAGATCACCATGGCCAAGAACAAGAACCGCAAGCAGGGCGCCGCCCAGGACCGTTCCGCGCAGCCGGACCAGGCTCCGGAGCACGCGCGTTCCACCGCGACCGAGGCAGCGCAGCTGGCTCAGGTCCAGGGCAGCCCCTCCGATGTCGCCCGTAAGCACCAGAAGCGCTTCGGCCACAACTGAGGCGGGCGACAGGGCCGTTGAGGCCTGAGCACGCAGCGAGGGGCGCACCCGCGGGTGGGTGCGCCCCTCGCTGCGTCCGTCCGGCCGGCCCGCCGCGGGCCTTGCCCGGCCGCTCTCCCGGTGGTCAGCCCGCCAGGCAGGCCGGTCCGAGCAGGACCTTCAGGTCGCCGAAGAGGGCGGGGTCGGGCTTGACCCGGTGCCGGTCGAGCCGGAGCACGGTCGTCTTGCTCGGGCCCTGGAGCTTGATGCGGACCTCGCTGTCGCCCTTGTGGTGGCTGAGGATCTCCCCGAGCCGGCTGACCATGGGCGGGGTGACCTTCACCGTCGGGATGGTCAGGATCACGGGCGCGTTGGTGCCCGCGTTCGACAGGTCGGGGACCATCAGCTCCATCGCGACGAGCCGCGGCACGTCCTCGCGCTTGTCGAGGCGTCCCTTGACGAACACCACGGCGTCCTCGACGAGTTGGGTCGACACCAGCTGGTAGGTCGCCGGGAAGAACATGCACTCGATGGAGCCCGCGAGGTCCTCCACCGTCGCGATGGCCCAGGCGTTGCCCTGCTTGGTCATCTTGCGCTGGAGGCCCGAGATGATGCCGCCGATGGTCACGACCGCGCCGTCTGAGTGCTCACCGCCGGTGAGCTGGGAGATGCCCGCGTCCGCCTTGTCGGACAGGACGTGCTCCAGGCCGAAGAGCGGGTGGTCGGAGACGTACAGCCCGAGCATCTCCCGCTCCTGCGCGAGGAGATAGGTCTTGTCCCACTCGTCGGTCGTGAACTCGACGTCGAGTCCGAAGCCCGGCTCGTCCGCGGCGTCGTCGCCCATGCCGCCGAAGAGGTCGAACTGGCCCTCGGCCTCCTTGCGCTTGACCTGCACCACGTTGTCGATCATCGGCTCGTACTGTGCGGTGAGGCCCTTGCGGGTGTGCCCCATCGTGTCGAACGCGCCCGCCTTGATGAGCGATTCGGTGGTGCGCTTGTTGCAGGCGACCGCCTCGACCTTGTCGAGGTAGTCGGGGAAGGACGTGTACTTCCCCTTGGCCTTGCGGCCGCGGATGATCGCCTCGACCACGTTCGTGCCGACGTTGCGGACGGCGGAGAGCCCGAAGAGGATCACGTCGTCGCCCTGGGCGGCGAAGTTGTGCTCGGACTCGTTCACGTTGGGCGGCAGGACCTTGATGCCCATGCGCCGGCACTCGTTCAGATAGACGGCCGACTTGTCCTTGTCGTCCTTCACCGAGGTCAGCAGGGCCGCCATGTACTCGGCCGGGTAGTTGGCCTTGAGGTAGGCGGTCCAGTACGTGACGAGGCCGTACGCGGAGGAGTGCGCCTTGTTGAACGCGTAGCCGGCGAAGGGCACCAGGACGTCCCACAGGGCCTGGATCGCCTCGTCGGAGAAGCCGTTCTTCTTGGCTCCGGCCTGGAAGATGGTGAAGTTCTTCGCCAGCTCCTCGGGCTTCTTCTTGCCCATCACGCGGCGCAGGATGTCGGCCTCGCCGAGCGAGTACCCGGCGATGATCTGGGCGGCCTTCTGCACCTGCTCCTGGTAGACGATGAGGCCGTAGGTCAGGCCCAGCGTCTCCTTCAGGGGCTCCTCGAGCTCCGGGTGGATCGGTGTGATCTCCTGGCGCCCGTTCTTGCGCTCCGCGTAGTTGATGTGCGAGTTCATGCCCATCGGACCCGGCCGGTACAGGGCCGAGACGGCGGAGATGTCCTCGAAGTTGTCGGGCTGCATCTGGCGCAGCAGCGAACGCATCGGCCCGCCGTCGAACTGGAACACGCCGAGCGTGTCGCCGCGGCAGAGCATCTCGTACGTCCTGGGGTCGTCCAGCGGGACCTGGAGGAGCTCCAGCCTGACGCCCTTGTTGGCCTCCACCATCTTGACGGCGTCGTCCATGATGGTCAGGTTCCGCAGGCCCAGGAAGTCCATCTTGAGCAGGCCGAGCGACTCGCACTGGGGGTAGTCCCACTGCGTGATGGTGACGCCGTCGGTGTGCCGCACCCAGATCGGGGCGTGGTCGACGATGGGCTCGCTGGACATGATCACGCCGGCGGCGTGCACGCCCATCTGCCGGACCAGGCCCTCGACGCCCTTGGCGGTGTCGATGACCTTCTTGACGTCCGGCTCGTTCTCGTACATCGCGCGGATCTCGCCGGCCTCGTTGTAGCGCGGGTGCGAGGGGTCGGTGATGCCGTTCAGGTCGATGCCCTTGCCGAGGACGTCGGCGGGCATGGCCTTGGTGAGCCGGTCGCCCATCGCGTACGGGTAGCCCAGTACCCGCGCGGAGTCCTTGATCGCGTTCTTGGCCTTGATCTTGCCGTAGGTGCCGATCATGGCGACCTTGTCGGCGCCGTACTTCTCGGTCACGTACCTGATCACCTCGACGCGCCTGCGCTCGTCGAAGTCGATGTCGACATCGGGCATGGAGACGCGCTCGGGGTTCAGGAACCGCTCGAAGATCAGACCGTGCTCGATCGGGTCGAGGTCGGTGATGCCCATGGCGTACGCGACGATCGAACCGGCCGCGGACCCTCGGCCGGGGCCGACGGCGATGCCGTTCTTCTTGGCCCACATGATGAAGTCGGCGACGACGAGGAAGTAGCCCGGGAACCCCATCTGGATGATGACGTCCATCTCGTACTCCGCCTGCCTCTGGCGGTCCTCGGGGACCCCGCCCGGGTAGCGGCGGCCCATGCCGACCCGGACCTCCTCCTGGAACCAGGTGACCTCGGTGTACCCCTCCGGGATCTCGAACTTCGGCATGAGGTTCTTGGCCTCGAACATGCCGGTGGTGTCGATCTGCTCGGCGACCAGGAGGGTGTTGGCGCAGCCCTCCTGCCAGGCGTCCGAGGAGTCGATGGCGTACATCTCGTCCGTGGACTTCAGGTAGTAGCCGGTGCCGTCGAAGCGGAAGCGGTCGGGGTCCGAGAGGTTCTTGCCGGTCTGGATGCACAGCAGGGCGTCGTGGGCGGTCGCCTCGTGCGCGTACGTGTAGTGCGAGTCGTTCGTCACCAGGGGCGGGATGCCGAGCTTCTTGCCGATCTCCAGGAGGCCGTCGCGGACCCGGCGCTCGATCTCGATCCCGTGGTCCATCAGCTCCAGGAAGTAGCGGTCCTTGCCGAAGATCTCCTGGTACTCGGCGGCCGACTTCAGGGCCTCGTCGAACTGGCCGAGGCGCAGCCGGGTCTGCAGCTCGCCGGACGGGCAGCCGGTGGACGCGATGAGCCCCTCGGACCACTGGGAGATGGTCTCCTTGTCCATGCGCGGCCACTTCTGGAGCCAGCCCTCGGCGTACGCGTCCGAGGAGAGCTTGAAGAGGTTGTGCAGGCCCGTCTTGTTCGCCGCCCAGATCGTCTTGTGCGTGTAACCACCCGAACCGGACACGTCGTCGCGCTTCTGGTGCGGCTGGCCCCACTGGATCTTGCGCTTGTTGCGCCGGGACTCGGGAGCGACGTACGCCTCGATCCCGATGATCGGGGTGACGCCCGCCTTCTGCGCCGTGTGGAAGAAGTCGTACGCCCCGTGGAGGTTGCCGTGGTCGCTCATCGCGATGTGCGTCATGCCCATCTCGTTGCACGCCGCGAACATGTCCTTGAGCCGCGCGGCACCGTCCAGCAGCGAGTACTGGGTGTGGACGTGCAGGTGCGTGAACGGCGGCTTTGACACGGCTTCGGCCTCCAGGAAGAACAGAAGAACAATCGTCGACAGGCTGCGGACGGTCTGGTGGGACAGCGTCGAAGTCTATGCCGCGGCACTGACACTCCGGAGGCTCTCCCCCGTACCTCCGTGCGGGGCACGCGGGCACTCCCGCGTACCGTCGTCCGTTGAAGCGGACGGGGCCGCCCGTCCCTGCAAGGGCGGCGCGACCGTCCCCCATGTCACGCACCACCTGCACCAGGAGGCACCCAGCGATGTCGGTCCCGCAGCTCAGCGCCGAGCAACGCGGCGAGCAGATCCTCGCCGTCTTCGACACCGCGTTCGGCGAGCTCCTGGCCGCCGACCCGGCCGCGTTCCGTGTGAAGTTCCGCAAGATGGCGGCCAGCGCCTTCGCGTTCTACCGGGGCACCGCGGGCCTCTTCTACCACGACCTGGACGCCGACAAGCGGGGCGGCCCCTACCTGGACGAGCGCACGTCGCGGGTGTGGATCCACGGCGACCTGCACGCCGAGAACTTCGGCACGTACATGGACGCCCAGGGCCGGCTGATCTTCAACGTGAACGACTTCGACGAGGCCTACGTCGGCCCCTTCACCTGGGACCTCAAGCGCTTCGCCGCCTCCGTGGCGCTGATCGGGTACGCGAAGGCGCTCAGTGACGAGCAGATCACCGAGCTGGTCAGGGTCTACGCGCGGGCGTACCGCGAGCGCATCCGCGCCCTGTCCACGGGGGCCAAGAGCGACGAGGTGCCCCCCTTCACGCTGGACACCGCCGAGGGCCCGCTGCTGGGCGCGCTGCGCGTCGCGCGCTCGCTGACCCGCTTCGGGCTGCTGGACTCGATGACCGAGATCCGTGACTTCGAGCGCCGCTTCGCGGAGGACGGCGGCTCGGTCGAGCTGGACGCGGCCACCCGCTACAAGGTGCTCGCCGCCTTCGACGGCTATCTGGAGACCCTCCCGGAGTCCTCGCTGACCCGCCCCGACTCGTACCGGGTGAAGGACGTCGTGGGCCGCCGCGGCATCGGCATCGGCTCGGCGGGCCTGCCGTCGTACAACATCCTCCTGGAGGGCAACAGCGACGCCCTGGAGAACGATGTCGTGATCTACGTGAAGCAGGCCCAGACCCCGGCCGTCTCCCGGCACATCACGGACGCCTCGATCCGCGAGTACTTCCAGCACGAGGGCCACCGCACGGTGATCTCGCAGCGTGCCCTCCAGGCGCACGCCGACCCGTGGCTCGGCTGGACCGAGCTGGACGGCGCGGGCCAGCTGGTCGCCGAGGTGTCGCCGTACGCGGTCGACCTGGACTGGGGCGACATCGACGACCCGGAGGAGATCGCGACGGTGGTCGCCGACCTCGGCCGTGCCACGGCCACGATGCACGCGGCGGCGGACGACGAGAGCGGTCACTCGGAGCTTGTCCCGTTCTCCACGGAGCGGGCCATCGACGCGGCGATCGCGGCCGACGAGGACGGCTTCGCCGACCTCCTGGTCGACTTCGCTCACGACTACGGGGCACGCGCGCGTGCCGACCACCAGATCTTCGTGGACCTCTTCCGCAACGGCCGGATCCCCGGCCTGTAGCCGCCTGCCCCGGCCGTGGGACCCACGGCCGGGCGGTGCGGCCGCGGGCCCGGGCCGCCGTACAACGCTCGGGCAGCACACAGGAATCCTTTAGGGGCCTCATACGGCGGCCCGTGGGACACTCTCCAGCGCTATGGACATATCCGGGACCCAGCTCAGAGCCCTTCGCGCGGCTCTGTTCACGGCCGTCGTCGTGACGCTCTCGACGGCGTCGCACGTGCTGCTGTCCCGGGTTCCGCTGCCGCCGAGCACCGTGGCCGTGATCACCGGCGCCGTCTTCGCCGTCTCGTACGCGCTCGCGGGCCGCGAGCGCGGCTTCGGCCGGATCGCCGCCCTGCTGATCCCGCTGGAGCTGGCCGCCGACACGGTGTTCACCACGGGCCAGCACGTCTGTTACGGCCCGGCGGGCGGCCCGGTCACCGGTCCGCTGCGCTCGGTCGGCCTCGACGTGCTGTGCGGCGGCACCGACGTCGGCGCCCCGCTCGCCCGCGTGACCGCGGGCCACGGCGGCTTCGCGGCGGCCCTGCTCGCGCACGCCGACCCGGGGGCCGCCTGGCTGCTGCTCGGTGCGCACGTGGGCACCGGCCTGCTGGCCGCCGCCTGGCTGCGGCGCGGCGAGCGGGCCCTGGCGCAGCTGCTGCGCGCGGTCGGCGCCGCCACCTTCCGGCCCCTGCTGCTCGCCGTCGCCGCCGTGCGGGTACGGCTCGCTCCGGTGCGCAGGCTGCCGCGTCCGGTCCGCCGGGCCGCCGCCGCCCGGACCTCGCTGTTGGTGCACTCCCTGGGACGCCGGGGACCGCCCCGCTGCACCGTTCCCGCCTGAGCAGGAGCCCGGCAGGAGCCCGGCGGAACCCGGGGCACCGGCCTGAGCACCAGCAGTCCCCCCGACGAATTCCGCGTACGACTGTGCGCGTCCCCCAGGGAGATCACCACTATGAGCAAGCGGAACAGCCAGGCGTCGAAGATGGCGGCCCGTGAGCGGTTGCGCCAGGAGCGCGAGCGCCAGGCCAAGCGCGACAAGGTCAAGCGGCAGGTCATCGTGGCCTGCTCGGTCGTCGGCGTCCTGGCGATAGCCGGCGGCATCGGGTACGCCGTGGTGCAGAACAACAAGCCGGGTTACTGGGAGGCCGCCAAGGACGACAAGCTCGTCAAGCCGGCCCACACGACCGGCGCGAAGGGCACGACCGTCGTCATCGGCAAGAGCGGTGCCGAGAAGACCCTGGACATGTACGAGGACCCGCGCTGCCCGGTCTGCGCGAGCTTCGAGCAGGCCGTCGGCGCGACCGTCGACAAGGACGTCGAGGACGGCAAGTACAAGATCCGGTACATCGGCGCCACGTTCATCGACAACGGCTCCCCGGGCGAGGGCTCCAGGAACGCGCTCAGTGCCATGGGGGCCGCGCTGAACGTCAGCAGCGACGCCTTCCTGGAGTACAAGACCGCCCTCTACTCGGCGAAGTACCACCCGGAGGAGACGGACGACAAGTTCAAGGACGACGCGTACCTGATCAAGGTCGCCAACACCGTGGACGCCCTCAAGGACAACAAGGCGTTCCAGAAGGCGGTGAAGGACGGCACCTACGACAAGTGGGCGCTGGAGATGTCGGCCACGTTCGACAAGAGCGGTGTCTCCGCGACGCCGACGCTGAAGATGGACGGCAAGGAGGTGGTCGGCTCGGACGGCAAGACCGCGCCGATGACCGTCGCCGAGTACCGGACGGCGATCGACAAGGCGCTCAAGGCCTGACGTACCGGCAGCCAAGAGCGGGCGAACTTTCGACAGTTCGTCCGCTCTTTCGCGTACCGGTCAGTAATCTGATCGTCCGTGACCAGTCGATACAGATCCATCGAGTCGCAAGACACCACGGGCGTCGCCGAGTTGCGCGCCCCCCGCCGCCGTACGGTCGTCAAGGCCGCGGCGGCCACCGCCGCCCTCGCGGCTCCGCTCGCCGCCGCGCTCCCGGCCCGGGCCGCCGCCGGGACCCCGGCGTTCCTGCACGGCGTCGCCTCCGGCGACCCGCTGCCCGACGGGATCCTGCTGTGGACCCGGGTGACCCCCACGTCCGAGGCGATACCCGGTTCGGGGCTCGGCCCCGACGTCGAGGTCTCCTGGACCGTCGCCGAGGACAAGGCGTTCGGCACGGTCGTCGCCAAGGGATCCACCACCGCCTCGGCCGCCTCCGACCACACCGTCAAGGCGGACATCCGCGGCCTGCGCCCGGCCACCGACTACTGGTTCCGCTTCTCCTGCGGCGGCACCGACTCGCCCGCCGCCCGCACCCGTACCGCCCCGGCCGCCGACGCGGGCGTGGCCGGTCTGCGCTTCGGCGTGGTCTCCTGCGCCAACTGGGAGGCGGGCTACTTCTCGCCGTACCGGCACCTGGCCGCGCGCGGCGACCTGGACGCCTGGCTGCACCTGGGCGACTACATCTACGAGTACAAGTCCGGCGAGTACGCGGCGCGCGGCACGGTCGTGCGGCCGCACGCCCCGGCGAACGAGATCCTCACCCTCGCCGACTACCGCACCCGGCATGGGCGTTACAAGACCGACCCGGACCTGCAGGCCCTGCACCACGCGGCGCCGGTCGTGGCGATCTGGGACGACCACGAGTTCGCCGACAACGCCTGGCCCGGCGGGGCGGTGAACCACACCGAGGGCACGGAGGGCGCCTGGTCCGCCCGCCAGCAGGCCGCGAAGCAGGCGTACTTCGAGTGGATGCCGGTCCGTCCGGCGATCGAGGGCACCACCTACCGCCGGCTGCGCTTCGGCAAGCTGGCCGACCTCTCGCTGCTCGACCTGCGCAGCTTCCGCTCGCAGCAGGCGTCCTCGGGCAGCGGCTCGGTGGACGACCCGGACCGTACGCTCACCGGCCGGGCGCAACTGGACTGGCTCAAGGCGGGCCTGCGGGCCTCGGACGCCACCTGGCGGCTGGTCGGCAACTCCGTGATGATCTCGCCGTTCGCGGTGGGCTCCCTCCCGGCCGACCTGCTCAAGCCGCTCGCCAAGCTGCTCGGGCTGCCGCAGGAGGGCATCGCCCTCAACACCGACCAGTGGGACGGCTACACGGACGACCGCCGGGAACTGCTCGGCCACCTGCGCGCCCACGCGATCCGCAACACCGTCTTCCTGACCGGCGACATCCACATGGCGTGGGCCAACGACGTGCCGGTCGACGCCGGCACGTATCCGCTGTCGCCCTCGGCCGCGACGGAGTTCGTCGTCACCTCGGTCACGTCCGACAACCTCGACGACATCGTCAAGGTGCCCGAGGGCACCGTGTCGACGGTGGCCTCGCCGCTGA
The DNA here is from genome assembly GCF_056435845.1 of Streptomyces sp. NPDC043867. Lineage (NCBI taxonomy): Bacteria > Bacillati > Actinomycetota > Actinomycetes > Kitasatosporales > Streptomycetaceae > Streptomyces > Streptomyces sp. NPDC043867. The sequence continues at coordinate 97,135 of NZ_JBWKDS010000005.1, read as the reverse complement.
TCCGCGCCGCCAACCGGCACGTCCACTGGGTCGACACGGACCGGCACGGCTACGGCGTCCTGGACATCACCGCGGACCGCGCGCAGATGGACTACTACGTGCTCTCCGACCGCAGGGACCCGGACGCGACCTCGTCCTGGGCCCGTTCGTACCGCACGCGCAGCGGTACGCAGAAGGTCGAGCGGGTGTACGCGCCCGTGCGCTGACCCGGCAGCACCTGCGGACCGGGGGGCGATTTTCGGCCACCGGCACTTCACCCCCGGTCTGTTAACGGAAGATCACGCCACTACGGCGGGTGGCGCCACGCACGGTCCGAATCCGGACACACCACCCGCCGTGGTCACCGCGCTCGTTACGCCGCGGTCTCAAACTTGGCACCGGGACCGAATTTCTTCTCCCAATTGCCCTTGTTCGCCTGACGTTTGATTGGGCCGGAACGATTCTCTTCAAGATTCATCATGTCCACGTAATCTCCCGGCGGCGGCCAGAAAAAGGCCCTCCCCACCGCATCCGCTAGGAGTCAGCATGCGTGCGCTTGCCCGAATATCCCCCCTTGTGCGCAGACGCCTTCTCGGCACGGCCGTCATGGCCGGAACGCTCATGCTCACTCCCCTCTCCGCGCCCACCGGCGTCGCGGCGGCCACGGCTCCGGCCACCGACTGCGCCGACGAGGCGAGCTCCGTCGCCCGGGAGGCCCGCCCCAAGGCCGGCCAGCACGCGGCCGAGCCCAACGAGCTCACCCAGGCCAGGGCCCAGGCCATGGACGCCGACCTGCACAAGAAGCTCGACAAGCTGCGCGCGAGCGGCGGGCGGCTGTCCGCCGCGGCCGCCACGGCCACCATCCCGGTGTACTTCCACGTCATCCACGACGGCGCCACCGGCCAGCTCAGCTCGGCCCAGATCAGCAGCCAGCTGAACGTGCTGAACGCGGCCTACGCGGGCCAGGGCACCGGCAACACCGACTCGGGTTACCAGTTCACGCTGGCCGGCACCGACTACACGGACAACGCGGCCTGGTACAACCTCAGTTCGGGCTCGACGGCGGAGAAGGCCATGAAGACCGCCCTCCGCAAGGGCGGCGCGAACGCCCTCAACATCTACACCGCCAACCTCGGCGGCGGCCTGCTCGGCTGGGCCACCTTCCCCAGCAGCTACAAGTCCAGCCCCACCATGGACGGCGTGGTCGTCCTCGACACCTCGCTGCCCGGCGGCTCGGCCACGCACTACGACGAGGGCGACACCGCCACGCACGAGGTCGGCCACTGGATGGGGCTCTACCACACCTTCCAGGGCGGCTGCAACGGCAACGGCGACTACGTCACCGACACCCCGGCCGAGAAGAGCGCCGCCTACGAGTGCCCGACCGGGCGTGACACCTGCACCAGCAAGTCGGGCGTCGACCCGATCCACAACTTCATGGACTACACGTACGACGCCTGCATGTACCAGTTCACCTCGGGCCAGGTGACGCGCATGCAGCAGAGCTGGGCCGCCTACCGGGCCGCCGGCTGAGCCCCGCGGGGAGTGTCGCCGAGATCACTCCCCGACCCCTCACAGCGAGTCGAGGAAGCCGAGCGCCACCTTCCAGGTGGCCTCGGCCGCCTCCGCGTCGTGGTCCGGCAGCCCGGGGTCCGTGTAGAGGTGCCCGGCACCGGCGTACCGGTAGATCTCCACGTCGGCGCCGATGCGCTGCATCCGCAGGTACCACGCGCTCAGCCAGTCGTCCGTCTCGAACGCGTCGGGCTCCGCGACGTGCAGCTGGACCGGCAGCTCGTCCACCGAGGCGCTCTCCGCGATGTCGGAGGTGCCGTGCAGGAGCAGCAGCCCGCGGGCCTTGTCGTCGCCGAGGGCCAGGGTCTGCGCGACGGAGGCACCGAACGAGAAGCCCGCGTACACCAGCCCCCGCTCCGAATAGGGGGCGGCCGCCAGGATCGCTCGCTTGAGCAGATCGTCCTTGCCGATCTCGTCCTTGAAGGCCATGCCCTCCTCGACGGTCTCGAAGGTGCGTCCCTCGAAGAGATCGGGCGTCCACACCTCGTGTCCCGCCGCGCGCAGCCGCTCCGCCGCCGCACGCACCGCGGGGCGCGGCCCGTAGGCCGAGTGAAAGAGCATGATGTTCATGAGGCCATGGTGCCAGCCCGCACGGACAGTGACGGCCGGGGCCGTACCCGGGATCCGACACAGATCACAGGTTCAGGTGCGCCTCAGCCGGTTAGGCGCGCAGGCATGGAGAACGTACTGCGTCCGCTGATCGTCGTCGGCGGCTCGGTCGTCCTCACTCTGGTCGCCGGCTGGGCCGTCGACCAGTTGTTGCGACGCACCGACGCCCGGCACCACGAGACCCCGATGTGGGGGCTGCTGCGCCGCGGCCGGGTCCCCTTCCAGCTCGTCCTGTGCGCGGCCCTGCTCAGAGGGGCGTACGACCAGGTCGAGCTGTTCCGGGACCACCGGGTCGTCATAGGCCGCGCCCTGACCCTCGTCCTCATCGGCTCGGCCGCCTGGCTGGTGGTGCGCATCGCGGCGGCGATCGTCGAGACCTCGTACACCCGCTACGCGAACGCCCACCGCGATCCGGCCCGGGTCCGCCGGGTGCGCACCCAGGTGTCCCTGATCCAGCGCGTGGTCACCGCGATCGTCGGGGTGATGGCGGCCGGTGCGATGCTGCTCACCTTCCCGGCGATGCGGGCGGCCGGCGCCTCCCTGCTGGCCTCGGCCGGAATCCTCGGCATCGTCGCCGGTGTCGCCGCCCAGTCCACCCTGAGCAACCTCTTCGCGGGTCTGCAGATCGCCTTCGGCGACATGGTCCGGCTCGGCGACACGGTCGTGGTGGACGGCGAGTGGGGTGTGATCGACGAGATCACGCTCACGTTCCTGACGGTACGGACCTGGGACGAGCGCCGGATCACGATGCCTGTGTCGTACTTCACCTCGAAGCCCTTCGAGAACTGGTCGCGCGGCAGCGCCCAGATGACCGGAATCGTCTTCTTCCACCTCGACCACACCGCCCCCGTGTCCCAGATGCGCGACAAGCTCCGCGACATCCTCCGGGAGTGCCCCGCCTGGGACGGCCGCGACTGGGGTCTCGCCGTCACCGACACGACCCCCAGCACCATCCAGGTCCGCGCCCTGGCGACCGCGAAGGACGCGGACGACATATGGACGGTGCGGGTCACTGTGCGCGAGCAGATGATCCGCTGGCTGGCCGCCGAACACCCCTACGCGCTGCCCCGGGTCAACACGGCCGACGCGGTACTGCTGCCGTCGGGCAGGAGGAACGGGCGGTCGCCCTTCGAGGGGGCGCCTCGGCGGGTCCACGAGACACCGCGGACCGGCCGCGGCTGAACCCTCACGGCGGCGCGGCAGCAGCCGCGGCGGGGCCCGGTGACCACAGCTCGACCCTGTGGCCGCCGGGCCCCGTTCCACGTCGCACGCCGGCGGTGAACCGTCGCACACGGCGGCACCGCCGCTCACCGCGGGCGCGCACGTCCGGTACCGCGGCATGCCCACCACAGGCCGTGCCCGTCCGGAGGCCGCGGCCCGCTCACCGCAGGCTGCGCACGTCCAGATGCCGCAGCACCCGGTCCACGATCTCCGGGTCGGCCCCCGCCTCACTGCGCGCGGACAGCACCTCGTGCCGGGCCGCGCTCATCATCTCCGCCTGGATCCGGCGCACCTTCTTGATCCGCCGGGCCCGCTGCGCGTGCGCCTCGCGCCGCTCGTCGTCGCCCAGTTCGGGACTGATCCGCAGCCCGATGTCGAAAGCCCGGCGCAGCAACTGCTCGGACAGGTCCTCCGGCAGCTCCTCCACCTCCTCGATCTCCTTGAGCCTGCGCTTCGCGGCCTTGGCCGCGCGGATCGCCAGCCCCTTCTCGAACTCCTTCTCGCTGTCGGTGTCGGGGCGCACCCCGAGCTTCCTGACCAGGAACGGCAGGGTGAGCCCCTGGAGCACGAGCGTGGCCATGATGACCCCGAACGCGATGAAGATGATCTCGTCCCGGTTCGGGAACGGCGAGCCGTCGTCCATCTTCAGCGGGATCGCCAGCGCCAGGGCGACCGAGGCCACCCCGCGCATCCCCGACCACCACATCACCACGGTCTCGCGCCACGAGGTCGGGATGTCCTCGTCGTAGTCCCGCTTCGCGTGCAGCCGCTTGGTCAGCCAGGTCGCCGGCAGCAGCCAGAACAGCCGGACGAGGACGACGACGACCACGACGGCCGCGGCCCAGCCCAGCATCTCGCCCCAGCGCCCCTCGGCGGTGCGGACGGCGTTGTGCAGCTCCAGCCCGATGAGGCCGAACGCGACGCCGGTGACCAGCGTGTCCACCACGTCCCAGACGGTGTGCCCGGCCAGCCGGGCCATCACGTCGTCGGCGTCGGTGGAGTACTCGGCGAGGAACAGCGCCGTCGTCAGCACGGCGAGCACCCCGGACCCGTGCAGCTCCTCGGCCAGGACGTAGGAGGCGTACGGCACCAGCAGCGTCAGGCCGATCTGCAGGGTGGGGTCGCCCAGCAGGTCCATCAGCTTGTTGGCGCCCCAGCCGAGCGCCACTCCGACGACGAGGGCGACCACCGCGGACAGCACCAGGTCGAGGGCGGCGCCGGGCAGGGAGAACGTTCCGCTGACGGCGGCGGCGATCGCGACGTGGTACAGCACGATGGCCGTCACGTCGTTGAACAGGCCCTCGCCCTCCAGTATCGACACCAGCCTGCGGGGCAGCCCCAGCTGTCCCGCGACCGCGGTCGCCGCCACCGGGTCGGGCGGGGCGACCAGGGCGCCGAGCGCCACGGCGGCGGCGATCGGCAGCCCGGGCACGATGGCACCGGCGACCACGGCCACCACCACGGTCGTGACGAACACCAGCGCCACGGCCAGCAGGAAGATCGGCCGCTTGTTGGCGGCGAACTGTCTCCACGAAGTGCGCCGCACCGCGGCGTAGAGCAGCGGCGGCAGCAGCGCGGGCAGGATCAGGTCGGGCGGGATGTCCACGTTCGGGACGAAGTCGAGCAGCGCCAGCACGATCCCGAGGAGCGTCATCAGGATCGGCGCGGGCAGCCCGAACCGTTCGCCGACCGGGACGCTCACCACGGCCCCGAGCAGCAGCACGAACAACAGGGCCAACTGATCCACGGTTCTCAGCGCTCCGACGGGCTAGACGATCAAGAACGGCCAGACGTCCAGCGTGCCACGTGCCGAATCCTTACGCCGCGACGGCAGGGGGCCGGGAGGGTCGCACCGCCGACCACCGCTCCGTCCGGGGAGCACCGCCGGCCACCGCTGCACGAAGCACCGCCGGCCACCGCTACAGGGAGCGCCGCATCGACCGGTGCGGAATCCCGGCGTCGGGGAACTCAGGCCCGTACGCGACGTAGCCGAGCCGCTCGTAGAAGCCCAGCGCGTGGGTCTGCGCGTGCAGGTCCACCGCGGTCAGTCCACGCGCGCGTGCCGCGTCCTCGATGGCACGCACCAGCGCGGCCCCGACGCCGAGGCCGCGTGCCTCCCGCGTCACCGCGAGCCGCCCCAGGGAGCCGACGGCCACGTCGCCGCCGGTCTTGGCGGCGGCCGCCGCGCCGTGCAGGAGCCGGCCGGTGCCGAGCGGCACGCCGTCGTCGCGGACCGCCAGGACGTGCAGGGCACCGGCGTCGTACGCGTCGTACTCGATGTCCTGGGGGACCCGCTGCTCGACGACGAAGACCTCCTTGCGGACCGCGAAGCACGCCTCACGGTCGGCGGCGTCCTCCGCGACACGCACCACGTAGGCGGCGGTCATGCGTAGCTTTCCTCCCGCACCTTGTCCAGCGCCTGCTGGAGGTCCTGCGGGTACTCGCTCCCGAACTCCACCCACTGCCCGTCACCGGGGTGCTCGAAGCCGAGCCGCACGGCGTGCAGCCACTGCCGGGTGAGGCCGAGCCGCTTGGCCAGCGTCGGGTCGGCGCCGTAGGTCAGGTCGCCGACGCAGGGGTGGCGGTGGGCGGCCATGTGGACGCGGATCTGGTGGGTGCGGCCGGTCTCCAGCTTGACGTCGAGCAGCGACGCCGCACGGAACGCCTCGACCAGGTCGTAGTGCGTGACGGAGTCCTTGCCCTCGGCGGTCACCGCCCACTTGTAGTCGTGGTTGGGGTGCCGGCCGATGGGGGCGTCGATGGTGCCGCTCGTCGGGTCCGGGTGACCCTGGACCAGCGTGTGGTAGCGCTTGTCGACCGTGCGCTCCTTGAACTGGCGCTTGAGCGACGTGTACGCGTACTCCGACTTGGCGACGACCATCAGGCCCGACGTGCCCACGTCGAGGCGGTGCACGATGCCCTGGCGCTCGGCGGCACCCGAGGTCGAGATGCGGTACCCGGCGGCGGCGAGCCCGCCGATCACGGTCGGCCCCGACCAGCCGGGACTGGGGTGGGCGGCCACGCCGACGGGCTTGACGATGACGAGCACGTCGTCGTCGTCGTGCACGATCTCCATGCCCTCGACGGGCTCGGCGACCACCTGCACGGGGGCGGGCGCCTGGGGCATCTCCACCTCGAGCCAGGCGCCGCCGTGCACCCGTTCGGACTTGCCGACCACCGTGCCGTCGACCAGCACCTTGCCTGCCGCGGCCAGCTCGGCCGCCTTGGTACGGGAGAAGCCGAACATGCGGGAGATGGCGGCGTCGACGCGCTCGCCCTCCAGGCCGTCCGGCACGGGCAGGGTACGGATCTCGGGAATCGTGCTCACCCGTCGAGTATGCCGGACGGGTCCGGCACCACCTGACCAGAACCCGAACGCCAGTGCCCGTGGAGGGGAGCGCGGTCAGTCCCTGTGGACGGTCCCGTCGGGGTCGAGCCCGCGGAAGGACAGCAGCACGATCAGGATGCCGCCGCAGACGATCGCCGAGTCGGCGAGGTTGAACACCGCGAAGTGCTTCGGCGCGATGAAGTCGACGACCGCGCCCTCGAAGACGCCGGGCGTCCGGAAGATCCGGTCGGTGAGGTTGCCCAGCGCGCCGCCCAGCAGCAGGCCGAGCGCGATCGCCCACGGCACGCTGTAGAGCTTGCGCGCGAGCCGGGCGATGACCACGATCACGGCCGCCGCGATCACGGTGAAGATGATGGTGAAGGCCTCACCGAAGCCGAAGGCCGCGCCCGCGTTGCGGATCGCCTCGAACTTGAGCCAGTCCCCGACGACCTCGACCGGCGCGTGGTGCTCCAGCTTCGCGACGACCAGCATCTTGCTGACGAGGTCGAGGGCGTACGCCAGCGCGGCGACGGTGAACAGGACCGCGATCCGGCGCCTGCCCCCGGGCCGCGCGGGCCCGTCCGCCGCCCCGTCCGGGGCGCTCTCGCCCGCGCCCTCGGCCGGCGCCGCGGAGCCGGCGCCGGACCGGTCGGCCGGGACCCGCGCCCCGTCGGAGCCGGACCGCTCCCCCGGCGCCGCGTGCCCCTCGGACCGCTCCGGCTCGGCCCCCGACGCGTTAGGGGTTTCCGGCGTACCGATGATGCGCTCCGCCTCTGCCACGTGAGTCCCTCAACCTAGGTGCCTGACTGAGGAGAGAGTACGGCACGAGCCTCCCCGGCCACGTGCTCAGGACGGTCAGGAACGGCGCTCCTGCTTCTGCTTGCACTCGACGCACAGAGTGGCCCGCGGGAAGGCCTGCATCCGCGCCTTGCCGATGGCGTTGCCGCAGTTCTCGCACAGCCCGTAGGTGCCCGCTTCGAGACGATTGAGGGCGCGCTCGGTCTGGTCGAGCATCTCGCGCGCGTTGGCGGCGAGGGACATCTCGTGCTCACGGGTGATGTTCTTGGTGCCGGTGTCGGCCTCGTCGTCACCGGCCCCGTCGCCGGAGTCCCGCATCAGGCCAACCAGGGCCTCCTCGGAGGCCGTGATCTCCGCGCTCAGCCGCGCCGACTCGGACGCCAGCCCGGCGCGCGCCTCCTCGACCTCCTCCGCAGTCCAGGGGTCCTCGCCGGGGCGCACCGCGAGCTCGCCGGGCTCCGTCCCGGCGAGCCGCGCCTTGGGGACCGCGCTGGGGTTCTTCGCCGCCGTGGCCGTGCCAGGGGTCTTCTTCGCAACCACCGTCGTGGCTCCCGTCTTCTTCGCGGCCTCCGCCGCGCCCTCGGCCGCGGACGCGACCGCCTTGTCGGTCCTGCTGGTGCTCCTGGGGGCCGCACTCCTCGCACCGGCCCTCCGGGTGCTGCCGCTCTCCTCGTCGCCCCGCGCCGCGGCGCCCTCCGCCGGGCCCGACGCCTCCGGGACGGCCTTTTGTGCGGAGGTTTTCTTCCCGCCGGCGGTGCGTGCCTTCTTCGCGGGAGCCTTCTTCACCGGCGTCTTCGCCGGCCCCTTCACCGACGCCGGCTCCGCCGTCGCCCGCGCGGATGCCCCGTCCGCCCCGACCGGTGCCGCCTCCGTGCCCTTCACCGCGGCGGCCGTCCTCCGGCCCGGGGACTTCCCGGCCACCGCCTCCTTGGCGGCCGTGGCCTTCTTGGCGGCGGTCTTCCCGGAGGAAGCTTTCGCCGGGGAGGCCTTCGTCGAGGAGGCCTTCTTCGCGGCCGTCTTCGCCGGGGCCGCCACCACCTCCGAGGCGGTCGTCCGCCTGGCGGCGGTCTCCGTAGCGACCGCCTTCGCGGCGGACGTCTTCGACGCGGACCCCTTCGATGCCGACGTCGTCGACGCGGACGTCTTCGTGGCGGCGGTCTTCCCCGCGGCGCGCGCCGCGGGTGCCCCCTGTGCCTGCTTCCGGCCCCCCACGTCCTTGGCCGCCGGACCCGTGGATCTGCCGGACGCCGACTGCTGTACGGCGGTCTTCTTCGCCACCATGGCCGCGGCCCCTTCACATATTGTGATCTTGCTCGCGAATCGTGCTGGGACGATAAATCGACTTCAGGCCCGCGGCAACGGGGCACGCCCGCGATTCGCCCGCCCCACGGATCCCGTGCGGCGAGCCTGCAAGCGTTGTGCCCAGCTCCCCGCCGGGTAATCCGCCGATCCCGGCGTCCCGGGATCCGCACCCGGGGGCCGCGCCATTCGGGTCAGCCCGCAGCCCGGAGCGGCCCTGCGCGGCACCGGCCCCGGCCCCCTCAAAAGCGGTCGGCCGCTGTCCCCGCGGCGCCGTACACTGGGCGGAGCGAAAAGCGTGGATGGGGACGAGTAGCGGCGTAGGCGGCCAGGAGCGACCCGGGGACGGTGGAAGCCCGGGGGCCAGCGCGACGTGAAGATCACCCCGGAGCCGCCGGAAGAACACCCCGCACGGGGCCAGTAGAGCCGGCATCGCGACCCCAATGAGGGGGCTCACCGGTGCACACCGCGCACCGGAGGGCCAAGGAGGGTGGTACCGCGGGAGCGCGCCGCACACGGCGTCCGTAGCTACGGCAACAGAGCTCTCGTCCCTCCGACGGAAGGCAGAAAGTCCGTTGGAGGAAGCTCGCTGATGACAGCGCCGACGTACCGCCAGGTGCCCGCCCAGGTCGACCTGCCCGCCCTCGAGCACGCCGTGCTCGACTTCTGGCGCGAGCAGAAGATCTTCACCAAGAGCCTCGAGCAGTCCGAGGGCCGACCCGAGTGGGTGTTCTACGAGGGCCCGCCCACCGCCAACGGCATGCCCGGCGCCCACCACATCGAGGCGCGCGTCTTCAAGGACGTGTTCCCGCGCTTTCGCACCATGCGCGGCTACCACGTGGCCCGCAAGGCCGGCTGGGACTGCCACGGCCTGCCGGTCGAGATCGCGGTGGAGAAGGAGCTCGGGTTCAACGGCAAGAAGGACATCGAGGCGTACGGCATCGCCGAGTTCAACGCCAAGTGCCGTGAGTCCGTGACGCGCCACACCGACGCCTTCACCGAGCTCACGAACCGCATGGGCTACTGGGTCGACCTCGACGACGCGTACCGCACGATGGACCCCGAGTACGTGGAGTCCGTCTGGTGGTCGCTGAAGGAGATCTTCAACAAGGGCCTCCTGGTCCAGGACTACCGCGTCGCCCCGTGGTGCCCGCGCGACGAGACGGGTCTGTCGGACCACGAGCTGGCGCAGGGCTACGAGACGATCGTCGACCCGTCGGTGTACGTCCGTTTCCCGCTCACCTCCGGTCCGCTCGCCGGCGACGCCGCCCTCCTCGTCTGGACGACGACTCCCTGGACGCTGGTCTCCAACACCGCGGTCGCCGCCCACCCCGGCGTGACGTACGTCGTCGCGACGAACGGCGAGGAGAGGCTCGTCGTCGCCGAGCCGCTCGTCGAGAAGGCGCTCGGCGAGGGCTGGGAGACCACCGGGGAGACCTTCACCGGCGCCGAGATGGAGCGCTGGACCTATCAACGTCCGTTCGAGCTCGTCGGGTTCCCGGAGCCGGCCCACTACGTGGTCAACGCCGAGTACGTGACGACCGAGGACGGTACGGGTCTGGTCCACCAGTCCCCCGCCTTCGGTGAGGACGACCTCAAGGTCTGCCGCGCCTACGGCCTGCCCGTCGTGAACCCCGTCCGGCGGGACGGCACCTTCGAGGAGGACGTCCCGCTCGTGGGCGGCGTCTTCTTCAAGAAGGCGGACGAAAAGCTCACCGAGGACCTCCAGCAGCGCGGTCTGCTCTTCAAGCACATCCCGTACGAGCACAGCTACCCGCACTGCTGGCGCTGCCACACCGCGCTCCTGTACTACGCGCAGCCGTCCTGGTACATCCGCACCACGGCCGTCAAGGACCGCCTCCTCCAGGAGAACGAGAAGACCAACTGGTTCCCCGACTCGGTCAAGCACGGCCGCTTCGGCGACTGGCTGAACAACAACATCGACTGGGCGCTGTCCCGCAGCCGCTACTGGGGCACCCCGCTGCCCCTGTGGACCTGCGAGGAGGGCCACCTCACGTGCGTCGGCTCCCGCGCGGAACTCTCCGAACTGACGGGCACGGACCAGTCCGGCCTGGACCCGCACCGCCCGTACATCGACGCGGTCACCTTCGCGTGCCCCGAGGACGGCTGCGGCCGGACGGCGACCCGCGTCCCGGAGGTCATCGACGCCTGGTACGACTCGGGTTCGATGCCGTTCGCGCAGTGGGGCTACCCGTACAAGAACAAGGAGCTGTTCGAAAGCCGCTACCCGGCTCAGTTCATCTCGGAGGCCATCGACCAGACCCGCGGCTGGTTCTACACGCTGATGGCCGTCGGCACGCTCGTCTTCGACAAGTCCAGCTACGAGAACGTGGTCTGCCTCGGGCACATCCTCGCCGAGGACGGCCGCAAGATGTCCAAGCACCTGGGCAACATCCTCCAGCCGATCCCGCTGATGGACCAGCACGGAGCAGACGCGGTGCGGTGGTTCATGGCGGCCGGCGGCTCCCCGTGGGCGGGCCGCCGGGTGGGCCACGGCACGATCCAGGAGGTCGTCCGCAAGACCCTCCTCACGTACTGGAACACGGTCGCGTTCCAGGCCCTGTACGCCCGCACCGCCGGCTGGGCACCGAGCGAGGCCGATCCGGCCCCGGCCGACCGCCCGGTCCTCGACCGCTGGCTGCTGTCCGAACTGCACGCGCTCACCGACCAGGTGACGCAGGCCCTGGAGTCGTACGACACCCAGCGCGCCGGAAAGCTCCTGTCGGCCTTCGTCGACGACCTGTCCAACTGGTACGTGCGCCGCTCCCGTCGCCGCTTCTGGCAGGGCGACAAGGCGGCCCTGCGCACCCTGCACGAGGTCATCGAGACCGTCACGCGCCTGATGGCCCCGCTCACCCCGTTCATCACCGAACGGGTCTGGCAGGACCTGGTCGTCCCGGTCGCCCCGGACGCCCCGGAGTCGGTGCACCTCTCGTCCTGGCCGCAGGCGGACCTGTCCGCCATCGACCCGGAGCTGTCGAAGCAGATGGTCCTCGTCCGCCGCCTGGTGGAGCTGGGCCGTGCCACGCGCGCGGAGTCCGGCGTCAAGACCCGTCAGCCGCTGTCCCGCGCGCTGGTCGCCGCGACCGGCTTCGCGTCCCTCGACCCGGAACTGCACGCGCAGATCACGGAGGAGCTGAACGTCAGCTCGCTCGCCTCCCTCTCCGAGGTGGGCGGCTCCCTGGTCGACACGACGGCCAAGGCGAACTTCCGCGCCCTGGGCAAGCGCTTCGGCAAGGGCGTCCAGGCGGTCGCGAGGGCCGTCGCGGACGCCGACGCGGCCGCCCTGTCCCTCGCCCTGCGCGAGGGCACGGCCTCGGTCGAGGTCGACGGCGAGACGGTCACCCTGGCCCCCGACGAGGTGATCATCACAGAGACCCCGCGCGAGGGCTGGTCCGTCGCCTCCGACTCGGGCGCGACGGTCGCGCTCGACCTGGAGATCACCGAGGAACTCCGCCGCGCGGGCCTCGCCCGTGACGCGATCCGTCTGATCCAGGAGGCCCGCAAGAACAGCGGCCTCGACGTGGCCGACCGCATCGCCCTGCGCTGGACCGCCACCGACCCGGCCGTCATCGCCGCCCTGTCCGAACACTCCGCCCTCATCGCGGACGAGGTCCTCGCCACGGACTTCGCCCAGGCCGAACCCGACGACACCTACGGCCCGGCCTTCACGGACGAGTCCCTGTCCCTGACCTTCCACCTCCGCAAGGCCGCCTGAAGCCCGCCCGGCGCCGGAGACAGCCCGGGGCGCCGGTGATCCAGCCCGTCCGGCGGCGCGTCGGTCCGGGGGCGCAGGTGATCCAGCCCGTCCGGCGTTTGAGGACGAGCGCGAAGCGCGAAGGGGGGCCCGGGGGCGCAGCCCCCGGGAACGGGACGGGAAGGGGTGGAGGGGGCGAAGAAACCCCCACGCCCACCCCCGCACCGGGCACGGAGAAAGGCCCGGTGCCACCGCATCCACGGTGGCACCGGGCCTTCGCCGTCCCTGCCCTGCCCCGCCCCGCCCCGGAAGCACGGAAAAGGCAGCCGCACGGCACGACAAAAGGGCGGGGCCCCCGGAATCACCCGGGGGCCCCGCCCTGACGCTGCCGACGCCTAAGGCGTACGGAAGGCCGTCAGTTGTCGTCCTCGTCGATCAGGAAGCCACGCATCGGCGAGGGAGCCTGCTGCATCGGCGACGGCCCCTGCGGCCGCACCGGCGCCATCGGCTGCGTCATGGCGGGGGACATCTGCTGCTGACCGCCGTAGGACGGAGCGGCCTGCGACTGGTTGCCACCCATGCCCTGGTTGCCGTAGCCCGGAGCGCTCGCACCGGCCGGCGCCATGGAGGGCGCGGACGACGACGGCAGCGACGCGGCCGCCGGCGTACGCGGCGGAGCCAGCGAGTCGTCGGCCTGGGTCTCCAGCTGACGCAGCTGCGACTCCAGGTAGGACTTCAGACGCGTGCGGTACTCGCGCTCGAAGCCACGCAGGTCCTCGACCTTGCGCTCCAGCGTGGCGCGAGCGGACTCCAGGGAGCCCATCGCCACGCGGTGCTTCTCCTGCGCGTCCCGCTCCAGCGCGTCTGCCTTGGCACGGGCGTCACGCTCGAGACCCTCGGCACGGCTGCGGGCCTCGCCGACGATCTTGTTGGCCTCGGAGCGGGCCTCGGCGATCGCCTGGTCGGCGGTCTGCTGGGCCAGCGAGAGCACGCGGGCGGCGCTGTCGCCGCCGGGGCCCTGACCGGGCTGCTGCATCTGCGGGCCGTGATTGCCCATGGGACCGCCCATCGGGCCGCCCATGTGCTGCTGCATCTGACCCTGCATCTGACCCTGCATCGGACCGGGACCCTGGCCCATCGGACCCTGGCCCATCGGACCGGGACCCTGCGGACCGCCCTGGCCACTGGGGCCGGCGGGCAACTGCGGCGCACCGCTCGGCAGCTGGGGCGGACCACCCATGGGGCCACCCATCTGCTGCTGCGGCGGGCCCGATATGCCGGCGGGCACGGGAGCACCCGGACCGCGCATGCCCTGCGGCGGACCCTGCTGCTGATGCTGCTGGTGCTGCTGGTCCTGCTGCTCGGGCGGCTTGCGCATGCCCTGCTGCTGGTTCTGCGCAGCCGCGCGCGTGGCCGCCGCCAGTTTGGCGCGCAGGTCCTCGTTCTCGCGCAGCAAGCGCGTCAGTTCGGCTTCGACCTCGTCGAGGAAGGCATCGACCTCGTCCTCGTCATAGCCTTCTCGGAGGCGGACGGTCGTGAACTGCTTGTTCCGCACGTCCTCGGGGGTCAACGGCATCTCTTCACCTCAACGTAGTCATCGGCAGTCGGCAAGACCGTATCGTCCACAGTCACCTCGCGAGATTGCCCACGAGAGTGATCAGGATGTAGACGATGATCATCAGTACGAAGAAGGACAGGTCAAGTGCCACGCCCCCGAGACGCAGTGGCGGAATGAACCGCCTCAGCAGCTTGAGCGGTGGATCGGTGACAGTGTAGGTGGCCTCCAGAACGACCACCATCGCCTTGCCGGGTTGCCATGAGCGGGCGAACTGGAAGACGTAGTCCATGACCAGCCGGAAGATCAGCACGATGAGGAAGCACATCAGCGCGACGTAGAGAATCTCCAAAACCACGCCCATGATCCGTGCGTCCCTCTCCCCTGTTCCGTGCCGTGTCCGGTCCTGCGTCTTCAGCTCTGGTTGAAGAACCCGCCCTCTGCGATGCGGGCCTTGTCCTCCGCCGTGACATCGACGTTAGCAGGCGACAACAGGAACACCTTCTGCGTCACCCGCTCGATGCTGCCGTGAAGACCAAACACCAAACCGGCCGCAAAGTCGACAAGTCGCTTCGCGTCCGTGTCATCCATCTCGGTCAGATTCATGATCACCGGGGTGCCCTCACGGAAGTGTTCCCCGATGGTACGGGCCTCGTTGTAGGTCCGCGGGTGCAGCGTGGTGATCCGGTACGGCTCTCGCTCGGACACGACCTTGGGCATGATCACCGGTGCGTTCTTCTCCATGTTCTGACGTTCTTGTGTGATGGACGCCACGGGGGCGATTCGCGCGGGACGCCCGGATTCCGCGGCCAGCGAAGCCGAATGCGGCACGGGGTCGCGCTGCACCGGCGACTGCACCACTCGCACCGGTTCGTCCCTTTGTGGCTGATGTGCCTGGTGCGACTGGTGGGACGGCTCGTGCCGCCTGCGGTCCCGCTCGGGCTCCGGGTCGAGCTCGGGCTCGAAGTCGTCGTCGGGGTCGAATCCCCTGCCGTCGTACCCATCGTCCTCCACGAGGCCGAGGTAGACCGCCATCTTGCGCATCGCGCCGGCCATGCTCTGAGTCCTCCGCTCTGTGGTGGATCGGCTGACGACTTGCCAAGTGCCCGCGATCCACGAGGTCGTTTTGCCCGCCTATCGGCGGAATGACCATATTTTCTGCTGTGGTCCGACTTCTTGGCGACGTTACCCGAGCCCGGGGCGGACGCCGAGTACCGCGGTGCCGACGCGTACATGTGTCGCTCCGGCCGCCACGGCCTGCTCGAGGTCCGCACTCATCCCTGCGGAGACCATGTTCGCAGCCGGATGAGCGGCGCGCAGGACAGTCGACAAATCCATCAGCCGCTCGAACGCCGCCGGTTGGCGGCCCGCGTACGGCCCGGTGAGGGGGGCGACGGTCATCAGTCCGTCGAGCCGGAGCCCGGGGGCGCCCGCGACGAGGTCCCCCAACTCCTCGATCCCGCCCGGGCCCACGCCGCCGCGCTCGCCCCGGCCGCTCTCCCCCGCGTCGAGCGCGACCTGGATGAGGCAGCCCAGTTCCCGCCCCGTCCTGACCGCTTCCTTCGACAGAGCTGTGACGAGCTTGGGACGATCGACGGACTGCACGACATCGGCATAACCGACCACGGAGCGAACCTTGTTGGTCTGCAACTGGCCGACAAAGTGCCACGAGAGGGGCAGATCCTCGCACTCCGCGGCCTTGGGTGCCGCGTCCTGGTCCCGGTTCTCGGCGACGTGCCGCACGCCGAGTTCCGAGAGGATCCGCACATCGCTCGCCGGGTAGGTCTTGGTGACCACGATCAGGGTCACCTCTTCACGCCTGCGCCCCGCGGCCGTGCACGCCGCGGTGATGCGTTCTTCCACTTCCGCCAGATTTCCGGCGAGTTGCGCCTTACGGTCCGTCATGCCCCATCAGTCCAGCCAGACATAGCCGGCGAGCCGCCCGGTCGTGCGGTCCCGTCGGTACGAGAAGTGGTCATCCGATTCGATCGTGCACACCGGCGACCGCTCCCGGTCGCACACCCCGAGCCGTTCCAGCTGCGCGTGCACGCCGGCGGTCACGTCGACCGCCGGTGTGCCCCAGCTCGTCTCGGCGTACGCCGCGGGCTCGGCCGCGGCGACGTCGGCACGCATGGCTTCCGGCACTTCGTAGCACCGGCCGCAGACCGCGGGCCCGGTGCGGGCGACGATCCGGGACGGCTCGGCGCCGAGCTCCGCCATCGCCGCGACCGCGGCCGGTACGACTCCGGCGACCATGCCGGGCCGCCCGGCGTGCGCGGCGGCGACCACCCCGGCGACGGGGTCGGCGAGCAGGACCGGCGTGCAGTCCGCGGTGAGTACGGCGAGGGGGAGGCCGCGCCGGACCGTGACGAGCGCGTCGACCTCGGGTACGGGCCGGCCCCCCCAAGGCTCGTCGACCACCGCCACGTCGGGTCCGTGCACCTGGTTCATCCACACGACCCCGGCCGGGTCGAGTCCCAGGGACTTGGCGGCCAGTTCGCGGTTGGTGCGTACGGCGTCGGGGTCGTCGCCGACCGCTCCGCCGAGGTTGAGCTCCTCGTACGGAACGGCGCTCACTCCGCCCCACCGGTCGGTGAAGGCGAAGTGGGCGCCGCCCAGTGTGCTCGTTCTGGAGCGATGTCCTATCACTTCAGGAAGTCCGGCACGTCCAGCTCTTCGGCCGCGCTGTCCGAGTAGGAGCGGGACGGCGGGACCGGCGGGGCGACCGGCAGCTCGTTGGCCGGCTCCGGAGCGGGCTCCGGAGCCTCCTTCGGCGTGACGCTGCCGAGCGAGCCGAAGGTCGGGCGGCTGTCGGAGGAGCGCACCGGGGTGGGCTCCTCACGCTTGGCCGACGAGGACCCGAGGACGGTGTCCCGCTTGGACGGCGGCTGACCGCCGTCGAAGCCGGCGGCGATGACGGTGACCCGCACCTCGTCGCCGAGGGCGTCGTCGATGACCGCGCCGAAGATGATGTTGGCCTCGGGGTGCGCGGCCTCGCTCACCAGCTGGGCGGCTTCGTTGATCTCGAACAGGCCGAGGTCGGAGCCGCCGGAGATGGAGAGCAGCACGCCGCGCGCGCCGTCGATGGAGGCCTCGAGGAGCGGCGAGGAGATCGCCATCTCCGCGGCCGCCACCGCGCGGTCGTCGCCGCGGGCCGAGCCGATGCCCATGAGGGCCGAACCCGCCTCTGACATCACGGACTTGACGTCGGCGAAGTCGAGGTTGATCAGGCCGGGCGTGGTGATGAGGTCGGTGATGCCCTGCACACCGGACAGCAGGACCTGGTCCGCCGACTTGAACGCGTCGAGGACCGAGACCTGGCGGTCCGAGATGGACAGCAGCCGGTCGTTGGGGATGACGATGAGGGTGTCGACCTCTTCGCGGAGTTCCGCGATGCCGTCCTCGGCCTGGTTGGCCCGGCGCCGCCCCTCGAAGGTGAAGGGGCGCGTGACCACGCCGATGGTGAGGGCGCCGAGTGAACGGGCGATGTTGGCCACGACGGGTGCTCCGCCGGTGCCGGTGCCGCCGCCTTCACCGGCGGTCACGAAGACCATGTCGGCCCCCTTGAGGACCTCCTCGATCTCCTCGCGGTGGTCCTCGGCCGCCTTGCGGCCGACGGCCGGGTTGGCTCCTGCGCCGAGTCCGCGGGTGAGTTCACGGCCGACGTCGAGTTTGACGTCGGCGTCGCTCATCAACAGAGCTTGCGCGTCGGTGTTGATGGCGATGAACTCGACGCCCTTGAGACCGACCTCGATCATCCGGTTGATGGCATTGACACCACCGCCGCCGACACCGATGACTTTGATGACTGCGAGGTAGTTCTGCGGTGCTGCCACGTCGAAGGCCTCTCGCCTCGAGTTACGTGTCGCCGCCTCGCTGTCTCGCGATCCGACGACTGATGCCGAATGGGACGGTCCGAACGCCGACCCGAACCCTAACGCTGAAGTTTAGGGTTACCAGTGTGTCTGTTCCTTGGACTCTTCCGAACAGGACACTAAGTCGACAAGTGGCGCACGTTCAACGAACACGCCGAACCTCCCGTTTTTCTTTTCACCCTATGTGATCAGGCGTAGCGCTGCCCAACCAGGGTGCTGGCCTGCGCGGATGTGCGTCAACTCCCGGCTGACGCAGGGGCGGTGGGCACGCTGACGTCGAAGTCCCTGGCTCCGGAGGCTGCTTTCATGAGTGCGGTGAGCGTACGGGCCTTGGCGCGGCCCTGCTCACCGCTGCCCCAGGTGACGGTGCGGCCGCCGCTCAGCTCCAGCGAGATGGAGTCGTACGAGCGGACCTTGACGGTGCGGGTGTCGCGGGCGACGGCGGCCGGCAGGTCACCGGCGACCCGGACCGCCTCGCGGACCAGCCGGCCGGTGCCGAAGCGGCGCAGCCCGGCGGAGCGGGAAACCGTCAGTTCGAGTGCGGGGACACCCTTCGGGGGTCGTGAAACCGTGGCGAATCGCACTCCCTTCGCGTCCACTTCGACGTACTTGCCGCCCTTTTCAGGGTTTTTGACGATCAGGACCGGGGTGCGTTCGGTCACTTTCAGCCCGATTCCCCGGGGCCAGGACCGGACGACGTCGACCGAGTCGATCCGGGGCAGTTTCCTGCGCAGTCGTGCCTCGATGGCGTCGGTGTCGACCGACACGAGCGGGGATCCGACCGGCACTTCGGCCACGTCGCGCACCTGCCGCGGCGTCAGGACCCGCGTGCCGGAGGCGGACACCGTCTCGACGCGCAGCCAGTGGGAGCCGTAGAGGACCCAGACGGAGGCGGCTCCGGTCAACACCAGGGCGAGCAAAAGGATGATGAGCGTACGAGGGCGGGGCAGCCGCCCCACGCGGGGCGGCCGGGGCGGGCCGGACTGCGGTTTCTGCCGTTCGCCACGTTCGGCGGTCGTCGGTCCGGCCACGCTCCCTGCCTCCTGTCACGCGCGGTGGCGCGACGCAATCGCCTCGTACACCATGCCGACGAGCAGGTCGTCGGCGTCCCGGCGGCCGAACTCGCTGGCGGCGCGGGACATCTCGAACAGCCGGTGCGGGTCGGCCAGCACGGGCAGCACGTTCGCCTGGATCCACTCGGGCGTCAGTTCCGCGTCGTCGACCAGCAGTCCGCCGCCCGCCTTGACCACCGGCTGGGCGTTGAGCCGCTGTTCGCCGTTGCCGATGGGCAGCGGGACGTAGGCGGCCGGGAGCCCGACGGCGGAGAGTTCGGCGACGGTCATCGCACCCGCCCGGCAGAGCATCATGTCGGCCGCGGCGTACGCGAGGTCCATCCGGTCCACGTACGGTACCGGGATGTAGGGGGGCATCCCCGGCATCTGCTGGACCTGCGGCAGTTCGTTCTTGGGCCCGACCGCGTGCAGGATCTGGATGCCGGCCTGCTGGAGGTACGGAGCGACCTGCTGGACGACCTCGTTGAGGCGCCGGGCGCCCTGCGAGCCGCCGGAGACCAGCAGGGTCGGCAGGGCGGGGTCCAGGCCGAAGGCGGCCCGGGCCTCGGGGCGTACGGCGGCGCGGTCC
This sequence comes from Streptomyces sp. NPDC043867, assembly GCF_056435845.1. Lineage (NCBI taxonomy): Bacteria > Bacillati > Actinomycetota > Actinomycetes > Kitasatosporales > Streptomycetaceae > Streptomyces > Streptomyces sp. NPDC043867. The sequence goes on along the minus strand of NZ_JBWKDS010000005.1, from coordinate 77,540 downwards.
AGCGTGGCGATGGAGCGGCGCAGCGGGATGCCGATGTAGCGGGCGCCGCGCAGCTTGCTGTCCGGCGTCGAGACGGCGACCTGGGCGGCGTACCGCGAGCCGATCTTGTTGGCCAGGCCCGGCCGCGCGTTGGCCTCGTGGATGACGATCGGCACCCCGAGGCGCTTGGCGGCGAGGTAGCCGGGGAGGGCGACGTAGCCCCCGAAGCCGACCACGGCGTCCGCCTTGGTGCGCTCCAGGATCTGCTCGGCGGCCTTGATCGTGCCGCGCAGCCGTCCGGGGACGGTGATCAGCTCGGGCGTGGGCTTGCGTGGCAGCGGCACGGCGGGGATCAGCGCGAGATCGTAGCCCCGCTCGGGCACCAGTCGGGTCTCAAGTCCGCGCTCCGTGCCCAGGGCCGTGATTCCCACGGTCGGGTCCTGCCTGCGCAGGGCGTCCGCGAGGGCGAGCGCGGGCTCGATGTGGCCGGCGGTCCCCCCGCCGGCGAGTACGACATGCACCGAAATTCACCGCTCTCCGGACGAACGCGCCGAGGCACGCCGTCGCATCGTGTTCCATCTCCGAGGTTCTCCAGAACCTCTGACCGCAGCACGCTTTCTACCAAAGCGGGGTTGCCGCATGGCAAGCGCAGCCCGCGCAGCGGGCTCGTCGCGTGCGAAGGCGATCAGCAGCCCGATGGCGAACATGGTCGGCAGCAGGGCGGACCCCCCGTAGGAGAACAGCGGGAGCGGGACTCCGGCGATCGGCAGCAGGCCGAGCACCGCACCGATGTTGATCACGGCCTGCGCCGTGATCCAGGTGGTCACGCCTCCCGCGGCATACCTGACGAAGGGGTCCTCCGTGCGTCCGGCCACGCGGATACCCGCATAGCCTAGAGCCGCGAAGAGGGCGAGCACCGACAGCGTCCCTGACAGACCCAGTTCCTCCCCGGTGATGGCGAAGATGAAGTCGGTGTGCGCTTCGGGCAGTTGACCCCATTTCTCCACGCTCGCGCCGAGCCCGGATCCGAAGAGCCCGCCGGACGCGAGGGCGTAGATGCCGTGCACGGCCTGCCAGCACTGGTCGTTCGCGCCGGGATCCGTCGCGCCGATGCAGGCGAGCCGTGACATGCGGTTGGGGCTGGTCTTGATGAGGATGACGCCGATCGTCGCGGCGACGGCCAGGACGCCCGCGAAGAGCCGCGTGGGGGCACCGGCGAGCCACAGCAGGCCGAACAGGATCGCGGTGAGGATGATCGCGGTCCCCATGTCACCGCCGAGCATGATCAGCCCCAGCAGCATGAAGGCGACCGGCACCAGGGGCACCAGCATGTGCTTCCACTGGGCCAGCAGCCGTCTGTCCTCCTTGCGGGCGAGCAGGTCGGCGCCCCACAGCACGAGCGCGAGCTTGCCGAACTCGCTGGGCTGGAGCTGGAAGGGCCCGCCGACGGAGATCCAGTTCTGGTTCCCGTTGACCGACATCCCTATCCCCGGCACCTGCACCAGGATCATCAGGAAGACCGAACCGGCCAGTATCGGGTAGGCCAGCGCCCGGTGCAGCTTCACCGGCATCCGCGAGGCGAGCAGCAGCAGCCCGGTGCCGATGACGGCCGCCAGGAACTGCTTGCGGAAGAAGTACGACCCCGGCAGGGACAGCTGAAGCGCCTTGATCATCGAGGCCGAGTAGACCATCACCAGGCCGAGCACGGTGATCAGCAGGCTGCTGCCGAAGATCAGGTAGTACGCGGTCAGCGGCCGGTCCCAGGCGCGGCGGGCGCGCACGACGAAGCCGCGCAGCGGGTTCTCGCCCGGGTGGCGCGGCACGGCGGGACGCCTGGCGGCCCGCTGCACGGGGGGCCGGCCGGTACGGCTACTGGGCATCGGCGTCTCCGGGCCACAACGGTGTCACGCGTCCGTCCCTCCCAAGGTCGCCCGGCAGGCGGCCGGGTCAGGCGCCGAGTTCGCGAACCGCCTCCGCGAACGCGTCACCGCGCTTGTTGTAGTTGGCGAACATGTCCATCGAGGCGCAGGCCGGGGCAAGCAGTACCGTGTCCCCCGGCTGCGCGAGCCGTCGCGCCTCCTGGACAGCCGCGCGCATCGCCCCAGTGTCCGTCCGGTCCAGGTCGACGACCGGGACTTCGGGCGCGTGTCGCGCCAGCGCTTCCCGGATGAGGGCGCGGTCGGCGCCGATGAGCACGGCGCCCCGGAGCCGCTTCGCCGACCTTGCGACCAGCTCGTCGAAGGACGCGCCCTTGGCGAGGCCGCCCGCGATCCACACGATCGACTCGTAGGCGGCCAACGAGGCTTCCGTGGCGTGGGTGTTGGTCGCCTTGGAGTCGTCGACGTACGCGACCGCGTCCACGTCCGCGACGTGCGCGATGCGGTGGGCGTCCGGCCGGAAGGCCCGCAGCCCGTCGCGTACGGCCGCCGCGGGCACCCCGTAGGCGCGCGCGAGGGCCGCCGCGGCAAGGGCGTTGGCGATGTTGTGCGGGGCGGGCGGCTGGACGTCGGAGACCTGCGCCAGCTCCTGGGCGTTCTTCTGCCGGTCCTCGACGAAGGCGCGGTCGACCAGGATGCCTTCCACGACGCCGAGTTGGGAGGGTCCCGGCGTGCCGAGCGTGAAGCCGACCGCCCGGCAGCCCTCCTCGACGTCCGCCTCGCGCACCAGGTCCTCGGTGGCCCTGTCGGCCACGTTGTAGACGCAGGCGACGCGATTGCCCTCGTAGATACGGCCCTTGTCGGCGGCGTACGCCTGCATGGAGCCGTGCCAGTCGAGGTGGTCGGGCGCGAGGTTGAGGACGACGGCGGAGTGGGCGCGCAGGGAGGGCGCCCAGTGCAGCTGGTAGCTGGAGAGTTCGACGGCGAGCACGTCGTACGGTTCGTCGCCGAGGACCACGTCGAGCAGCGAGACGCCGATGTTGCCGACGGCCGCGGTGCGCAGTCCGGCCGCCTTCAGGATCTCGGCGAGCATCTGCACGGTGGTGGTCTTGCCGTTGGTGCCGGTGACCGCGAGCCAGGGCGCCGCGTCCGGGCCGCGCAGACGCCAGGCCAGTTCGACGTCGCCCCACACCGGGACGCCCGCCTCGGCGGCCGCGGCGAACAGCGGCTTGCCGGGCTGCCAGCCGGGCGTGGTGACGACGAGTTCGGTGCCCGCGGGCAGGGTCGCCCCGTCACCGAGCCGCACGGAGACGCCGAGCGCCTCCAGCTCCGCCGCCTGGGCCCGGGCGCGCTCGTCGTCGCCGTCGTTGACGACCGTGACGACGGCGCCGAGGCCGTGCAGCACGCGGGCCGCCGGGATGCCGGAGACGCCGAGCCCGGCGACGGTGACGTTCTTCCCCTGCCAGTCGGTCACTTCTTGGCTGCCCATCCTGCGTAGAAGAGGCCGAGTCCGACGATCACGCACATGCCCTGGATGATCCAGAAGCGGACCACGACCAGGACCTCGGACCACCCCTTGAGTTCGAAGTGGTGCTGGAGCGGCGCCATGCGGAAGACGCGCTTTCCGGTGAGGCGGAAGGAGCCGACCTGGATGACGACCGACATGGTGATCAGGACGAAGAGGCCGCCGAGCAGCGCGAGCAGGAACTCGGTGCGGGAGCAGATCGCGAGACCGGCCAGCGCGCCGCCGAGGGCCAGCGAGCCGGTGTCACCCATGAAGATCTTGGCGGGTGAGGTGTTCCACCACAGGAAGCCGAAGCAGGCACCCATGAGGGCGGCCGCCACTACGGCGAGGTCGAGCGGGTCGCGCACCTCGTAGCAGGCGCCCGGGTTGGCGAGGGTCTGCGCGTTGGCGCAGGACTCCTGGAACTGCCAGACGCCGATGAAGGTGTACGCGCCGAAGACCATGACGGAGGCGCCGGTGGCGAGGCCGTCCAGACCGTCCGTCAGGTTCACGCCGTTCGACATCGCGAGGATCATGAACAGCGCCCAGACCACGAACAGGACCGGGCCGATGGACCAGCCGAAGTCCTGCACGAAGGAGAGCTTCGTGGAGGCCGGGGTGTTGTTGCGGTTGTCCGCGAACTGGAGTGAGAGCACCGCGAAGGAGACGCCGACGATCAGCTGGCCGGCCATCTTGGCCTTGGCCCGCAGACCGAGCGAGCGCCGCTTGACGATCTTGATGTAGTCGTCCAGGAAGCCGACCACGCCCATGCCCGCCATCAGGCCGAGCACCAGCAGCCCGGAGAACGTCGGCGGTTTGCCGGTGATCACCTTGCTGAGGAAGTAGGCGATGATCGTGGCCAGGATGAACGCGATGCCACCCATGGTCGGCGTACCGCGCTTGCTGTGGTGCTCGCGCGGGCCGTCGTCCCGGATGTACTGGCCGTAGCCCTTGCGGGCCAGCAGCTTGATCAGCAGCGGCGTGCCCACGAGAGTCAGGAAGAGGCCGATGACTCCCGCGAACAGGATCTGGTTCATCATCGGGCTGCGACCTCACCCTCGGTGCCGGTCTCGAGCAGCGCCTGCGCCACCCGTTCGAGCCCGACCGACCGGGACGCCTTCACGAGTACGACATCCCCTGGGCGCAGCTCGCTGCGCAACAGGTCGACAGCCGCCTGTGCGTCGGACACGTGCACCGACTCCTCACCCCACGAACCCTCGTTATATGCGCCCAGTTGGAGCCAGGACGCTTCCCTGCCCCCGACCGCGACGAGCTTGCTGACGTTGAGCCGGACGGCGAGCCGTCCGACGGCGTCGTGCTCGGCGAGCGCCTCGTCCCCGAGCTCGGCCATCTGACCGAGCACCGCCCAGGTCCGCCGCCCCTTGCCCATCGCCACGAGCGCGCGCAGGGCGGCTCGCATGGACTCGGGGTTCGCGTTGTAGGCGTCGTTGACGACCGTCACGCCGTCCGGGCGCTCGGTGACCTCCATCCGCCAGCGGGAGAGGGAGTCCGCCTCGGAGAGCGCACGGGCGATCTCGTCTGCGGACATGCCCAGCTCATGGGCGACGGCGGCCGCGGCGAGCGCGTTCGACACGTGGTGCTCACCGTACAGGCGCATGGTCACATCGCTGCACCCGGAGGGTGTGCGAAGGCTGAAGGCGGGCTGTCCGGTCTCCGTGAGCCGGACGTTCTCGGCACGTACGTCCGCTTCGTCGGACTCTCCGAAGAGAATCACGCGGGCCTTCGTGCGGGAGGCCATGGCGCGGACGAGGGGGTCGTCGGCGTTGAGGATCGCGGCGCCGTCCGCGGGCAGGCTCTCGACCAGCTCGCCCTTGGCCTGGGCGATCTGCTCCCGGCCGCCGAACTCGCCGATGTGGGCGCTGCCGACGTTGAGGACGAGGCCGACCTTCGGCGGGGTCAGGCTCGCGAGGTAGCGGATGTGCCCGATACCGCGGGCGCCCATCTCCAGGACGAGGAACCTGGTCTCCTCGGTGGCGCTGAGCGCGGTGAGCGGCAGCCCGATCTCGTTGTTGAGCGAGCCGGGCGTGAAGACGGTCGGCGCCTTGCGCCGCAGCACCTGGGCGATCAGGTCCTTGGTGCTGGTCTTGCCCGCGGAGCCGGTGAGGGCCACGAGGGTAGCGCCGAGCCGTTCGACGACGTGCCGTGCGAGGGCGCCGAGCGCCGCCTGCACGTCCTCGACGACGATGGCGGGCACCCCGACCGGCCGCGAGGCCAGTACGGCGGCCGCACCGGCGTCGACGACCGCGCGCGCGTAGTCGTGGCCGTCCACGCGTTCGCCGACGAAGGCGACGAAGAGGCTGCCGGACTCCACGTCACGTGAGTCCCGGACGACGGGTCCGGTGACCATGGCCGACGGATCCGGTATGTCGTGCGTCTGCCCGCCGACGACTTCTGCGATCTCGGCGAGAGAGAGGGCGATCACAAGTTCATCCCTGGGTCTTCTGGATAGCTTCGCGAAGCACCTGGCGGTCGTCGAAGGGACGGACCACCCCGGCGATGTCCTGGCCCTGCTCGTGGCCCTTGCCTGCGACCAGCACGGTGTCGCCGGGCCGTGCGCGGGCGACGGCGGCGGCGATGGCGGCGGCCCGGTCCTCGAAGACCGCGACCTCGCCGCGCTGGTGCGAGGGCACCTCGGCGGCGCCCGCGAGCATGGTCGCGAGGATCGCCAGCGGGTCCTCGGAGCGGGGGTTGTCGGAGGTCAGTACGGCGGTGTCGGCCAGCCGCGCCGCGGCGGCGCCCATCGGCATCCGCTTGGTGGTGTCCCGGTCGCCGCCGCAGCCGAGCACGATGTGCAGGCGGCCCTCGGTGACCTTGCGCAGGGCGCGCAGGACCGACTCGACGGCGTCCGTCTTGTGGGCGTAGTCGACCACCGCGAGGTAGGGCTGGCCCTCGTCCACGCGCTCCAAACGGCCCGGTACGCCCGGCACGGCGGCGATGCCGTCCGCGGCGTCCTGCGGGCCGATCCCCGCGGCGGCGAGGGCGACGATCGCGGCGAGCGTGTTGGCCACGTTGAAGGTGCCGGCGAGCGGCGACCTCGCCGTGATCCGCTCCCCCTGGGGGCCGGACACGGTGAACGTCGAGTCCATGGGGCCGATTTGGACGTCCTCGGCCCGCCAGTCGGCGTCCGGGTGGCCCTCGGCGGAGAAGGTGACGACCGGGACGGTGGCCTCCTTGACCAGCCTGCGGCCGTACTCGTCGTCGAGGTTGACCACGCCGAGCCTGCTGCGCTCCGGCGTGAACAGCTGCGCCTTCGCCTGGAAGTAGTCCTCCATGCCGGAGTGGAACTCCATGTGCTCCGGGCTGAGGTTGGTGAAGACGCCGATGTCGAAGACGCAGCCGTCGACCCGGCCGAGGACCAGCGCGTGGCTGGAGACCTCCATGGCGACCGCCTCGACGCCGCGCTCGCGCATCACCGCGAACAGGGCCTGGAGGTCGGTCGCTTCGGGGGTCGTGCGCTCCGACTTGATGCGCTCGTCGCCGATGCGCATCTCGACCGTGCCGATCAGGCCGGTGGAGCGGACCGTCTTCAGGCCGCCCTCGACGAGATACGCCGTGGTGGTCTTGCCGGAGGTTCCGGTGATGCCGATCTGGAGCAGGTCGCGGCCGGGGTGGCCGTAGATCGTGGCCGCGAGTTCGCCCATCTCCCGGCGCGGCTCGTCGACGACGAGCACCGGCAGGCCGGTGGCGGCGGCGCGGTCGGCTCCGGTCGGGTCGGTCAGCACGGCGGCGGCGCCGAGGCCGGCCGCCTGCGTCACGAAGTCGGCGCCGTGCATCCGGGCGCCGGGCAGGGCAGCGTACAGGTCCCCGGGGCGTACGGCACGGGAGTCGTGCGTGATGCCCGTGATGTCCGCGGCCGGCGCCGGGACGGTGACGCCCAGCTGATCGGCGAGCTCCGCGAGGGGTGTGGCGGAGATCCGAACCGGTCGCGGCGGTCCCGGAAATGTCACAGGAACGCCCTTCTGGGGGGTTTGGGACTGATCAGCGTGTGGCACGGCGGTGAGCGTACCGGGCGCACCCCCGCCGGAGCGAAGTGAGGGGCGCGGGTGGCCCTGGTTCCCGTGGTCGGGAGTGATCGTTGTCACGAGCTGGTTCCTGGTCGGTGTTCCGGATGGTGCTGGATTTCCGGTCGGTGCTGATCAGGGCGTGGAGCCGGGGTCAGGGCGTGAAGCTGACGGGGAGCCGGGCGGGACCGGCACCGGTGGGCGGGATCTGGAGGGTCTTGAGGGCGAACTCCATGACCTGCTTGTAGATGGGCCCGCAGATCTGGCCGCCGAAGTAACTGCCTCTGGTGGCGTTCTGGATCGCGCAGTAGACGGTGACCCGCGGTTTGTCCGCGGGCGCGAATCCGGCGAACGACGAGGTGTATCCGTGGTACTTCCCGGTGGCCGGATCCACACGGTTGGCCGTACCGGTCTTGCCCGCGACCCGGTAGCCGGGAATGCGGGCCCGGGCCCCGGTGCCCTCCTCGTCGTCCACGACGGACTCCAGCATCTGGGCGAGGGTGTTCGCCGTCTTCTTGCTCACGACCCGCGTCTTCTTGGGCTTCGGGGCCGGGGCGAAGCGCCCGTCGGGTCCCTTCGCGCCGCGCACGAGAGTCGGCTCGACGCGCACGCCGCCGTTGGCGATCGTCGAGTAGACGGAGGTGGCCTGCATCGCGTTGATCGACACGCCCTGGCCGAAAGGGATCGTGTACTGCTGCGAGGTGGACCACTTGTCGGCGGGCGCGAGGATGCCCTTCGTCTCGCCCGGGAAGCCGAGTCCGGTGGGGCTGCCGATGCCGAACCTGCGCAGGTACGAGTAGAGGATGCGGTTGGCCTGCTTCTGCGTTTTGCCGAGCTGACCGGTGGCCAGGATGGTGCCGATGTTGCTGGACTTGGCGAGGACGCCGTTGAGCGTCAGGTTCCAGGTCGGGTGGTCGATGTCGTCCTGGAAGAGCCGGTCGCCGCGGTGCAGCCGGTTCGGCACGACGACGTGCGTCGCGGGCGTGGCGACGTTCTCCTCCAGCACGGCGGCCATCGACATGACCTTGGCGGTGGAGCCGGGCTCGTAGGCGTCCTGGAGGGCCGCGTTGCCCAGCGCCGCCGAACTGGCCTGGGAGAGGTCGTTCGGGTCGAAGCCGGGCGAGTTGGCCATGGCGAGGATCTCGCCGGTCCGGGTGTCCTGCACCATCACGTACCCGCGGTCCGCCCCGGACTTCTTCACCTGCTCGGAGATGGCGTTCTGCGCCGCCCACTGGATGTCGCGGTCGATGGTCAGCTCGACGTCGGAACCGGCCACCGCGGGCGTCTCGGTGGAGCCCGCGGTCGGCACCTGGCGCCCGCCGGACTGGGCGTAGCGGATCTTGCCGTCCTTGCCGGCGAGTTCCTCGTCCAGCTGCTGCTCGACCCCGCCGCCGCCCTTGCCGTCGGCGTTGACCCAGCCCAGTATCCCGGCGGCGAGTTCGCCGTTGGGGTACACGCGCTTGCTGGCGGGGACCGCGAGGACGCCCGCGAGGACGTTGACGGTGCCCTCGTCGGTCTCGGCCTTCGCCGCGAGCGTGGTCTTCAGGTCCTTGATCTGCTTCCAGACCTGGGGCGTCTGGCGGTGCGCCAGCAGTGTGTAGCGGGAGTTCCTCGTGCTCAGCTTCCCGGCGACGGTCTCCATGTCCTGGCCCAGGATCGGGGCGAGGAGCGCGGCGGCCTGCTCGGGCGCGTCCGTCGTCTTGGTCGTACCGGGCGTGAACATCATGGGGTCGGCCGTGATGTCGTACGCGTCCACGCTGGTCGCGAGCTCCACGCCGTTGCGGTCCGTGATGCCGCCCCGCTCGGCGGCCAGCGTGCGTCCGACGTAGCGGTTCTGCTCGGCCTTCGCGGCGTACGCGCTCGCGTCCACGGCCTGCACCTGGAGCAGCCGTACGACGAAGGCGAGCATCACCAGGGTCAGCGCCAGGCTGACCATGCGCAGCCGGGGGCGCGGGCTGCCGAGGCGGATGATGCGCGGGGCGCCCGGCCGGGGCGCGCCGGGGCGGCGGCCGGGGCGGGCGCCGGGGCCCGGACGCGACCGGCCCGCGGGGCGGGCGGGCCGGGCCGGTCCTGGCACGCGGCGGCGCGGCGGTTCCCTGTCGGACACTTCCGTCACCTGCCGGGGGTTGTGAAGGGCTCTGCGGACGGGGCGGGGGTGGTGGGGGACGGCGCGGTGGGTGCGGCCGTGAGGAACTGCCCGGAGGAGTCGCTCGCGGCCGGTGCGGGAGCCGGTGCCGGCCCGGGCGCCGGGGCGATGGCCTCGGGCGGCAGCACCACGGGGTCGCGGAGCGAGGACCGCTCGACGGCCGCTCCGGGTACGCCCTTGACGGAGCCGTCGGGTTCGAGGAAGGCCGGGTCGCCGCCGGGGACCATGCCCAGCTCGCGGGCGCGCCGCTGGAGCGCGTCGGGCGCCGAGTAGGAGTCCACGTCCCGCTGGAGTTCCTGCTCCTCGTCGGTGAGGCTCTTCGTCTCCCGCTGGAGGTCGTCGAGCCGGAACGACCCCTCGCTCAGCGCGGAGTTCAGCACGAGCAGCCCGATCAGCCCCCCGCCGAGCAGCAGGACGACCAGCAGGACGAAGGGGGTGCGGGCGGCCTGGCCCGCACCGGTCGGGAGCAGCCGCGCGAGCCGGGCGGCGCGTCCCCGGAGCTGGGGTTTCCTACGCACGGACCCTCCCGGTGCGTGTGGGTTTGCGACTCACTCGCGCTCCCCCTCGGTGTGCCTCACGCGGCCCCCTTCGTACGCCTCACTCGGCTTCCTCGCGGATGCGCTGCGCCCCGCGCAGCCGCGCGGGAGCCGCCCGCCGGTTCTCGGCGATCTCTTCCTCGGTGGGAAGTTCGGCACCGCGGGTGAGGAGCTTGAGCCGGGGCTGGTAACGCTCGGGGACGACCGGCAGTCCGGGCGGCGCGGTGGAGGCGGCGCCGGCCGCGAACACCTGCTTGACCAGCCGGTCCTCCAGGGAGTGGTACGACAGCACCGCGATCCGGCCCTCGACGGCGAGCGCCTTCACCGCGGCCGGGATCGCCCGCTCCAGGACGGTCAGTTCGCCGTTGACCTCGATGCGCAGGGCCTGGAAGGTGCGCTTGGCGGGGTTGCCGCCGGTCCGCTTGGCGGCCTGCGGCAGCGCGTCACGGATCAGCTCGACGAGCCGGGCGCTGTTGCTGAAGGGCTCCTTCGCGCGTTCGCGCACGACGGCGGACACGATCCGCTTGGCCTGCTTCTCCTCGCCGTACGCCCGCAGGATCCGCACGAGTTCGCCGGGCGGGTAGGTGTTGAGGACCTCGGCGGCGCTGATGCCGGTCGTCTGGTCCATGCGCATGTCGAGCGGGGCGTCCTGCGCGTAGGCGAACCCGCGGTCGGCCTCGTCGAGCTGCATGGAGGAGACGCCGAGGTCGAAGAGCACGCCCTGGACGTGCGTCAGGCCCAGGCGGTCGAGCACGTCGGGCAGTTCGTCGTACACCGCGTGCACGAGGGTCGCGCGGTCGCCGAAGGGGGCGAGCCGCTCCCCGGACAGCCGCAGCGCCTCCTTGTCCCGGTCGAGGGCGACGAGCCGCGCCTCGGGGAACCGGGTCAGCAGTGCCTCGCTGTGGCCGCCGAGACCGAGGGTGCAGTCGACGACGACCGCTCCCGGCCGCTCCAGCGCGGGCGCCAGCATGTCCAGGCACCGCTGGAGCATCACCGGGACATGCCGGCTCTGGCCCTCCCGTCGCCCGGCGTCGCCCTCATTCGCATGCGCTTCGCGCCCCATTTGAACCTGGGCCCTCTCAGATCCGGCGCGGCCGTACGCACCGCCGGGTCCCCGCCCGCTCCGGAAGGGGAGGTCCGCCTGCGCCTGATGAGTGGCGTCAGCCGACCGGGAGCGGGAGGAGGCCGAGCCGTACGTGCGCGCCGCGCACGCGGGGAGACCCCGGGAAATCACCGGGCCCTCCGGGTGAAAAGTCCTGCGGGGAGAACCTCGCCTCCCGCTTCGCGTCACTTTAGTCCACGGTGTCTCGCGGTCAATCAACCGGCTTGCGCGTCGCGGGCTGCACCCCCTCCGAAGCGGCGGACCCGCCGGAATCACCCGTTCGGGCGCCCCGGCACCGCCCGTGTGGATTAGCTCACAACAAGCCGCGATGGCGTTCTTTGTCCTCTCTCACAGCAGGACCGCGCCCCGGGTGACCAGTAACGTCTTCGGTATGACGACTTCTGCATCCGTGCCCACAGAGCCCGAAGACGCCATCGCCGCCGGGGACTCCGTCACCAGCCGGCTCGTCGACGCGAACGAGCGGTACGCCGCCGCCTTCAGCGACCCCGGTATGGACGCCCGTCCGGTGCTCCAGGTCGCCGTGGTCGCCTGTATGGACGCGCGGCTCGACCTGCACGCCGCGCTCGGCCTGAAGCTCGGTGACTGCCACACCATCCGCAACGCCGGCGGGGTGGTCACCGACGACGTGATCCGCTCCCTGACGATCAGCCAGCGCGCGCTCGGCACGCGCAGCGTCGTCCTCATCCACCACACGGGCTGCGGCCTGGAGTCCCTCACCGAGGAGTTCCGGCACGACCTGGAGATGGAGGTCGGCCAGCGTCCCGCCTGGGCGGTGGAGGCCTTCCGGGACGTCGAGCAGGACGTACGGCAGTCGATGCAGCGGGTGCGCACCTCACCGTTCCTGCTGCACACCGACGACGTACGCGGCTTCGTCTTCGACGTGAAGACGGGTCTGCTGCGCGAGATCGACCCCGCCTAGCCGGACCACGGAGTGCCCGTCGCACGGAAACGACGGGCACTGTCCGTACCCAAAAGGTTGTAAGCCGTGACATAGCACGGCCGGTTGTCCACAGTCGAGTGACACGAACCGGTAACGGCAACAAGAATGCGGGTGTGGCGTCACGCGGAACTTTCCGCGCGTGGTGTCCGTGTTTCGGGGTGGGCCGGTCCGCATCGCAGCGTCGGCCCGAGAACGGGCCGAGGAGGGCCGGGTGACGACCTATGACGATCGAGCGAGCCTTACGGATCTGACCGCCACTGCGGAGCGAGTCCGCAGTTCGGTGGAAGGAGTGATCGAGGGCAAGCCAGAGGTCGTACGGCTTTCGCTGACCGTGCTGCTCGCCGAGGGACATCTTCTGATCGAGGATGTCCCCGGCGTCGGCAAGACGATGCTGGCCAAGGCACTGGCGCGGTCCATCGACTGCTCGGTGCGGCGCATTCAGTTCACGCCCGACCTGCTGCCCTCGGACATCACCGGGGTGTCCATCTGGGACCAGCAGCGCCGGGACTTCGAGTTCAAGCCGGGGGCGATCTTCGCGCAGATCGTGATCGGCGACGAGATCAACCGCGCCTCCCCGAAGACGCAGTCGGCCCTCCTGGAGTCCATGGAGGAGCGCCAGGTCACCATCGACGGGCAGACCTACGAGCTGCCGGGCCCCTTCATGGTGGTGGCCACGCAGAACCCGGTCGAGATGGAGGGCACCTATCCGCTGCCCGAGGCCCAGCGCGACCGCTTCATGGCCCGCGTCTCCATCGGCTATCCGAGCGCGGAGGCCGAGCTCCAGATGCTGGACGTCCACGGCGGCGTCTCCCCCTTGGACGACCTCCAGCCGGTGGCGCACGCGCACGACATCGTGAAGCTGATCGACGCGGTCCGCACGGTCCACGTCGCCGAGCCGGTCCGGCGCTACGCGGTGGAGCTCGTGTCGGCCACCCGTACGCACCCGGACCTCAGACTCGGCGCCTCGCCGCGCGCCACGCTGCATCTGCTGCGCGCGGCGAAGGCGTCGGCCGCCCTCAGCGGCCGGGAGTACGCGCTGCCGGACGACATCCAGGCGCTCGCCGTGGCGGTCCTGGCCCACCGGCTGCTGCCCACGGCACAGGCACAGCTGAACCGCCGTACGGCCGAGCAGGTCGTCCAGGAGATCCTCCAGCGCACGCCCGTGCCCTCGGCTCCCCAGCCGCAGAGCGGGTTCGCCATGGGCCGCGGCACGCCCGCGTTCGACCAGCAGCCGCCCCGGAGGCTGTGATGACGGCCGGGGGGACGGGCCACGCGGAGGAGTCCAGGGGCGGGCTGCGCACGGCGCTCGCCGGGCTCACCACACGCGGACGTTCCTTCCTGGCCGCCGGAGTGGCGGCCGCCGTCTGCGCGTACGTCCTGGGACAGAGCGATCTGCTGCGGGTCGGCCTGCTGCTCGCGGTGCTGCCGCTGCTGTGCGCGACCGTGCTGTACCGCACCCGCTACCGGGTCACGGGCAGCCGCAGGCTCTCCCCCGCGCGCGTGCCCGCCGGTTCCGAGGCCCGTGTCCACCTGCGGATGGACAACGTCTCGCGGCTGCCCACGGGGCTGCTCATGCTCCAGGACCGGGTGCCGTACGTGCTCGGCCCCCGTCCCCGGTTCGTCCTGGACCGGATGGAGGCGGGCGGCCACCGCGAGGTGTCCTACCGCGTGCGCTCCGACCTGCGCGGCCGCTATCCCCTGGGCCCGCTCCAGCTGCGCCTCACCGACCCGTTCGGACTGTGCGAGCTGACCCGTTCCTTCTCGACGTACGACACCCTGACGGTCATCCCGCGCGTGGAGCCGCTGCCGCCGGTGCGGCTGAGCGGGGAGGCGAAGGGGTACGGCGACGGGCGGCAGCGTTCGCTCGCGCTGGCCGGCGAGGACGACGTGATACCCCGCGGCTACCGGCACGGCGACGATCTGCGCCGGGTGCACTGGCGGCTGACCGCGCGCTACGGCGAGCTGATGGTGCGCCGCGAGGAGCAGCCGCAGCGCGCCCGCTGCACGGTCCTGCTGGACACCCGCGGCATCGCCTACGCCGGCGCCGGCCCGGACGCGGCCTTCGAGTGGGCCGTGTCGGGCGCGGCGTCCACCCTGGTCCACATGCTCGAACGGGGCTTCTCGGTGCGGCTGCTGACGGACACGGGCAGTTCGGTGCCCGGCGAGAGCGCCGACGGTTTCGCGGGCGCCAGCCAGGAGTCCGCCGACGCGGCGGGGCTGATGATGGACACGCTCGCCGTGGTCGACCACTCGGACGGGGCGGGCCTGTCGCGCGCCTACGACGCGCTGCGCGGCGGGAGCGAGGGGCTGCTGATCGCCTTCCTCGGCGACCTGGACGAGGAGCAGGCGACGGTGCTCGCCAGGATGCGCCGGCGCAGCGGCGGCGCCCTCGCCTTCCTGCTGGAGAGCGACGCGTGGGTGCGGCAGCCGTCCGGTGCCCCCGGCCCGCCGGACGGAAGCGGGGAGAGAAGGCTGCGCATGCTGCGCGAGGCGGGCTGGACCGCGGTGAAGGTGCCGCGGGGAGCGGATTTCGCCGACCTGTGGCGGCAGGCCGACCGGCAGCGCACGAGCGCCGCGGCCACGGGCAGCCCGATGGGAGGCGGCTCATGAGCGGGCGGGCACGACTGGCGCTGTGTGCCGCGGCGGCGACGCTGCTGACATCCTGCGCTTTGCTGCCGCTGGTCGACCCGGCGACGTGGATTCTGCAGGCGGCCCTGCTGCTGACGGTCCAGACCACGGTGGGCGCGCTGGCCCGGCGGGTGCCGCTGGCCCGGGCGCTGACGGTGGCTCTGCAGGCGCTGGTGACGCTGGTGCTGCTGACGCTGGCCTTCGCGCGCGGGCAGGCCGTCGCGGGCGTGATCCCGGGACCGGAGGTGTTCGCCCGGCTGGGGGCCCTGCTCCAGGCGGGCTCGGACGACGTCGGGCGGTATGCGATCCCGGCTCCGCTGTCGGACGGCATCAGGCTGAT
This sequence comes from Streptomyces sp. NPDC043867, assembly GCF_056435845.1. Classification (NCBI taxonomy): domain Bacteria; kingdom Bacillati; phylum Actinomycetota; class Actinomycetes; order Kitasatosporales; family Streptomycetaceae; genus Streptomyces; species Streptomyces sp. NPDC043867. Next base: position 62,445 of record NZ_JBWKDS010000005.1, on the reverse strand, counting down.
GCTGGTCGGCGGGGTCCTGGTGATCGGCCTCGCCGTGGACGTGCTCGCGGTGACGTTCCGCAGCGCCGCCCCGGCCGGGCTGCCGCTGCTCGCGCTGTACTCGGTCGCCGCGGGCCTCTCGGACGGCGGCACTGCGTGGCTGTGGTTCCTGCTCGCGGCCTGCGGATATCTCATGCTGCTGCTGGCGGAGGGCCGGGAACGGCTCTCCCAGTGGGGCCGTGTCTTCGGCGGCGGCCCCCGCGGCCCCGGTCCGGACGCGGGGAGCGGCGCGGTCGCCCCCGTCCGCACCGGGCGGCGCATCGGCGCGGTGGCCCTGGGCATCGCCCTGGTGGTGCCGCTCGGTCTGCCCGCCCTGGACGGCGGCCTGCTGGACGGCGCCGGGACCGGCGCCGGGGCGGGCTCCGGGGGCGGCGGCACGATCTCCGCGGTGAACCCCCTGGTCTCGCTGCGCGACAGCCTGAACGTGAACGAGGACCGCCAGGTCATGTCGTACCGCACCGACACCGAGGACACGCAGGACCTGTATCTGCGGATCGTCTCCCTCGACGAGTTCGACGGCACGGCCTGGAAGCCGGCCCAGCGCCGCATCCAGGCGGTGCCGGACACATTGCCGACCCCCATCGGCCTCGGTCCCGACATCCGCCGGTCGGAGATCCGGACGCGCATCTCGGCGTCCGACTGGTACGCGCAGGACTGGCTGCCGATGCCCTACCCCGCCAGCAAGGTGGACATCGACGGCAACTGGCGCTACGAACCGCTGGGCCGCACGCTCGTCGGCGACCACGGCCAGAACACCCGCGGCGCGCGGTACGAGGTGGCGAGCCTGATCGTGCAGCCGACCGCGGAGCAGCTGGCCTCCGCCCCGCAGCCGCCGGCCGCCCTGCAGCGCGAGTTCACCAAGGTCCCGGAGTCGCTGCCGCCCGAGGTGGCGCAGACCGCGCTCAAGGTCACCGAGGACGCGACGAACGACTACGAGCGGGCGGTCGACCTCCAGGACTACTTCGCCGTCGACGGCGGATTCACGTACGACACCCAGGTGCAGGTCGGCAGCGGTTCCGCCGCGATCGCGCGCTTCCTGCGGGAGAAGGAGGGCTTCTGCGTCCACTTCTCCTTCGCGATGGCCTCGATGGCCCGCACCCTGGGCATACCCGCCCGGGTCGCGGTGGGCTTCACGCCCGGCTCGCCGCAGGCGGACGGTTCGATGTCGGTGGGCCTGCGGGACGCGCACGCCTGGCCCGAGCTGTACTTCGAGGGGGTCGGCTGGACCCGCTTCGAGCCCACCCCCAACCGGGGCACGGTGCCCGAGTACACGCAGGCGGACACACCGGACAGCAGCGTCCCGTCGGTGCCGAGGCCGTCCGGGTCCGCGTCCACCGCCCCGTCCGCCGCGCCGTCGGCGAGCGAGAGCTGCTCGGTCCAGCAGAAGAAGCTGGAGGCCTGCCCGAGCGAGTCCGCCCTGGCCACGGCCGGCTCCGACGACGGCGGCCGGCCCTGGTGGCTGCTGCCGCTGCTCGTCCTGGCCGGGCTCGCGGTACTGGCGGTCCCGTTCCTGCCGATGCTGTGGCGGGCCCGGGTCCGGGCCGTGCGGCTCGGCGCGCACGGGCGTTCGGAGGCGGCCCTCGCGGCTCACGCCCTCGCCGCCTGGCAGGAGGTGACGGACACGGCGTGGGACCACGGCATCGGGCCGGACGAGTCCCGGACGCCGCGCGGGGCGGCCGCGCGGATCGTCCGGCTCGGACGGCTGGATCCGCCCGCGGAGGCGGCGGTGCACCGGCTGGCGTCCACGGTGGAGCAGGTCCTCTACGCTCCCCGTCCCCAGCCGGCGGCGGGGATCGCGGAAGACGCCCGGCGGGTCACGGACGCGCTCCGGGCGTCGGTGAGCCGTTCCACCCGGCTGCGGGCGCTGCTGGCGCCGCGCTCGGCCGTCCGGGTGGCCTGGGCCGCCTCGTTCCGCTGGACGGCCCTGCTGTCCGGACTCTCCGCGCGCCGGGCGGCCTTGCTGCGACGCCCTTCGGGCCAGAACGGCTGACGCGAACAGGGGCCCCTCGCCCGACGCCGGGCGAGGGCCCCGTCGGTTCCCGGTCACGGGCTTGAGGGGCCCTGCCGGTTCCGGTCACGGGCGGGAGGGGGCCCACTTGGTTCCCGCGAAGTGGGAGAGGGCCCCGTCGGTCCCCGCCGGTCGAGGAGTGGGCCCTGCCGGTTCCCGAGGACGGAGGGACGGCTCAGGGGCCGACCGCGGCGCGCCTCTCCGCGCCTGGCCCCACCGGGCGCACCGGCCCGCTGCACCTCTCCGGGGCCGGCGGACCGGCCCGGTCCACCTCTCCGGGCGGGCGGACCGGCCTCGCCCCGCCGCTCCGGGCGGGACTGACCGGCTAGCCGGCCGAGGCCGGGGCCGGGTGGCGACGTGCGTGAGGGGGTGTCCTGCCCGGCCGGGGCAGGACACCCCCTCACGCGATGTCTGTGGCTGTGGCGACCCGCAGGGTTAGGGCAGACAGGCCCTAGTGGCCCTGCTCGTCTCGACGGCGCTGCCAGCGTTGTTCGATGCGGTCCATCATGGAGCGGCGCTGCCGCGGCTGACGACGGACGCCCGGCGCACCGGCGGCCGGCTGTTCACCCGGCTTGGGGGCCTTGCGCCAACCGGTGACGGCGAGCACCGCACAGCCCAGCATGACGAGGAAGCCCACCACGCTGATCCAGATCTGCTGGGCGACCATTCCGGCCATGAGGAGCGCGATACCCACCAGAAAGCCCGCGACCGCCTGGTAGACCCGTCGCCGGGTGTACGTACGCAGCCCGCTTCCCTCAAGCGCTGTCGCGAACTTGGGATCTTCGGCGTACAGCGCTCGCTCCATCTGCTCGAGCATTCGCTGCTCGTGCTCCGAGAGCGGCACGGAGTCCTCCTCATCGTGCAGTCGCCGGGGCGACTGGGGGTCCCCTTCAGGATAGGCAGGGAATCGCCCCCGTGAAACCCGCCCCTCTACGCCAATCGGCCAACCGGAACCCGCCACGGCGGTCCGGCCCGCTGGAGCGTGCATTCCCCGGCGGCCGACCCGTCATGCCGGGTGGTCTCCCTCGATCATACGGCGCGGGGCGTCCGATCGGGGGGCCTGTGGCGTACTCCATCCGCCGCCCCGGCGCTGATCAGCGGCGCGTCACGGACGGCGACTCACGCCCCGCCGGCACCCCGGGACTCACCCAGCACATGGAGCTGTGTCGCCACCGAGTGGAAGGCGGCGAGCTCGGCCGCCGCGGCCTCCAGCTTGAGCAGCGCGTCGAGGGCGCCCGGTTCGGTGTCCACGAGGACGCCGGGGACCAGGTCGGCGAAGACCCGCACCCCGTGCACGGCACCCACCCGCAGGCCCGCGCCCTCGACGAGCGCGGTGAGCTGTCCTGCGGTGAAGCGGTGCGGTACGGGGTCACCCTCACCCCAGCGTCCGTCCGGGTCGTCGAGCGCCTGCCTGGCCTCCTTGAAGTGCCCGGCGAGGGCGCGTGCGAGCACCGCTCCGCCCAGGCCGGCGGCGAGCAGACTGAGGACGCCCTCGGGGCGCAGGGCGTCCACCACGTTGCGCACACCCTCGGCGGGGTCGTCCACGTACTCCAGGACGCCGTGGCAGAGCACCGCGTCGTAGCCGCCGCGCTCGACGACGTCGAAGAGGCCGTGGGCGTCGCCCTGGACGCCCTTCACACGGTCGGCGACGCCCGCCTCACCGGCGCGGCGCTCCAGCGCGAACAGCGCGTTCGGGCTGGGGTCGACGACCGTGACGCGGTGGCCGAGGCGGGCCACGGGCACCGCGAAGTTGCCGCTGCCGCCCCCGGTGTCGAGGACGTCGAGCGATTCCCGCCCCGTGGCCTTCACGCGGCGGTCGAGAGCGTCCTGGAGGACCTCCCAGACCACGGCGGTACGGAGGGCAGCGCGGGGGCGCATCGGGTCCGACACGGCAGTTGACTCCTCGGCGCGGCACCGCCTGCTGTCCGGCGGAGCGATCGGGACGCCTCCCGCTGGGAGGCTGCATGCGCCTCCCACCCTATTGCCTCCGCCGCCGTGCCCGGCTCCCCGTCTCACGCGGTGGATCACGCGGTGGATCACGCGGTGGATCACGCGGTCGACCACGCGGTCGACCACGCGGTGGATCACGGTGGCAATCGCACGGTGGGTCACGCGGATCCACGAGGATCACACGCCAGTCCCGCGGCAGAGCACGCGACGGCGGGCGCTCACCCCGCGTCCGGGACCTCGTGGTCCTCGTCCTGCCGGGGCTGCGGCAGGACCGGCTGGAGGACCAGCATCCGCTCGACGAGGCGCAGGAACATGGCCACGTCGCGTATCAGGTCGTCGGCGTCACGCGGGCCGGCCGCGCCCTGTATGCCCGCTTCCGCGCGGGCCCGGCGCCCGGCTCCGGAGGCGAAGAGCGCGCCCCACTCGGCCAGTTCGGGCGCGATCTCGGGGAGCACTTCCCAGGCGCTCCGGATGCGCGCCCGGCGTCGGGGCGTGGTCTCCGGGCGTCCCCGCGCGGCGAGCACGGCGGCGGCGGTGCGCAGGGCCGCCAGGTGCGCCGTGGCATAGCGCTCGTTGGGCGTCTCGAGGGTGGTCGCCTCCTCGAGCCCGGCGCGGGCCTGGGCGAGCAGGTCGAGGGCTGCGGGCGGAGCAGACGTCCGGCGCAGCACGGGGTGCACGTCGCTCGCCGGACCGGTCAGTGAGGGGGCAGGGCCGGCGGCGCCGAACCGGTGGGCGGCGGCTGCGGAAGAGGTGGCCATGACGAACCTCCTGTCGTCTGTGTGACGGCACTGTGGCCGTATGTACCCATCGTGAGCTATGGCACTGACAATCCGTTCCGACCTGGTCTTTTGCCTCGGTCAGGAGTTCGAGATAGTTTTTGCACTGACCAGTCAGTTCAAAAGGGGCCGTGCGCGGCCCCGCCTCAGGGGAGCGAGGGGGGACATGGGCGAGCCAGAAGCAGTCGCCGCGGTCGCCGTCGGTGCGGAGGGGTTCGGTCTCAAGGGGCCGCGCGGGTGGGCGTTCCGGGGCGTCGGCATCGACGCGGAACCCGGCTCGCTGATCGCGGTGGAGGGACCGTCGGGCTCCGGCCGGACCTGTCTGCTGCTCGCGCTCACCGGGCGGATGAAGCCCACCGAGGGGCGGGCGTCGGTCGGTTCCCTCGCGCTGCCCCAGCAGATGGCGGCGGTGCGCGGGATCAGCGCGCTCGCCCATGTCCCCGGCGTCACGGACCTGGAACCGGCTCTGACCGTCGGGGAGCACCTCCTCGAACGCGCGCTGCTGCAGCGCCGGTTCACCGGCCCGCTGCGCGACACCGTGCGCGGACTTGTGCGCCCGCGTGCGGAGCGGCTGGCCGAGGCCGGACAGCGTGCCGAACGGGCCCTTGCGGCCGCCGGACTCGACCCCGCCGCCCTGCCCAAGGGAACGCGGACGGCCGTGCGCGACCTGGAGCGGCTGGAGGCGCTGCGGCTCTCCGTCGCGCTGGCCCTCGTCGGCGAACCGCGGCTGCTGGCCGTCGACGACACCGACCTCAAGCTGTCGGACGCCGAACGGACGGAGGCCTGGGCCCTGTTGAGGGCGCTGACCGCGTCGGGAACCACGGTCGTGGCGGTGTGCAGCGAGGCCCCCGAGGGAGCCGTCGTCGTCTCGACCGGCCCCGCACCACCCGGAGAGCCCGGCCCGGACGCGGGACAGGACCCCGGCCGGCGGGACGAACCCGGGCACGCGGACCGGCACGACGAAGTCCGCGAGGACCGCAAGGACCGCATGGACCACGAGGACCGCAACGGTCGCATGGACGACAAGCGCGACAAGGCCGACATGGACGACGACAAGGAGACGGCTGATGCGCTCGCCGAAACTGGCCGCGCTTGAGCTTCGGCGCTTCGGCAGGGGAAGGCTGCCGCGCGCGGCACTGGCCGCCCTGTTGCTGCTGCCCCTGCTCTACGGCGCCCTCTACCTGTACTCGTTCTGGGACCCGTACGGGCGCCTGGACCGCATCCCCGTGGCGCTGGTGAACGACGACGCGGGGGCGACCGCCGCCGGACGGAAGCTGACCGCAGGCGACGACATCACCAAGGGGCTGCACGAGAGCGACACCTTCGAGTGGCACGAGGTGAGCGCCGCCGAGGCCCGCAGGGGCGTCGAGGACGGCACGTACTACCTGTCGCTCACCATGCCGGAGGACTTCAGCCGGCGGATCGCGTCCAGCTCCGGGGACTCCCCCGAGACGGGCGCGCTCCAGGTGCGTACGAACGACGCGAACAACTACATCGTCGGGCAGATCTCCCGGACGGTGTTCAGCGAGGTGCGCACGGCGGCGTCCACGAAGGCCTCACGGTCCTTCCTCGACCGGATCTTCATCTCCTTCTCGGACATCCACGGGGAGACAGTCAAGGCAGCCAAGGGAGCCGACAGGCTCAAGGGCGGGATCGGCAAGGCCAAGAAGGGCTCCAAGGCTCTCGCCGACGGCCTGAAGGACGCCGAGGCGGGCAGCGGAAAGCTGTCCTCGGGCCTGAGGAAGCTCAACAAGGGAGCGGGCGACCTCGAGGACGGCTCGCGGCGGGTGGCCGACGGCACGCAGACGCTCGCCGACAAGGTCAACGGGGTCGCCGCCGGCGTACGCCCCTTCCTGAAGGACAACGAGAAGACGATCGGCGACACGGCCCGGCTGGTCGCCGACTCGGCGTCCGCGGTCCGCCACAACCTCGACACCCTGGTGAGGACCGCCCCGGCCGCCGCCAAGGCCGCCCGCACCGCCTCCGACACCCTCGACCGAATCCACAGGGCGCGCTGCGAGACCGCGGTGGTCCCCGACCCGGCGTGCCCGGAACTCAAGAAGGCCAAGCAGGCCGCCGCGGACGTGGCGACGGTCGCCGACGACGTGAACACGCTCGTGAGCGACCAGGACGGCGGCCTCGACACGCTCGACAGGAACCTGGCCACCCTGGAGAAGCAGGCCCGGAGTCTCGCCAGGCGCTCGCCGCACCTCTCCGAGGACCTCGACGACGCCGTCACCAGGATCAACGCTCTGAACAGCGGGGCCGGGAAGGTCGCCAAGGGCGCCAAGACGCTGCACACGGGTCTCGGCACCGCCAAGAGCGGCGCCGCCGACCTCGACACCGGCATCGGCAGGCTCAGGACGGGCGCGGTCGACCTCGACGGCGGCATGTACAGGCTGGCCGACGGCTCCGGGAAGCTGGCGGGCGGCCTGCACGACGGCGCGGGCAGGATCCCGGACTACGACGAGAACGACCGGGACCAGCGCACCCAGGTCATGTCCGACCCGGTGCAGCTGGCCTCGCGGGACCTGCACAAGGCGCCCAACTACGGCACCGGATTCGCGCCGTACTTCATCCCGCTCTCCCTGTGGGTGGGCGCGATGGTGGCGTACATGCTGATCCCGCCGCTCAACCGGCGCGCGCTCGCGGCCGGCGCCCCGGCCTGGCGGATCACCCTGGCGGGCTGGCTGCCGGTCGCGGCCCTCGGCGTGCTGCAGACCGCCGCCCTGATGTCGGTGCTCCACTGGCTGGTCGGTCTCGACATGGTCCGGGCGGCCGGGACGGTGGGCTTCCTGTTCCTGGTCACGGCGTGCTTCGCGGCGATCGTGCAGTGGCTGAACGCGCGCTTCGGGGCCGCGGGCCGCATCCTCGTCCTCGCCCTGCTGATGCTTCAGCTGACCTCGGCGGGCGGCACCTACCCCGTGCAGACAAGTCCTGGGTTCTTCAACGCCATCCATCCGTTCCTGCCGATGAGCCACGTCGTCGACGCCCTCCGCAGGCTCATCACGGGCGGCGGGCTCGGTCCGGTCTGGCAGGCGTGCGCCGTCCTCGTGGCGTTCACCGCGGGCGCCCTCGCCCTGACCGCCGTCTCCGCCCGCCGCAAGCAGGTGTGGACGCTCGACCGGCTGCACCCGGAGCTGACCCTGTGACCGTTCCTGTGAGAATCAAGGCCATGGAAAGCACCAGTGCCACGGGGGCCGGGAGCAGCCGTCGCGAGGCGACCCGGCAGAAGCTCTACGAGGCGGCCGTCACCCTCATCGCCGAACAGGGGTTCTCCGCCACCACCGTGGACGAGATCGCCGAACGGGCGGGAGTCGCGAAGGGCACCGTCTACTACAACTTCGCGAGCAAGTCCGTCCTCTTCGAGGAGTTGCTGCGGCACGGCGTCGGGCTCCTCACCGCGTCCCTCAGGGAGGCCTCCGAGACGGCGGCACGGGAGGGCGGCAGCAAGGTCGACGCGCTGGACGCGATGATCAGGGCCGGGCTCGTCTTCATCGACCGCTATCCCGCGTTCACCCAGCTGTACGTGGCCGAGCTGTGGCGGACCAACCGGGCCTGGCAGTCCACCCTGATGGTGGTCAGACAGCAGGCGGTCGCGGTCGTCGAGGACGTCCTGCGCGACGGTGTGGAGAACGGCGAGCTCAGCGACGAACTCGACATCCCCCTGACGGCGGCGGCGCTGGTCGGCATGGTCCTGGTGGCCGCCCTGGACTGGCAGGCGTTCCAGCCGGAGCGGTCCCTGGACGACGTGCACGCGGCGCTGTCCCGGCTCCTGCAGGGGCGCGTGAGCGGCAGCCGCTGAGCGGGCCGGCACGGGAAGGCGCCGGTCCGGTCCGGCCGCGTCCCCCCGCGGGCCGCCCCGAACCGGCGCCTTTCCGTACTCCCCCGTACTCCCCCGTGCCCCGTCGGCCCGGTGCGGTCGTCCACCGGGTCTCCCGTGCCTCGCTCCCGCCGGGTGCCGGCGGGAGGAGCGGTCGAGGGCCCGGCTCCGTTCCGCCGCCCCGTGCCGGCGGTGCCGGAGCCGCGCCCCTTTCCGTGCCTCCACTCTGTCGTTTCCGCAGGTCGAGCCCATCCGTGCGGCTACTCATCCGGTCGGCTGAGTACACCTACTCAGTTGTGGGCACAGGGGCCCAGGACGCGGCGGCGCCGCCTGGATACGATCGCGTCCGTGTCCGTACTCCCTTTGGTCTTCACCAGCGGCTGGGCCAGCGGCATCAACGCGTACGCGGTGGTGCTGCTCCTCGGCGTCTTCGGCGCGACCGGCCTGAGCGACGAGGTGCCGGAGTCCCTGCAGCGCCCGGAGGTCCTGATCACCGCCGCGGTGCTCTTCCTCTGCGAGGCGGTCGCCGACAAGATCCCGTACGTCGACTCGGTGTGGGACTCGGTGCACACCGTGATCCGGCCCGTGTCGGGGGCGGTGGTCGGGGCCCTGCTCGCCGGGCAGAGCGGTTCGCTCCCGGATCTCGCGGCGGGCGCCGTCGGGGGTTCGACGGCGCTGGCGAGCCACGCGGTCAAGGCCGGCACCCGGATGGCGATCAACAGCTCTCCCGAGCCGTTCAGCAACATCATCGTGAGCCTCGCCGAGGATCTCGGGGTCGCCGGGATCCTCACCTTCGCGATGTTCCACCCGCAGGCCGCGGCGGTCATCGCGGGCGTCCTGCTGCTCACCGGGCTGCTGGTGCTCTACTTCCTGGTCTCCCGCATCCGGCGTTTTCTGCGCCGCAGGGCCCAGCGCCGGGAGGAGCGGCGGCTCGCGGCGCGGACGGCGTGGCCCGGCTGACGGCCGCGCGCCGGGTTGTCGGTGGCGGCCGATAAAGTCCCTGGCATGGCACGGATTGCGGTGATCGGCGCCGGGATGGGCGCGATGGCGGCCGCCGCCCGGCTGGCCGTCGCGGGCCACCGGGTGGTGGTGTACGAGCGCACGGCGACGTACGGCGGCGCGCTGCGCCGTTTCGAGCGCGACGGGTTCTCCTTCGACCTCGGGCCGGGACTGCTGACGCTGCCCGCGGTCTACCGCGATCTGTTCGTCAAGACCGGCAAGGAGCCGTTGGAGGCGTGCGCCGAGCTGGTCCAGGTGGACCCGTCGTCGCAGCACGTCTTCGCCGACGACACCCGGGTCACCCTGTCGAACGCCTCCCGCGCGGGCGTCGTCAGCGCCCTGGACGAGGCGCTCGGCGCGGGCGCGGGGGCCCGCTGGGGCGACTTCCTGGTGCGGGCGCGCGAAGCGTGGGACCGCACCCGCCGGCCCCTCCTGGAGGAGCCGCTGTGGCCGAACTGGCCGGTGCTGGCCGAGCGCGAGCCCTACCCGGCGGTGCCGCACAAGCGTCTGCTGCGCACCCGGCGGGCCGCCACGCTCGCCGAGGTCGGCGCCTGGGAGCTGCGCGATCCGCGGCTCACCGCCCTGCTGGAGAGTCACGCCCTGGCGTACGGGCTCGACCCCCGCAGCGCCCCCGCAGCGGCGGCCGTCCTGCCGTACATGGAGCACGCCTTCGGCACCTGGTACGTGCGGGGTGGCGTCCGTGAGCTGGCCAGGGCGGTGTACGAGCGGTGCCTGGCCCGCAGGGTGGAGTTCGTGTTCGGTGCGGAGGTCGCGCGGATCGTCGTGAAGGACGGGCGGGCTGCGGGCGTCGAGCTCGCCGGGAGCGCGGGCGCGGTCGCCGAGGCCGACCTGGTGGTGGCGGGGGTCGCTCCCGGTGTGCTGGAGGCCCTCGCCCCGGGCACGGCGCTGCGGGGCGGTGCCGGCGTCGTCCCGCCGCAGCGCGGCGCGGCGAGCCGGCTGACGGTGCTGCTGGCGCTGAGAGGCGGCCGGCCGGCCGGGGCGGCCCACCGGACCGTGGTGCACGCGGCGGACCGTGACGAGGAGTTGCACCGGCTCTTCGGCGACCGTCCGGGGCTCGCCGCCGCCCCCACCCTCACGCTGCTGCGCCCGGACGACCCGGCCTCGGCGCCGGACGCGGAGCACGAGGCGGTGACCCTGACCGCGACCGTCCCGGCGGCCCTGGAGGTGTCCGCACCGGACGTGGAGCGGCTGCTCGGCGTCGCGGAGCGTGCCCTGCCCGGGCTCCGCGACCGTCTTCTGTGGCACGAAGTCCACGCGCCCGCGGACATCGCTGAGGCGACCGGCGTGGCCGGTGGCGCGGTGCCCGCCCCGGCGCTCGCGGCGGCGGACGGACGGCTGCTGCACCCGTCGAACAGCACAGCGCTGCCGGGGCTGTTCGCCGTCGGCGGCTGGGCACACCCCGGCGGCGGGCTGCCGCACGCGGGGATGTCGGGTGCGCTCGTCACCGGCCTCGTCGTGGAGGGACCGGACTTCCGGGGCTCGCAGTGAGGTGACCCGAGGCTCCGGGCTCTCAGTGAGGTGAGCTGGGGCTCCGGGCCGCCGGGGCTCCCCGGGGACGCGGTGACCGCGGCGCCGCTCCGGGGTCAGTACCGGTACTGCTCGTCGTAGCCGGTGCTGCTGCCGTTGCCGTCGCCCTGGTAGGGGTACGGCTGCTCCGGCGGGAGTTCGCCGCCGTAGGGGTCCTCGGCGTTGCGCTGCTGGGGCACCCAGACGCCGCCGGGCGGGGTCTCGCCCGCGTAGGTCCCGGTGTACTGGGACTGGTCGTAGCCCTGCTGCCCGTACGCCTGGCCGTCGTAGCCGGCGGTGTCGTACGAGGCGCTGCCGTAGGTCTGCGTGCCGATGTACGGGTCGGAATAGGCCGCGTACTGCTGCTGTCCGGTGTCGTAGCCGTACTGCTGCTGGTCGTATCCCGCGTAGCTGTCGTAGGCGTAGGCCTGCTGGTCCTGGGGCTGGCCGGTGCCCTGGGGCGGGTTGCCGGCGTACGCGTTCTCGTCGTAGACGCCGTAGGAACCGGTGTCGTCGGGCAGCGGCTGCGGCTCGTAGACGGCGGTGGCCGCGGGGGCGGACGGCTGCGCGGGCGTGAAGACGTCGTCGGGGTCGTAGTCGTCGTCGCGTGTGTACGGCCGGTCGCCCGTCGCCTCCGCACCGGAGACCTCCGGCGCGGGCTCCTGGCGGTCCTGCTCGCCGCGGCGCCGCTTGCTGGCGCCCGGACGGCCGCCGATGGCCCAGCCGGTCGAGAAGCCGCGGCGGAAGGACAGCGTGACGTACGTCTGCCCGACCGCGAAGGCGGCGGCGCCCAGTCCGATGACCACCACGGAGGGGATCAGCACGCCGACGACGACGCAGAGGAAACCGCCGAAGGCGAGCAGCCGCCAGCGCAGCCGCGCCTTGTACTGCAGCAGCACCTCACCCAGCAGCCACAGCGCGACCATCCCGAACGCGATGTAGAGGACCGTCCAGCCCATGTACGCCCCTCTCCCAGTAACCGCTACGCAGTGTGTCGCACACCGGCGCGGCCGGTCCAGGCCCGCTGTGGGTGGTGCAGGCCGAGATTCTCGTAGATCTCGAGTGTCGCCGTGGAGTTGTTGAGCGTGATGAAGTGCAGGCCGGGGACTCCCTCGGCCAGCAGTCGCGCGCAGAACTCGGTGGCGAACTCGATGCCAATGGAGCGTACAGCCGCCGGATCGTCTTTGGCTGTGAGGATCCGCTCTTTCAGCTCCGCCGGGATGGAGGCGTTGCTGAGTTGTGGCAGTCGTTCCAGCATCCTCACGCTCGTCACCGGCATCACCTCGGGGATCACCGGGGTGCCGCAGCCGGCCGCGGAGACCCGGTCGCGCAGGCGCAGGTACGACTCGGGGTGGAAGAACATCTGGGTGATCGCGTAGTCGGCGCCCGCGCGGCACTTGTCGACGAAGTGCGCGACGTCCAGGTCCCATTCGGCGGACCGCGGGTGCATCTCGGGGAAGGCCGCGACGCCGACGCAGAAGTCGCCGGACTCCTTGATCAGCCGGACGAGATCGGCCGCGTAGGCCAGGCCCTGGGGGTGCGGGACCCACTCGCCCATGGGGTCGCCGGGCGGATCGCCGCGCACCGCGAGCATGTTCCGGATCCCGGCGTCCGCGTACTGCCCGATGATGTTGCGCAGCTCGGCGACGGAGTGGTTCACGGCGGTGAGGTGGGCGACCGGGGTGAGTGTCGTGTCGGCGACGATCTGTTCGGTCTCCCGGACCGTGCCCGCTCGGGTGGAACCGCCCGCTCCGTAGGTGACGGAGACGAAGTCGGGCGCGACGGCCTCGACCCGGCGGAGCGCGTTCCACAGGTTCCGCTCGCCCTTGGGGGTCTTCGGCGCGGAGAACTCGAACGAGTACGTCTTCTTGCCGGTCGCGAGCATGTCGCGCACGGTGCGTGCGCGATCAGTCCTGGTGGAAGCAGATCCGAGGGCCATGTTCGCAGGTTAGCCAGGGGACGCCGGTCACCCAACCGGAGAGATGGGATTCGTCCCGATTCGTCGGCTTCTTGTCCATCCCTCGGACACCGGGCGTCACGGCGGCGGCCGGACGTCCCGCAGCCGCTTCGCGAACGCGCCGGCCGCCGCTCCCGGATCGTCCGCCTCGGTGATCGCGCGGACGACGACGACCCTGCGGGCGCCGGCCTCCAGGACCTGGTCCACGTTGCCGAGGTCGATGCCGCCGATGGCGAACCAGGGGCGGTCGGTGTCCAGCGAGGCGGTGTACCGGACCAGGTCGAGGCCCGGCGCGTGGCGGCCCGGCTTGGTGGGGGTGGGCCAGCAAGGACCCGTGCAGAAGTAGTCGACGCCCTCCTGGACCGCGGCGGCCGCAACCTCGGACTCCGCGTGCGTGGAGCGTCCGATCAGGATGTCGTCGCCGAGGACGGCGCGGGCCGCGGGGACCGGCAGGTCGCCCTGGCCGAGGTGGAGGATCTGGGCGCCGGCCGGATGCGCGGCGCGGATCGCGTGGGCCACGTCCGCCCGGTCGTTCACCGAGAGCAGCGCGCCGTGCCGGCGGCAGGCGTCCGCGAACAGCTCCAGGTACGCGAGCTCCTCCGCCGCCTCCAGGCTCTTGTCCCGCAGCTGCACCAGGTCGACACCGGCCGCCAGAACCGCGTCGAGGAACTCGGGGAGGTCGCCCTGGCGCTTGCGGGCGTCCGTGCACAGGTACAGGCGGGCGTCGGCGAGCTGTGCGCGGGCGGCGGCACCGGTCTCGGGCATCGTGGGGTCCCCCGTGGTCGGCGGTGTACGGACCGCGGCCGGCCGGGCCGGCGGGTCGTGGTCCGTACACCGGAAGGTTGTCGTCGGATCAGACGGCGAGCGCCTGGGCGCGGCGCTTCACCTCCGTGCCGCGATTCTCGCTCAGAGCCTGCGCGGGGGTGCCGGGCAGGCTCGAGTCGGGGGTGAAGAGCCACTCCAGCATCTCTTCGTCGTTGTAGCCGTCGTCCCGCAGGAGCGTCAGGGTGCCGGACAGGCCCTTGACCACCTTCTGCTCGGCCCCGTCGATGAAGGCGGCGGGGACGTGCAGCGCGCGGTTCTCACCACGGCGTACGGCGATGAGCTGGCCGTCCTTCACCAGCTGCCGGACGCGGGTCACCTCGACGCCGAGCATCTCGGCGATGTCGGGAAGGGTGAGCCACTCGGGGACGAGAGCATCGATCTTTGCGTCAATCTCGGTCACGGGGACAAGCCTGCCATCCGGGACCGACAGTCGGAAGCCGGGCCCGTCCGACCTGGGGAGGGGGGCCGGGGCGGCCGGGGCGGCATCCGCTACGCCGCGGCCGTCTTCAGCGGCTTCGACGGGTCCGTCAGGGCGGCCGCGTCCATCGGCGTGCCCGCCTCGATGAGCTTGCGTCCCTGGGCCAGGTCCCGGGGCCGGCCCACCGCGAGCAGCGCGACCAGGCGGCCCTCGCGCAGCCAGCACACCGTCCACGCGGCGCCCGACGGGTCGCCGCGCCACAGGGTGGTGTCGGCGGACGCGTGGTGGCCCACGTACTGCACGAAGCGCCCGAACTGCTCGGACCAGAAGTAGGGCACCGGGTCGTACACCGCGGGGGTCTCGCCGATGATGTTCGCCGCCACCGTGCGCGGTCCCTGAAGGGCGTTGTCCCAGTGGTGGACCAGCAGGCGCCCCTCGTACCGCCCCGAGGGGAAGGAGGCGCAGTCGCCGACCGCGTAGACGTCGGGCGCGGAGGCGCGCAGGTGCGCGTCGGCCACGATCTCGCCGTGGGCGCCGAGCTCGATGCCGGAGCCGGTGAGCCAGCCGGTCGCGGGGCGGGCCCCGATGCCGACGACGACCGCGCCCGCCGGCACCCGCGAGCCGTCGTCGAGGACGACGGCGCCGGGCTCGACGCGCTCCACGCGCGCGTGCGTGCGCAGCGCGGCTCCGCTGTCGGCATACCAGCCCGCCATGGGCGCGGCCACTTCGGGAGGCAGCGCCCCGGCCAGCGGCCGGTCGGCGGCCTCGACGACGGTCACCGTGCAGCCGGCCTCGCGCGCCGCGGTGGCGAACTCGGCGCCGATCCAGCCCGCGCCGACGACCACGATGTCGTGCTGCTCGGCGAGGACCGGGCGCAGCCGCTCGGCGTCGTCCAGGGTGCGCAGCAGATGGACTCCCGGGACGCCCTCCGTGCCGGGCAGCCGGACCGGTTCCGCTCCGGTCGCGAGGACCAGGACGTCGTACGGCACGGGGCCTTCGGCGGTGTCCAGCTCGTGGTCCGCGGGGCGCACCCCGAGCACCTCGCAGCCGAGGCGCAGTTCGATGCCGAGCGCCTCGAAGTCGACGTCGAAGGCGGAGCCCTCGGCCTTGCCGAGCAGCACCGCCTTGGACAGCGGCGGCCTGTCGTACGGCTGGTGCGGCTCCGCGCCGATCAGCGTCACCGTGCCGGCGAAGCCCTGTTCGCGCAGGGCGACCGCGGTCTGCACCCCGGCCATGCCCGCGCCCACGACGACGACCTGCCGCGCCGTGCGTTCCTCAGCCCGCGTCTGCTCGCTCACCTGATCACCATAGACACCTGACGGCCCGTCAGTCATCGGGTGCGCGGGGTGATCTCCTCCACCGCGCTCGTCCCGCTGCCCTCCTGCGACTCCCACTGCCAGCTCTCCTCAAGCCGTACCCGTCCGTCGGCCAGCTCGACGACCGAGGACACGCAGTGCCCGGAAGAGGTCGTTCCGTCGCGCTTCAGCTGCACGTACCGGAAGTCGAGGCGGTCACCCTCACGCCTACCCACGAGATGACCTCGTACGACATCCCCGCCCGAGTACTCGGCCCAGATCTCCCCGTTCCGCTCGTGGTACGCGAACCGGGTGCGGGTGCCGACCTGGCCCGGCGCCTGGTCGGAGACCGGGGCGAGGACGAGGCCGTCGAGCGAGCGGGCCATGCGGGGAACTCCTCTACTGGGGTCCGGGGCGACGGGCTAGGGTGGCCAACGTAAAGCACACGCGGGAGCCCGGACGCACCGGGCTGAGAGGGAGGCTGGGCGGCCTCCGACCGTACGAACCTGATCCGGGTCATGCCGGCGAAGGGAGGGGCTGGACGCCCATGTCGCGTATGTCGCACGCCGCGCCCACCGCACCGGGGTCCGCGGGGATCCCGGACGTCCTCGTCGTGGGCGGTGGCATCATCGGGCTGGTGACCGCCTGGCGGGCCGCACAACGGGGGCTCAGCACCGCGGTCGTCGACCCCGAGCCGGGCGGCGGAGCCGCGCAGGTGGCCGCAGGCATGCTGGCCGCCGTCACCGAACTGCACTACGGCGAGCAGACCCTGCTGGGCCTCAACCTGGCGTCCGCGCGCCGCTATCCGGACTTCGTGGCCGAGCTGATGGAGGTGACCGGCCTCGACCCCGGTTACCGCAGGTGCGGCACGCTCGCCGTCGCGCTGGACGCCGACGACCGCGCGCACCTGCGCGAACTGCACGCCCTGCAGCAGCGTTCGGGCCTGGAGTCGGAGTGGCTCAGCGGTCGCGACTGCCGCCGTCTGGAGCCGATGCTCGCCCCGGGCGTGCGCGGCGGGCTGCGGGTGGACGGGGACCACCAGGTCGACCCGCGCCGGCTCGCCGCCGCCCTGGTCGCGGCCTGCGAGCGGGCCGGGGTGGTCCTCCACCGCACCTGGGCCGAGCACCTGACCGTCGTACGGGGCCGGGCCGCCGGGGTGCTCACCCGCGACGGCACCGCCCTTGCGGCCGGCCAGGTGGTCCTCGCCGCGGGCAGCCTCAGCGGCCGGCTGGCGGGCGTCCCCGACGACCTGCTGCCGCCGGTGCGCCCCGTGAAGGGGCAGGTGCTGCGGCTGACCGTACCGAAGCGGTACGCGCCGTTCCTGAGCCGGACCGTGCGCGCCGTCGTGCGCGGCAGCCACGTCTACCTGGTGCCCCGCGAGAGCGGTGAGCTGGTCGTGGGCGCCACCAGCGAGGAGCTGGGCTGGGACACCACGGTCACCGCGGGCGGGGTGTACGAACTGCTGCGCGACGCGCACGAACTGGTCCCCGGGATCACCGAGCTGCCGCTGACCGAGACGCGCGCCGGACTGCGCCCCGGCTCGCCGGACAACGCGCCGCTGCTCGGCCCGACCGGGCTGGACGGCCTGTTGCTGGCCACCGGCCACTACCGCAACGGCGTGCTGCTCACCCCGGTCACCGGCGACGCCATGGCCCACGTCCTCACCACCGGTGAACTCCCGGACGAGGCACGCCCCTTCACACCCGAACGCTTCAGCACGGCCCGCACGGAGCAGCCCGCATGAACATCCACGTCAACGGGGAGCGGCGGCACGTCGCCCCGGGCACCGCGCTCGACGCGCTCGTCGCGACCCTCACCGCGGCCCCCTCCGGGGTCGCCGCCGCCCTGAACGAGACCGTCGTCCCGCGCACCCGGTGGGCCTCGACGGCCCTCGCCGAGGGAGACCGCGTCGAAGTCCTCACCGCCGTCCAAGGAGGCTGACCCCATGGCCGACGACCCCTTCGTCCTCGGTGGTACGTCCTACTCGTCCCGCCTGATCATGGGCACCGGCGGCGCCCCCAGCCCGGACGTGCTGGAGCGCTCCCTGGCGGCCTCCGGCACGGAACTGACGACGGTCGCGATGCGCCGGGTCAACCCACAGGCGCACGGCTCGGTGCTGTCCGTGCTCGACCGGCTCGGCATCCGCGTCCTGCCGAACACGGCGGGCTGCTTCACCGCGGGCGAGGCCGTCCTGACCGCGCGGCTGGCCCGCGAGGCCCTCGGCACCGACCTGGTCAAGCTGGAGGTCATCGCCGACGAGCGCACCCTGCTGCCGGACCCGATCGAGCTGCTGGACGCCGCCGAGACGCTGGTCGACGACGGCTTCACCGTGCTGCCCTACACGAACGACGACCCCGTGCTGGCGCGCAGGCTGGAGGACGTCGGCTGCGCCGCGATCATGCCGCTGGGCTCGCCCATCGGCTCCGGCCTCGGGATCCGCAACCCGCACAACTTCCAGCTGATCGTGGAGCACGCGCGTGTGCCGGTCATCCTGGACGCGGGAGCCGGTACGGCCTCGGACGCCGCGCTCGCCATGGAGCTGGGGTGCGCCGGTGTGATGCTCGCCTCAGCCGTGACCCGGGCCCAGGAGCCGGTGCTGATGGCCGACGCCATGCGGCACGCGGTCGAGGCGGGGCGGCTGGCGTACCGGGCGGGCCGCATCCCGCGCAGGCACTTCGCCGAGGCGTCCTCCCCGGTTCAGGGGCGTGCGCGGCTGGATCCCGAGCGCCCCGCCTTCTGACGCGAGGGCGGTCCGCAAGCGCGTCCGTGAGGCCGCACAACAGTCACAGGTCTGCTGCATTCCGCCCCCGGATCGGGCGGACCGGGTGGGCGTGACAGTGGCGGCTCGTAGACTCACCTGCGTGGATACGACCCTTCAGGACCCGCTTGTCGGGCAGGTGCTCGACGGCCGCTACCGCGTCGACGCGCGGATCGCGGTCGGCGGGATGGCTACGGTCTACCGTGCCCTGGACACCCGCCTGGACCGCGTGCTCGCGCTCAAGGTGATGCACCCCACGCTGGCCGCCGACGGCTCCTTCGTCGAGCGGTTCATCCGGGAGGCGAAGTCCGTGGCCCGGCTCGCCCACCCGAACGTGGTGCAGGTCTTCGACCAGGGGACGGACGGGTCGTACGTCTACCTGGCCATGGAGTACGTCGCCGGGTGCACCCTGCGTGACGTGCTGCGCGAGCGCGGGGCGCTGCAGCCGCGGGCCGCGCTCGACATCCTGGAGCCGGTGCTCGCCGCCCTCGGGGCCGCACACCGCGCGGGGTTCGTGCACCGCGACATGAAGCCGGAGAACGTCCTCATAGGGGACGACGGCCGGGTCAAGGTGGCGGACTTCGGTCTCGTCCGGGCCGTGGACACGGTGACGAGCACCACGGGGTCCGTCCTCGGCACCGTCTCCTATCTGGCCCCCGAGCAGATGGAGCACGGCACGGCCGACCCGCGCGTCGACGTGTACGCGTGCGGCGTCGTGTTCTACGAGATGCTCACCGGCGAGAAGCCGCACTCCGGCGACTCCCCCGCGCAGGTGCTCTACCAGCACCTGAACGCGGACGTGCCGCCGCCGTCGGCCGCCGTGCCGGGGCTGCCGCCTGCCCTCGACGACCTGGTCGCCTCGGCTGCCGCCCGCAACCCCGAGGCGCGCCCGTACGACGCGGTGGCGATGCTCGCGCAGGTGCTGGAGGCGCGGGGCGGGCTGAGCCCCGAGCAGCTGGACGCGGTACCGCCGAAGGCCGTGACCGCGGACCACGACAATGCCGAGGACCGGACGAGCGTGATCCCGCGCTCGCTGTCCGGGCAGCGGCCGCTGCCGGTGAACGAGGACGACGCCGCGCTGAACCGGACCAGCCGCTTCGAGAGTCCGCCGGTCACGCCGCGGCGGCGCGGGACGCGGCCCCGGCGCGGCCTGTTCGCGATCGTCGCGGCCGTCCTGCTGGTGCTCGGCGTCGGTGCGGGCGTCTGGTACATCAACTCCGGCCAGTTCACCAAGGTCCCTCCCGTGCTGGAGAAGACCGAGGCGCAGGCGCGCGACCGGCTCGAGGCGGCCGGCCTGGACGTCAAGAAGGTCGAGCGCGACTTCAGCGACACCGTCGAACGCGGCACGGTCAGCGGGATCGACCCGGGGGTGGGCGAGCGGATCCGGGAGAACGACTCGGTGACGCTGACCATCTCCAAGGGGCCCGAGCTCGTGAAGGTGCCGGATCTGGAGGGCGAGACGCTCAGCGGCGCCAGGGACCGGCTGAAGTCGGCGGGCCTGGCGGCCGGCATGGTGACGCGGGACTTCAGCGACGACATCGCCAAGGGGGCCGTGATCGGTACGGACCCCGCCACCGGCACCGAGCGGCACGCCGGGTCGGCCATCGCGATCACCGTGAGCAGGGGCAGGGCGGTGGACGTGCCCGACGTCACGGGTTCGTCGGTCGAGGACGCGACCGAGGAGCTGGAGGACGCGGGCCTGAAGGTCAAGGTCGCCGCCGGGCGGGTCACGTCGTCGGAGTTCGACAAGGACGAGGTCGTCGAGCAGAAACCGAAGGGGGACGACGGCCGGCGGCTCGCCGAGGGCGACACGGTGACGCTGACGCTCTCCAAGGGCCCGGAGATGATCGAGGTCCCGGACGTCGTGGGCGACAGCGTGGAAAAGGCGACGCAGCGGCTCGAGGACGCCGGGTTCGAGGTCGACGAGGACCGGGGGCTCCTCGGGTTCTTCGGGGACACGGTCGAGAACCAGTCGGTGGACGGCGGGGACAAGGCCCCCAAGGGGTCGACGATCACGATCGAGATCCGCTGAGCGAAGCCGGCCCGCTCCCCGGGGGCGGGCCGGTCCTGCCCCCTGGGACATCCGGGGCCGGAGCACACGGCAGCGCGTGACACCCTGAAGGGCGTGACAAGCATGCAGCTCCGCAACCCCGTCGGCGGCCATGTCCCGGTGGCGGGCGGCCTCTCCACCGTCGGCCTGGCCTATGCGCGCGAGTTGGGCGCCGAAGCCGTCCAGGTCTTCGTCGCCAACCCGCGCGGCTGGGCGACCCCGGCCGGCAACCCGAAGCAGGACGAGGCGTTCCGCGCGGCCTGCGCCGCCGAGTCGGTCCCGGCGTACGTCCACGCCCCGTATCTGATCAACTTCGGCTCGCACACGGAGGCGACCGCCGAGCGGTCGGTGCTGTCGCTGCGCCACTCCCTGCGCCGGGCCCGGGAGATCGGCGCGCTCGGCGTGGTCGTGCACACCGGGAGCGCCACCGGCGGACGGGAGCGGGCCACGGCCCTCGCGCAGGTACGGGAGCGGATGCTGCCGCTGCTCGACGAGCTGACCCACGACGACGACCCGTACCTGCTGCTGGAGTCGACGGCCGGCCAGGGTGCCTCGCTCTGCTCCCGCACCTGGGACTTCGCGCCCTACTTCGAGGCGCTCGACGCCCATCCGCGGCTGGGCGTCTGCCTCGACACCTGCCACATCTTCGCGGCGGGCCACGACCTGACCGGGCCGGACGGGATGCACCAGACCCTCGACCTGCTGGTCTCCACCGTCGGCGCCGGACGGCTGCGGCTGATCCACGCCAACGACTCCATGGACGTGGTCGGCGCCCACAAGGACCGCCACGCGAACATCGGCTCCGGCCACATAGGCGAGGACCCGTTCCGCGCGTTGATGACCCACCCGGCCACCGCGGGCGTCCCCCTCGTCATCGAGACCCCCGGCGGCAAGGAGGGGCACGCGGCGGACATCGAGCGGCTGAAGAAACTCCGCGACGGCGGACTTCGTTGAGGAATACCCCAGGGGGGTATACGGTTCCGTCAGCTGCGGGAACCGATACCTGACGCTGGGGGCTTCTCATGCAGCACGACGCGCACACCGGACACGCTCACCGCGACCATGGCCACACCGACGCCCACGCCCCGGTCACCTGGGCCACGGCCGCCCGGGCCACCCTCCACTGCCTGACCGGCTGCGCCATCGGCGAGGTGCTCGGCATGGTGATCGGGACCGCGCTCGGCTGGGGCAACGTACCCACGATGGTCCTGGCCATCATCCTGGCCTTCCTCTTCGGCTACGCGCTCACGCTGCGCGGGATCCTCGGGGCGGGTGTCGCCATCAGGACCGCGTTGCGGGTCGCACTGGCCGCGGACACGCTGTCCATCGCGGTGATGGAGATGATCGACAACACCGTGATCGCCCTGTGGCCGGGCGCCATGGAGGCGCACCTCGACGACCTGCTGTTCTGGGGCGCGCTGGCGGTCTCGCTCGTGGTCGCCTTCGTGGTGACGACACCGGTGAACCGGTGGATGATCGGCCGCGGCAAGGGCCACGCGGTGGTGCACCGGTACCACCACTGACGCCCGCACCGGGAGGGTCAGAGCTCGGGGCCGTCCCCGGGCTCCTCCTGGTAGGAGTAGCGCTGCTCGCGCCAGGGGTCGCCGACGTTGTGATAGCCGCGCTCCTCCCAGAAGCCGCGGCGGTCGGCCGTCATGTACTCCACGCCGCGGACCCACTTGGGGCCCTTCCAGGCGTACAGGTGCGGGACGACCAGGCGGAGCGGGAAGCCGTGCTCGGCGGTGAGCAGTTCGCCGTCCTTGTGGGTGGCGAAGATCGTGCGCTCGGACGCGAAGTCGTCGAGCCGCAGGTTCGAGCTGAATCCGTACTCGGCCCAGACCATCACATGGGTGACGGAGGGAGCCGGCGGGGCGCTCCGCAGGATCGTGCGCGCGGGGATGCCGCCCCATTCGGCCCCGACCATGCTGAACTTCGTCACGCAGTGCAGGTCGGCCACGACGGTGGCGTACGGCAGGGCCGTGAACTCCTCGTGGGTCCAGCAGCGCTTCTCCTGGTCGGCGGTGGCACCGAAGACCCGGAACTCCCAGCGCTCGGGGCGGAACTTGGGCACCGGGCCGTAGTGCGTGACGGGCCAGCCGCGCTGCAGTCGCTGCCCCGGGGGAAGATCCGGCTGTGCCGCTTCTCCAGATTCCCGCTCCACCGACTGACCCATGACTCCATCCTGACAGACCTGGGACGGTGCACATGACCAGGCCTGTCCCGATTCGGGCAACTCCTACTAAGCGTGCACTTACTGGACGGCCCCGGGTGCCGGTGCGAGGATGCGGCGCAACCTGCCCACTTCCCGCCTGGAAGGAGCCTCTGCGATGCAGGGCGACCCCGAGGTCCTCGAATTCCTCAACGAGCAGCTGACCGCCGAGCTCACCGCGATCAACCAGTACTTCCTGCACGCGAAGATGCAGGAGAACTTCGGCTGGACGAAGCTCGCGAAGTACACGCGGCACGAGTCGTTCGACGAGATGAAGCACGCCGAGCTGCTCACCGACCGGATCCTCTTCCTTGACGGCCTGCCGAACTACCAGCGGCTCTTTCACGTCCGGGTGGGACAGACGGTCACCGAGATGTTCCAGGCGGACCGGCAGGTCGAGGTCGAGGCGATCGACCGCCTCAGGCGCGGGATCGAGGTGATGCGCGCGAAGGGCGACATCACCTCCGCGAACATCTTCGAGTCGATCCTCGCGGACGAGGAGCACCACATCGACTACCTGGACACCCAGCTGGAACTGGTCGGGAAACTCGGCGAGGCGCTCTACATCGCGCAGCTGATCGAGCAGCCGGAGGGCTGAGCCGCCGCGGGAGACGGGAGGGTCAGGCAGCCTCGTCCAGGGCGGCGGACTCCGTGGTGCCGGCGAGGACCGGCCGACCCCGGTCCATGAGCTCGGGGCGCGGGGTCGCACCGCGGCCGAGCAGGGCCTGGATGCGGCGTACGCACGAACCGCAGTCCGTGCCGGCCTTGCAGGCCGAGGCGATCTGGCGGGGGGTGCAGGCACCGGCCTGCGCGTGCTGCTTCACCTGGGCCTCGGTGACACCGAAGCAGTTGCAGACGAACACGCGGCTCACCTCCCGACGGGATCCATGGGTCATGCCGTCCCGACTGATCGGTGAGGCAAACCTAACCTTACCCATAGCCCGAGGCCCCGCAAAAGTGGGATGGGGCGCGGATCGCATGTGATCCGCGCCCCATTTCACGCCGCCGTAACAGGCGAGACCCTTGCTGATCTGCTACTGGTCCCGGTACATCTCGGAGACCAGGAAGGCCAGGTCGAGGGACTGGCTGCGGTTGAGGCGGGGATCGCAGGCCGTCTCGTAGCGCTGGTGCAGGTCGTCGACGAAGATCTCGTCGCCGCCGCCCACGCACTCGGTGACGTCGTCACCGGTGAGCTCGACGTGGATACCGCCCGGGTGGGTGCCCAGCGCCTTGTGGACCTCGAAGAAGCCCTTCACCTCGTCGAGCACGTCGTCGAAGCGCCGGGTCTTGTGACCGGAGGCCGCCTCGTAGGTGTTGCCGTGCATCGGGTCGGTGATCCAGGCGACGGCCGCGCCGGAGGCGGTGACCTTCTCGACCAGCTCGGGCAGCTTGTCGCGGACCTTGTCCGCGCCCATGCGCACGATGAAGGTGAGACGGCCGGGCTCGCGGTCCGGGTCGAGGCGCTCGATGTACTGGAGCGCCTCCTCGGCCGTCGTCGTCGGGCCGAGCTTGATGCCGATCGGGTTGCGGATCCTCGAGGCGAACTCGATGTGCGCGCCGTCCAGCTGACGGGTGCGCTCACCGATCCAGACCATGTGGGCCGAGACGTCGTACAGCCGGCCCGTACGCGAGTCCACGCGGGTCAGCGCCGACTCGTAGTCCAGCAGCAGCGCCTCGTGGGAGGCGTAGAACTCGACGGTCTTGAACTCCTCCGGGTCCGCCCCGCAGGCGTGCATGAAGTTCAGCGCCTGGTCGATCTCCCGGGCGAGCTGCTCGTAGCGCTGGCCGGACGGGGACGACTTCACGAAGTCCTGGTTCCAGGCGTGCACCTGGCGCAGGTCGGCGTAACCGCCGGTGGTGAAGGCGCGCACCAGGTTGAGCGTGGAGGCGGAGGCGTTGTACATCCGCTTCAGGCGCTCGGGGTCCGGGATGCGGGCGGCTTCGGTGAAGTCGAAGCCGTTCACGGAGTCGCCCCGGTAGGTGGGGAGCGTCACACCGTCGCGGGTCTCGGTCGGCTTGGAGCGCGGCTTGGAGTACTGGCCGGCGATTCGGCCGATCTTCACGACCGGCACCGAGGCGGCGTACGTGAGCACGGCGCCCATCTGGAGCAGGGTCTTGAGCTTGTTGCGGATCTGGTCGGCGGACACCGCGTCGAAGGCCTCGGCGCAGTCGCCGCCCTGGAGAAGGAACGCCTCTCCCTTGGCGACGGACGCCAACCGGGCGCGCAGCTGGTCGCACTCGCCCGCGAAGACGAGCGGCGGATACGACTCGAGGTCCGCGATCACATCGCGCAGAGCCTCGGCATCGGGGTACTCGGGCTGCTGCGCCGCGGGAAGGTCTCGCCAGGTGTTGCCAGCGCTCGCGCTGGACTTAGCGTTCACGGTCACCTCCCCAACATTACGGGGTCGTGTCGGGCGTCCGACCACCTGCTCATCAAGTGAGACGGCGGGCGCTCGGACGGTGCCCTGCCGCGGACGGCGGCACGCGGCCGTCGGCGGGTCCGCCGCGGCGGACCCGCCCGGGAGGCCGCGGGCTCAGGGGCCCACGTCGAGCTGGTTGCGGTCGATGCCGATCTTCACCCCGCCGTGGGTCTCGGACCGGTCGCCCGCGTACTGGTGGATGCGCTGGTGGTCCGCCCACAGGTTCGCCGGGATCGACGGGTCGGAGGTGGTGGCGGAGTCGTTCCAGCGCGCGAAGTGGATCACGTCGGGGAGGGTGGTGCCGTCCGCGTTCGCGACCAGGTCCGGGACGAGGGAGGTGGCGCTGCCGTACGCCCCGGAGCGGTAGCCCAGCTCGTGCAGGCGCACGGTGTAGGCCTCCAGGTACGCGAGGACGCGCTGGGTGACCGTCCCGCCGCGCGTGTAGTGCTCCAGGTCGTTGTAGATCACCGTTCCCGCGCCGAACCCGAGTGCCTCCGCCTGCCGGGCCGCGTCGTCGGCCGCTGCCGTGCCCTGCGGCACCGGGTCCGTGATGGCCGCGCAGCCGCTCCCGCAGCTGCCGCCGTCGGACGTGGGCTGCCGGCCGACGTAGAGCGGGAAGAAGCGCCAGCCGTTGGTGTACTGCGTCCGTACCCAGCTCGCGGTGAGCTCGGGCTGGGCGCAGGCGCGGTTGATCCCGCCGAGGTAGACGCCGACGGCGCCGTAGCCGGACGTGTCCTTCCAGGCGTCCATGGCCGACTGGCTCGGAGCGGTGCAGGCGTCGAAACCCTTCCCCCGGAAGGACGTCGCGTCGGCGGGGAGGGCGGCCGGCGCCCCGGTGAGCGTCTCGGCCCGTGCGGAGGCTACGGGCAGACCGGCGCTGCGCAGGATCTCCCGGATCCGCGCGCGGTCCTGTCCGTAGGCGGCGGTGACGGCGATGCGGTCCGCGGTGGCGCGGTACGTGCCGGCCGTGCGGTTCTCGGTGACCTCGGTCCCGGTGTCCGCGGCGGGCTGCACCAGCAGCGCTTCCGTGCGCCCCGCCGGGTCGGCGGAGCAGTTCTGCCGGTCGCCCGGTGTGCCGAGGTAC
The DNA here is from genome assembly GCF_056435845.1 of Streptomyces sp. NPDC043867. Taxonomy (NCBI): domain Bacteria; kingdom Bacillati; phylum Actinomycetota; class Actinomycetes; order Kitasatosporales; family Streptomycetaceae; genus Streptomyces; species Streptomyces sp. NPDC043867. The sequence continues at coordinate 36,307 of NZ_JBWKDS010000005.1, read as the reverse complement.
AGCACGTGCCGGTCAAAGCGGACACAGGCGTCCGGGTTCTTCTCCAGGTCCACGACCCGCCAGGAGGCGGGGACGGTGAACACATGGCCTCGGTAGCTGACGTCGACGGTGTCGCCGGAGGTCCGCGGCGCCGCGGGGGCGGTGTCGAGCGGGCCGGCGGCGAGGGCCGTGGCCGCGGCGAGCACGGTGAGCACGCGGGCACGGCCGCGCCGGAACTGGGGTGAACGCAGTGGATGGATGGCTCTCTCCTCGGTCGGGCTTCCTGGCCATCCATGGCCGCGCGGGGCCACCCGTGAACCCCTCGCCGGTCCGGTTCACGCTGTTGCCGGGCCGGGCTGTCGGGTAAGGTGCGGCGCATGTTCGCGCACTCGACCCAGAACTGGTGGTGGACCGCTCATCCGGCGGCCCACTGACTGCGCGTACGCAAGACTTCGCGAAGGCCGCCCGAGGGGCGGCCTTCGGTGTTTTCCGGCCCGGCCGTTCCTCTCCGCAGAGCTCGCCCTCCCCGAGAGAAGGAACAGGACCGATGAACCTGACCGACCTGCTCGACGACCCCCGCCCGTTCGCCCTGCTGCGCCGGCGCACCCCCGGCCACGACCACGACACGGTGGAGCTGCTGCTCGGCCCGGTGCGCGTGGTCGACCGGCTGGCCGACATCCCCGTGGGCGAGCGCCCGTCCCTGGCCCTGGTGCCCTTCCGGCAGATCCGCGAGCGCGGCTTCGACGTGCGCGACGACGGGACGCCGCTCGCGGTGCTGACCGCCGAGGAGACGTACCGGATCCCGCTGGAACAGGCGCTCGCGCAGCTCCCGTCGCACGACGTGCGTGTCCAGGGCGGGGGCTTCGACGTCGCCGACGAGGAGTACGCCCGCATCGTCGGCCGGGTGCTGGACGAGGAGATCGGGCGGGGCGAGGGAGCGAACTTCGTCATCCGCCGGACGTACGAGGGCGGGATCCCGGGGTTCGACCGGGCCGACGCCCTCGCCCTCTTCCGGCGGCTGCTGGTCGGCGAGCGGGGCGCGTACTGGACGTACGTCGTGCACACCGGGGACCGGACCCTGGTCGGGGCCAGCCCCGAGGTGCACGTCCGGATGTCCGGCGGGACCGTCGTGATGAACCCGATCAGCGGGACCTACCGCTATCCGGCGCAGGGGCCGACGCCCGAGGGCCTGCTGGACTTCCTGGCCGACGGCAAGGAGATCGAGGAGCTCTCGATGGTCGTCGACGAGGAGCTCAAGATGATGTGCACCGTCGGCGACCGGGGCGGTGTGGTGATCGGGCCTCGGCTGAAGGAGATGGCCCATCTCGCGCACACCGAGTACGAGCTGCGGGGCCGGAGCTCGCTGGACGTGCGCGAGGTCCTGCGAGAGACCATGTTCGCGGCGACCGTCACCGGGTCGCCGGTGCAGAACGCGTGCCGGGTGATCGAGCGGCACGAGGTGGGCGGGCGCGGCTACTACGCCGGGGCGCTGGCCCTCGTCGGGCGGGACGCGGGCGGGACGCAGACCCTCGACTCCCCCATCCTCATCCGGACCGCCGACATCGACGCGGACGGGCGGCTGCGCGTGCCGGTGGGCGCCACGCTGGTCCGCGGCTCGGATCCCGCGAGCGAGGTCGCCGAGACACACGCGAAGGCCGCCGGGGTGCTCACCGCGCTGGGCGTGCGTCCCGGCAGGCCGCCGGCCGAGGGCGTACGGCCGCGGCTGGCCGACGATCCGCGGGTGCGGGCCGCGCTCGACGGGCGGCGGGCCGCGCTCGCGCCGTTCTGGCTGCGGATGCGGGAGCGGGCCGCCGACCTGACCGGCCACGCGCTGGTCGTGGACGGCGAGGACACCTTCACGGCGATGCTGGCGCACCTGCTGCGGTCCTCCGGTCTCGAGGTGAGCGTGCGGCGGTACGACGAACCCGGGCTGCGGGAGGCGGTCCTCGCGCACGCGGGCCCGGTGGTCCTCGGCCCCGGCCCCGGCGACCCCTCGGACCGGACCGATCCCAAGATGCGGTTCCTGCGCTCACTGACCGCCGAGGTGCTCCGCCGGCACCGGCACGGGGTGCTGGGCGTGTGCCTCGGCCATGAGCTGATCGCCGCCGAACTGGGCCTGGAGATCGTCCGCAAGGACGTGCCGTACCAGGGCGCGCAGACGGACGTCGACCTGTTCGGGCGCACCGAGACCGTCGGCTTCTACAACAGCTTCGTGGCGCGCTGCGACGACGAGGCCCGCGCCGCGCTCCTCGCCCGGGGCGTCGAGGTCGGCCGCGGCGGCACCGGGGAGGTGCACGCCCTGCGCGGTCCCGGGTTCGCGGGGGTGCAGTTCCACCCGGAGTCGGTGCTGACGCTGCGCGGTACGGACGTCGTCCGGGAGCTGCTGGCTCAGCTGGGCTCGGGCGACGGCACGAGGACGTTCTCCGAGCGGCGGCCCGCGGTGTAGTCGAACCACCGGGGCGCCGGTCGGCCGGGGGCCGCGAGGGTATCGGTGTGTCCCGGCCGACGGGGGCCGGGATCAGCCGAAGAAGACGCCGACCTCCTCGTACAGCTTCGGGTCGACGGTCTTCAGCCTGGCCGTGGCCTCCGAGATCGGGACGCGGACGATGTCGGTGCCGCGCAGGGCGACCATCGTGCCGAAGTCGCCGTCGCGGACCGCCTCGATGGCGTGCAGTCCGAACCGGGTGGCGAGCCAGCGGTCGAACGCGCTCGGGGTGCCGCCTCGCTGGACGTGCCCGAGGACCGTGGTCCGCGCCTCGTTGCCGGTGCGCCGCTCGATCTCCTTGGCCAGCCATTCGCCGACGCCGGAGAGCCGGACGTGCCCGAAGGAGTCGAGCGTGCCGTCCTTGAGGACCATGTCGCCGTCCTTGGGCATGGCCCCCTCGGCGACGACCACGATCGGGGCGTACGAGGCCTTGAAGCGTGAGGTCACCCAGGCGCAGACCTGGTCGACGTCGAAGCGCTGCTCGGGGATCAGGATCACGTTCGCGCCGCCGGCAAGGCCCGAGTGGAGGGCGATCCAGCCCGCGTGCCGCCCCATCACCTCGCAGACGAGGACGCGCATGTGGGACTCGGCGGTGGTGTGCAGCCGGTCGATGGCCTCGGTGGCGATGCCGACGGCGGTGTCGAAACCGAAGGTGTAGTCGGTGGCGGAGAGGTCGTTGTCGATGGTCTTCGGGACGCCGATGGTGCTGATGCCGTACTCGTCGTTGAGTCGGCCGGCCACCCCGAGGGTGTCCTCGCCGCCGATGACGACGAGCGCCCCGACCTCCTGCTTGGCGAGGTTCTCCTTGATCCGGCGGACACCGTCCTCCTGCTTGAGGGGGTTGGTGCGCGAGGAGCCGAGGATGGTGCCGCCGCGGGGCAGGATGCCGCGCACGGCCGGGATGTCGAGCCGCACGGAGCGGTTCTCCAGGGGACCCCGCCAGCCGTCCCGGAAGCCGACGAAGTCGTAGCCGTACTCCTGCACGCCCTTGCGGACGATGGCCCGGATGACGGCGTTGAGCCCGGGGCAGTCGCCGCCTCCGGTCAGTACTCCGACCCGCATGGAAAGTCCCTTCGCCGGGGATGCCTGACAGGACTCACGCTAGTAGTGATCCAGGTCACTTCGGCATGGGGCGGATGGTCAATTCCGGTGCAATGTCCGGGAGTTGATCACGTACTTCACTCGTAGGTGGGGTTTCGGCGCTCCCGGCAGGGCGTCAGGCGTCGTCGAGGCCGCGCTCTATGGCGTAGCGCACCAGCTCCACCCGGTTGTGCAGCTGGAGCTTGCCCAGGGTGTTCTGCACGTGGTTCTGCACCGTGCGGTGCGAGATGACCAGGCGCTCGGCGATCTGCTTGTAGCTCAGCCCCTTGGCGACCAGACGCAGGACCTCGGTCTCCCGGTCGGTGAGCTGCGGGGCCCTGGGCTCGTCCCCGGCGGGGGGCGCGGGCTCGGAGGCGAGCCTGCGGTACTCGCCGAGGACCAGGCCCGCGAGGCCGGGGGTGAACACCGGGTCGCCGACCGCCGTACGGCGCACCGCGTCGATCAGTTCCTCCGTGGACGCCGACTTCACCAGATAGCCGGTGGCGCCGGACTTGACCGCCTCCAGGACGTCCGCGTGCTCGCCGCTGGCCGACAGGACCAGGACGCGCAGCGCGGCATCGGCTCCCACCAGCTCCTTGCAGACCTGGACGCCGGGCTTGGCGGGCAGGTTCAGGTCCAGGACGAGGACCTCCGGCGACACGGCCCGGGCCCGGCGTACGGCCTGCTCGCCGTCGCCCGCCGTGGCGACCACGTCGAAGCCGGCCTCGGCGAGGTCGCGCGCGACCGCGTCGCGCCACATGGGGTGGTCGTCGACGACCATCACCCTGATCGGATCCTTGCCCACCTGCTGTGCGGCCTCCGTGGCCCCCGTCATCTCCGTCATCACTGCCCCGTCGTCCTCGTCATCGCGTTGTCGTCGTCCTGCTCGTCGTCCTGCTCGTCGTTCTCGTTCGTCGTTCTGCCTGTCGTTCTCGTTCGTCGTCCTCGGAGGCACCCGCACCGGCACCGGCACCGGCGTCCGGCGTCCGGGTCAGCGTGTCTCCGCGGCCTCCCACGCGGCCTTCGGGACCCTCAGCTCGACCTCCGTGCCCTGCCCCGGGACCGAGATCAGCTCGGCGGTGCCGCCGATGTCGCGCAGCCGGCCGCGGATCGAGAGGGCGACCCCGAGCCGCCCCTCCCCCTCCGCCTGCGCGAGCCGCCCCTCCGGAATGCCGGGGCCCTCGTCGCGCACGGTCACGATCACCGCGTCCGGCTCGTCCTCCAGCAGGATCCAGGCGCGGGCGCTCTCGCCGACGTGCCTGGCGACGTTGTCCAGGGCGGCGCCGACCGCGCCGGCCAGCTCCCGGGCGGCGGCCGGGGCGAGCGGCACGGGCGCGCCGGGCTCGGACAGGGTGACGTGCGCGCGGGCGTACCGGGCGAGCAGGGGACGCAGGTCGACGGGGTCGCCGTCCGTGTCGCCGTCCGTGTCGCCGTCCGGCTCGTCGACCGCGCGGACGACGGCCCCGAGCGCGGCGTCCTCGGAGACCCGGGAGACCGGTACGAGGCCGCCGGACACCAGCGAGCGCAGCGCCACCTCCTGCTCGCCCGCCAGCCGGCCCAGCTCGGCCGCCTCGCCGCCGAGCACCGCACCGCGCCGCTGCACCATGGCGAGGACCTGGAGCACGCCGTCGTGGATGTCACGGGCCAGGCGCTCGCGCTCGCGGGTCGCGGCCTCGATCTCCAGGGCCCGGGCGAGGGTGCGCTCGGAGGCGCGGGCGACCTCGACGACGTAACCGATGGCGATGGAGGCGACCCAGACGAGGATCACGTTGTGGACGGTGTCGCGGGTCGGGGCGCCGCGCTCGGCGATGTTGACCACCGCGACCAGCGTGGAGGCGAAGGCCGCCCAGCGCCAGCCGCCCTTGATCGCGAAGGCCAGCACGGACCCGGCGGTCCAGATCGACGGCAGGGTCGGGCCGCCCGCCTCTATCCGGGACACGTCGTCGGCGACCCGGGTGAGCAGGACGCCGGCGAGCGCGACGGTGAGGTCGGCGGTGAGGAACGGCTTCGTGCAGGCGGCGGCGCCGGAGACCCGGGGCAGGGTCGCGAGGGTCCACGCGGCCAGCACCACGTAGTAGGCGACGGCGACCCAGGGGCGGGGGAACTCGTCGTACGCGGTGACGAAGAGGCCGATCGCGTAGCACAGGGTGAGGACGCGGTACGCGGTGAGCGCACGCCACAGCGGCTGCTCGACCGACATCCTCATGACTCTCTCGCGTCTGGCCATGTCCCCCACCCCACCCCACCCCGACGGACGCGGCTACGAGCCGGACCGTTCCCGCTGTGCCCGTTCCTTGTGGTCCGTCTCCTGCTGCGCCAGGTCCTTCGCGGCCTGGGCCCGCTCCTTCTCCGCCTGCGCGAGGGCGGCCCTGGCGGCCTTCTCGGCCTCCTTCTCCGCCTTCGCCGCCTCCGCGATCTGCCGCTTGGCGGCCGTCGCGTACATGTCGACATACTCCTGGCCGGAGAGCTTCATGATCTCGTACATGACCTCGTCGGTCAGCGCGCGCAGCACGAAGCGGTCGTGCTCCATGCCGCCGTACCGGCTGAAGTCCAGCGGCCTGCCGATGCGGATGCCGGGCCGCATCAGCTTGGGCATCACCTGGCCCGGAGGCTGGATCTTCTCCGTGTCGATCATCGCGACCGGGATGACCGGGGCGCCGGTGGCGAGCGCCACGCGCGCGAGGCCGCCCGGCTTGCCCCGGTAGAGACGGCCGTCGGGCGAGCGCGTGCCCTCGGGATAGATCCCGAACAGCTCACCGCGCTCGATGACGTCGACCCCGCTCCTGATGGCCGCCTCGCCCGCGCCGCGCCCGCCGGAGCGGTCCACCGGCAGCTGGCCCACGCCCTTGAAGAAGGCCGCCGTCATCCGCCCCTTGATGCCGGGCGTCGTGAAGTACTCGGCCTTCGCGATGAAGGTCACCTTGCGGTCGAGGACCGCGGGGAGGAAGAAGGAGTCCGAGAACGACAGATGATTGCTCGCCAGAATCGCGGGGCCCTCGGCGGGAATGTTCTCGAGGCCTTCCACCCAGGGCCTGAAGGCGAGCTTCAGCGGCCCTCCGATGGAAAACTTCATTGCGCCGTAGATCAACCGAGTGCCTCCTGTGTCGTCGGTGAGACCTTAACCCGGAGCACTGCCAATGGCCCCGACGACCCTGGTCGGTGTCAGTGCGGTCGCGTACGGTGAAGTACGCCCCGAACCTCGGGCGGCCGTCCCGCCGCAGTCGTCGTGCCGTCTTCCGTTCAGCACGCCCGCCCCCTGACCGTTCCCGCCCCTCATGAACAAGGAGACCGAAGGTGCCGGTCCTTCCCGGAGCCGAGCCGTACCGCCACGAAGGCGGAGAGATCGGCGTCCTCCTCTGCCACGGCTTCACCGGTTCCCCGCAGTCGCTGCGGCCCTGGGCGGAGTATCTCGCCGAGCGCGGTCTCACCGTCGCGCTGCCGCTGCTTCCCGGACACGGCACACGCTGGGAGGACATGCAGCTCACCGGCTGGCAGGACTGGTACGCGGAAGTGGACCGCGAGCTGCGCGCCCTGCGGGAGCGGTGCAGCCGGGTGTTCGTCTGCGGGCTGTCCATGGGCGGCGCCCTGACCCTGCGGCTGGCCGCCCGGCACGGGGACGACATCAGCGGCATCGTCGTCGTCAACCCGGCGAACAAGGTGCACGGACTCTCCGCGTACGCCCTTCCGGTCCTGCGGCACGTCGTGCGCACGACGAAGGGGCTCACCAGCGACATCGCCAAGGAGGGCGGCGTCGAGATCGGCTACGACAAGGTGCCGCTGCACGCCGCCCACTCACTGCGGAACTTCTTCCGGCTCGTCGACGCCGAGCTGCCGCAGGTCACCCAGCCGATGCTGCTGCTGCGCAGCCCCCAGGACCATGTGGTGCCGCCCGCGGACTCGGCGCGCATCCTCGGCCGCGTGTCGTCCACGGACGTGACCGAGATCCTGCTGGAACAGAGTTACCACGTCGCGACGTTGGACCATGACGCGGACCGGATCTTCGACGAGAGCTACGCGTTCATCGGCCGGCTCGCGCCCGCCGTCGGCAAGGAGTCCGAAGCGGGTCGGGTGAGTCAGCAGGAAGGGACGGCCACCGGTGGCTGAGTACGACGCGGACCGCGGCGAGCCCGACGAGAAGGACCCGCCGCTCGGGGACGAGCAGAGCGTGCCCTTCGACGAGCAGGCCGCCTGGGTGGCGATCGTCGCGGGATACGGTGCCGAGCCGCCGGACCCGCCCGGCTCGAAGCCGTTCAAGTCCGTGGAGGACCTGGCCCTGCTCGCCCCGGAGACGAACGACTCGGAGACGAACGACTCGGAGACGAACGACTCGGACGCGGGCGACTCCGGCACGGGCGACGCGGAGGCGGGAGCCCCGGACCAGGGGGATCCGTCCCGGCGCCCGCAGGAGCCCCCGGCGTCCGCGAGACCGCTCGGCAGCTCGGTCGCCTTCGCACCCGGCGTCGCCGGCGGCCCCCGCGACTACGAGTCCCCCGACGCCCTCGATGACGACTTCGGCGACGACGACGAGGGCCACTTCGTGCCGCCCGAGCCGCCCCCGCTGCCCGCGGGCGACACCACGGCCAAGTTCGCCTGGCTCGCGGTGCTCGGCGGTCCCGTGCTGCTGCTCCTCGCCGTCCTGCTCGGCTGGGACATGACCTGGTGGCTCGCCACCCTCGGCATCGGCGGCTTCCTCGGCGGCTTCGCCACGCTGGTGATGCGCATGCGGGTCGACGACGAGGGCGAGGACGACCCCGGACGGGGCGCTGTCGTCTGACACCGCGTGACATCGGGGCCGGGCCGGACGTCGTCCGGCCGGGCCCTTCGCGCGTCCGGCGCCGGCTCAGCCGGCGGGGATCCTGAGGGCGGCCAGCACCGGAAGGTGGTCCGTGGCCGCCCTCAGGTCCGCCTCCGTCACCCCCGGCTGGCCGAGCGGCACCCCGCACCCCAGGACCTCGATGCCGGGGGTCGCGAAGATCGCGTCGATGCGCTGGTGGGGGGTGGCCGGGGTCGAGGTGTGCTCGCCGCCCCAGGGCGCGGTCGCCCAGCAGTCCCGGAGGCCCGCAGCGAGGCGCTCGAAGGCCCGGCCGCCGGGGCGTTCGTTGAGGTCGCCGCCCGCGACGGCGTGCGGGGTGCCGAGTCCGGCGAGACGGTCGACGAGCAGGCCCGCCTGCTCGTACCGCTCGTCCTTCTGCAGCGAGAGGTGACAGCTCAGGACGCCGAGGCGGACGCCGCCGAAGCGGACCACCGCGGTCGCGAAGCCGCGCCGGTGCAGACCCGGGGTGAGCCGGAGCAGTACGTCCTCGGTGCGCTCGACCGTCGCGCGCAGACTGCACAGGACGGCAGGGCCGGCGGCCGTGGCACCGCCCGACAGGACCACCTGCCCCGAGGCCGCCGCGAGCCGGGCCAGCTTCTTGCGCCAGCGGAAGAAGCGCGGCGCCTCCTGGACGAGGACCAGGTCGGGTGCGCAGGCTCTGATCACCCGGGCGAGCGCGTCGGTGTCGTCACGCATCGACCGGATGTTGTAGCTGAGCACTCGGACGACGGCCGAACCGTCGGCGTCGGTACGGGAGTCGGGCAGCGGACGGGTCGCGCTCGGCGTGCTCGCAGACATGCCGATCAAGATACGGCAGCCGGGCACGGCGCAGGTCCCGGGCGCCACCTGCCGCGCGCGGTCCGCCCCGCCGCGGCGCCGGGCCGCGTCCGGCACACGACAGCGCCCGCCGGCCCCTTTCGGGGGGCGGCGGGCGCTGTGCGGAGCGAGTGCGTCACATGACGGGGTCGGGCTCCCGGGCCAGGTCCGCCGCCCCGACGAGACCGGCCTTGTTGCCGAGCTGCGCGGCGATGACGTCGGCCACCGGCCGCCAGTTGCCGCCGACCAGCCACCGCTTGTACGACTTGCGGATCGGGTCGAGGACCAGCTCGCCCTCGTCCGAGAGGCCGCCGCCGACGATGAAGGCGGACGGGTCGAAGAGGGAGGCCAGGTCGGCGAGACCGGCGCCCGCCCAGCGGGCCAGCTCGCGGTAGGAGTCCACCGCCACCGGGTCGCCCTGCCGCGCGGCCATCGAGATGTGCTTGCCCTCGATGCCGTCGGGGGTGCCGTCGCCCAGCGAGAGCAGGGTCTCCGCGCGCTCGGGGGTCGCGTTGGCCCGCTGCTTGGCGTAGCGGACGAGGGCCCGGCCGGACGCGTACTGCTCCCAGCAGCCCTGGCTGCCGCACCCGCACAGCAGACCGTCCGGGACCATCCGGATGTGGCCGAACTCGGCGGCCACGCCGAAGTGCCCGCGCCGCAGTTTGTTGCCGATGATGATGCCGCCGCCGAGGCCGGTGCCGAGGGTGATGCAGATGACGTTGCGGTGCCCCTTGCCGGCACCGAACCTGTACTCGCCCCAGGCGGCGGCGTTCGCGTCGTTCTCGACGACGACCGGCAGGCCGACGCGGGCCTCGACCTCGTCCTTCAGCGGCTCCTGCCGCCAGTCGATGTTCGGCGCGAAGTACACGGTCGAGCGCTGACGGTTGACGTAACCGGCGGCACCGATGCCCACGCCCACGATGTCGTGGCCCGCGCGGGCACCCTCCACGGCCGCGGCGATGGCGTCCACGATCGCCTGCGGTGTGGTGGGGGTCGGCACCTTGAAGGTCGAGAGGATGTTGCCTTCCTCGTCGACCACGCCGGCCGCGATCTTCGTGCCGCCGATGTCGACGCCGATGGTGAGTCCCATGAATCCCTCAGTTTCGGTCGAGCCCCGCTACGGGCAACCGTACCCGAGGGGGCCTCAGTCCAGGTCGATGTGTTCCCCGGGACCGGGGCCCTCCTCGCGGGGGTCCGTGCCCCGTGCGGTCCAGCGGCGCTCCTGGGCCTCGACGGCCGAGCGGTAGGCGGCGAGCAGCTCGGAGCCGGCGGCGGCCAGGTGGTCGAAGACGTCCGGGTTGCGCTCGATGACCGGTTCCACCGCCGCCTTGGCCTGCTGCACGACCTGGCTGACCATCTGCTGGGCCGTGCCCGAGGCGACGGTGCCGAACAGGGGCGACTGAAGGCCGGACAGCTTGTCGGCGACGGCGTCGACGAGTTTGCGCAGTTCCTCGGCGGCGGAGCCGGGCGGCGTGCCCTGCTCGGACCGGCGGCGGGCCTTCTCCGCCGCGAGGTCCTCGGCGCACGCCTTCGCCCAGGCGTCGGCGTCGGCGGCTCGCACCTCGTCGGCCCCTTGCTGAGCGGCGTCGGACGTGAAGCGCTCTTCGCTCATGGCGGACTCCTGACTACGGTTCGTCCCTCCGACGTTACCCGAACGGGGGTATGCGGTTCACGTGTCCGCGGCCCAGTGTCCCGGCGGCGCCTGCGATCCGGTCACCTGCCCTGCGGCCACAGCCCGGGATCGGGAGTGAAACGGACGCGCAGCTCGCCCTCGCGCAGGGCCGCGCCGGCCACCGTGCAGCGGCGCAGGACGGACGGCAGCGGGACGATCCTGCGGAACTGACCGGCGGAGACCACGAGTTCGTCGCCTCGGCGGACCAGGTCCAGTTCCTCGCGTATCGCGCCGGGGAGCGGGATGTGCCAGACGAGCACCCCGTCGTCGGCGAGGTGGTCGGTGACGGGCCACTCGACCGGCTGCCCGGATTCACCCGCACCGGGGACGGCGAGCGCGGTGAGGTCGTCGCCGCCGCGGGGGTCGTGGCCGAGGTGCGGGACCTCGTGGAGGGCGTACGTGGCCCGCCACTCGTCCAGCACCTTGGACTGCTGGGCGGCGAGTGCGGCCGCCCACGGGTCCTTCGGGGCGCCGGGCAGGACCCGGTTGGCGACCAGGGAGTCGACGCGCAGGCCCCGCAGGGCGAGGGCGGTGGCGGCGGCGCGTACGGCGTCGGCACCGGCCGGACCGGGTTCGGCGACCAGCCGTACGGTCGTGGCGGGGTCCCCGACGACCGCCTCCGCGGCGGCCAGCTCGACGTCCCAGCGGGCGGCCGTCTCGTACAGCCACTCCGCGGGCATCGGTACGCCGGCCAGCCGGCCGAGCAGGGGGCGCAGGGCGCGGGCCGCCTGGCGTTCCGCGGGGAGCAGCCGGCGCAGATAGCGGCGCAGCTCCTCGGGGAGGGAGAGGAGGACGAGCGCCTGCGGGGCCGGCGGGAGGTCCACCACCAGCAGGTCGTACGGTCCCGAGGTCGCCGCGTCGCGCAGGGCGCGGAGCAGGGCGAGTTCCTCGGCGCCGGGCAGCGGGGTGACTTCCTCGGCGTCCAGGCGGGTGGCGCCGAGGAGGTCGAGGGCGCTGGTGGCGCGCTCCTGGATGGCGGTGAGGTCGTCACGGAAGCGTTCCGCCGCGTCGGGGCGCCAGGCGGCCAGGTTCGGTGCGGCCTCGACGGGTTCCGCGCCGGTGCGGACGCCGAGGACGGCGCCGAGGGTGTCGGTGCGGTCGGCGCTCAGGACGAGGGTGCGGGTGCCCTCGCGGGTGGCCTTCAGCGCGGTGGCCGCGGCGACGGTGGTGCGGCCGGTGCCGCCCTGGCCGGTGATCAGGATGGTGCGCATGGGGGTGAACGGTACCTGGGCCTTGCCGGCCGGGGGAGCTGGCTCACCTGGGCGGTTCTCGCCGGCGGGGCCGGGGCGTCCGGGCGAGTTTGCCTGCGGGGCCGGGGGCGCCCGGGCGAGTTTGCCTGCCTGGCGGTTGTCGCGAGTCGGCCTAGGGCCTGTCGTTTGGATCATGCTGGCTGTGACCGACGGTTCGTCGTGACCGACCCGAGCGGGGTCTGGCGCGTGCAGCTGCAAGGCGGAGGAGGGAGTCGACGCGGAGCGTCGGCGACCGACGACAACGCCGCAGATGTGCGTGCCAGACCCCGCGACGCCGGCGTGATCCAAACGACAGGCCCTAGGTCCGGTGGGCGTCGGTCGCCCGAAGGGCTCGTCCTCAAACGCCGGACGGGCTGATGATTCCGGCCGGGGTCCAGGGGCGACCGGATGGATGACTGGATAACTCCGGCCGGGTCGGGAGGTGGCCGGACGGACGGGCTGGAGGTCGTCGGCCTGGGGCGGGAGGTGTCCTGACTCCCGGGTGCCCCGGGGCTACTTGTCGCCGGACTCCACTCGCTTCTTCAGGCCCGCCAGTGCGCGGTCGATGATGACCTTCTCGGCCTTGCGCTTGATCATGCCGAGCATGGGGATCTTGACGTCGACCGTCAGCCGGTAGGTGACCTCGGTCGCGCCGGCGCCGGCCGGCTTCAGGAGGTACGTGCCGTCCAGCGAGCGCAGCATCTGGGACTTGACCAGGGTCCAGGAGACCTCGTGGTCGCCGGTCCAGGTGTACCCGAGCGTCTGGTCGTCCTTGATGGCACCCGCGTCCATGACCAGACGCACCTGCTCGGCGCGGCCCCGCGCGTCCGTGGCGAGCACCTGCGCCTCCTTCACCTCGCCGGTCCAGTCGGGGTAGCGGGCGAAGTCCGCGATCACCGCCATGACGTCGGCCGGTGCCGCCTCGATCGTGATGCTCGAGCTGGTGTGTTCCGCCATCGCGGTGGCTCCTCCAGATGCGGTCCGGTGAGGAAGGGTGCTGCGCACGTGTGTGCAGCGTGAAGGCTACCGCGCGCGGACCGGCCCCCCGTCACCGCGTCCGGCCGCCCGCCGCCCGTCACCACTCCAGCGCCCAGGGCCGGCCCGACCCCGCGAAGTGCCCGACGTTCACGCACTCGGTCGCCCCGATGCGCATCCGGCGGACCAGCGGCTGGTGGACGTGGCCGAAGAGCGAGTAGCGCGGGCGGGTGCGGCGGATCGCGTCCAGCAGGGCGCGGCTGCCGCGCTCGAAACGGCGCGCCACCGTGTCGTACACCAGCTCCGGCACCTCCGGGGGGATGTGTGTGCACAGCACGTCGACCTCACCGACCGCCTCGATCTTCGCCGCGTACTCCTCGTCGCTGATCTCGTACGGTGTGCGCATGGGGGTTCTGAGGCCGCCGCCGACGAACCCGAAGACCCATCCGCCGATCTCGGCCCGCCCGCCGTCGAGCACGGTCGTACCGGGTCCTGCGTACTCCGGCCACAACGCCGGCATGTCGACATTGCCGTAGGTGGCGTACGTCGGCGTCGGAAACGCGGCGAACAGTTCGGCGTACTGCCTGCGTACCGCCTTCTCGATGGCGGCGCCGCGGTCCGCGCCGATCCCGGCCCACAGCCGGGCCCCGAACTCCCGGGCCTCCTCGAAACGGCGGGCGGTACGCAGCTCGACGATGCGGTCCGCGTTCTCGGCGCCGAACAGGTCGGGGAAGATGCCGCGCGAGTGGTCGGCGTAGTCCAGGAAGAGCACCAGGTCACCGAGGCAGATCAGGGCGTCGGCGCCCTCTTTCGCCCTCGCCAGGTCGCGCGCGTTGCCATGCACGTCGCTGACGACATGGACGCGCGTCCTTCGGTTACCGCCTCGTGTGGGTGCCATGACGATCAAGCGTAGGGGTGTGCGGCAAACGTGAACAGAGGCGGTCGGACCTGCGGTTACTGGCTGGTCCCGAAGGGCTTGGACTACTGTGCGCCAAGGAACGCCAACACGTGTGACGCATAGAACATCTCACCAGGACCCCCTGTCGGAGAGGCCATACCGGCGGGTAACGTCCGGGCCGTCCAGTCGTGCTCAGGATTTCAACCATGACGTCCACGAGCACCTGCCCGAGCCTTGGACGCACCGTCGCATCACACAGAGTCGTGGCGCCGGCGCCCTATGAGGAGCAGCAGTCTTGCGCGAGTTCAGCCTTCCGGCTTTGTACGAGGTCCCTGCGGACGGCAATCTGACCGACATCGTCCGCAGAAACGCCGCGCAGCATCCCGATGTCGCCGTCATCGCCCGCAAGGTGGGCGGGACGTGGACGGACGTGACCGCCACCACCTTCCTCGCCGAGGTACAGGCCGCGGCCAAGGGCCTGATCGCGTCGGGCGTGCAGCCCGGCGACCGGGTCGGGCTGATGTCCCGCACCCGTTACGAGTGGACGCTGCTCGACTTCGCGATCTGGAGCGCGGGCGCGGTCACCGTGCCGGTGTACGAGACCAGCTCGGCGGAGCAGGTGCAGTGGATCCTGGGCGACTCGGGCGCGACGGCCTGCATCGTCGAGCTGGACACGCACGCGGCCTCCGTCGAGTCGGTGCGCGACGGGCTGCCCGCCCTCCGGCACGTCTGGCAGATCGAGGCCGGCGGTGTCGAGGAGCTGGAACGCGCGGGCAAGGACGTCTCCGACGAGACCGTCGAGGAGCGCAGCTCGGCCGCCAAGGCGGACGACCCGGCGACCATCGTCTACACGAGCGGCACGACCGGGCGCCCCAAGGGCTGTGTCCTCACCCACCGCAGCTTCTTCGCGGAGTGCGGCAACATCGTGGAGCGGCTGCGTCCGCTGTTCCGCACGGGCGAGTGCTCGGTCCTGCTCTTCCTGCCGCTGGCGCACGTCTTCGGGCGCCTGGTGCAGGTGGCGCCGATGATGGCGCCGATCAAGCTCGGCTGCGTCCCGGACATCAAGAACCTCACCGACGAGCTGGCCTCCTTCCGGCCGACGCTGATCCTCGGTGTGCCGCGCGTCTTCGAGAAGGTGTACAACTCGGCACGCGCCAAGGCGCAGGCGGACGGCAAGGGCAGGATCTTCGACAAGGCGGCGGACACGGCGATCGCGTACAGCCGCGCGCTGGACACGCCGTCGGGCCCGTCCCTGGGCCTGAAGATCAAGTACCGGACGTTCGACAAGCTCGTCTACAGCAAGCTCCGCGCGGTGCTCGGCGGACGCGGCGAGTACGCGATCTCCGGCGGCGCCCCGCTCGGCGAGCGCCTCGGCCACTTCTTCCGCGGCATCGGCTTCACGGTCCTGGAGGGCTACGGCCTCACCGAGTCCTGTGCCGCGACCGCGTTCAACCCGTGGGACCGCACGAAGATCGGCACGGTCGGCCAGCCGCTGCCCGGTTCCGTGGTGCGCATCGCGGACGACGGTGAGGTGCTGCTGCACGGCGATCACCTGTTCAAGGAGTACTGGAACAACGAGGGCGCGACCGCCGAGGCGCTGGCGGACGGCTGGTTCCACACCGGTGACATCGGCACCCTCGACGAGGACGGCTACCTGCGCATCACCGGCCGCAAGAAGGAGATCATCGTCACGGCGGGCGGCAAGAACGTCGCCCCGGCCGTGATTGAGGACCGCATCCGGGCGCACGCGCTGGTCGCGGAGTGCATGGTGGTCGGCGACGGGCGTCCCTTCGTGGGCGCGCTGGTCACCGTCGACGAGGAGTTCCTGGGCCGCTGGGCGCAGGAGCACGGCAAGCCGGCGGGGTCCACGGCGGTGTCGCTCCGGGAGGACCCGGATCTGCTGAGCGCGATCCAGGCCGCCGTGGACGACGGCAACGCGGCGGTGTCCAAGGCGGAGTCGGTGCGCAAGTTCCGGCTGCTGCCGTACCAGTTCACCGAGGAGTCGGGGCATCTCACGCCGTCCCTGAAGCTCAAGCGCAACGTGGTGGCGAAGGACTACGCCGACGAGATCGAGGCGATCTACCGGGGCTGACGCCCGGGGTAGGTCCCGGGTGCCGGGGCGCTGTCCGCGGCGGGGCGGTGCGCTGGCCGTGGGGCGCGCCTTCGCCGTGGGCGCCACTTCGCCGTGGGGGCGGGGGCTCGCCTGCGGGTGACCCGCCGTCGTGGCCGCTCGCGCCGTTCCCCGCGCCCCTGAACGGGCACCCCCTCGCCGTCGGCGCCCCTACGCCATGCAGGCACGGACTCGCCAGCGGGTGACCCACCGCCGTGGCCGCTCGCGCCGCTCCCCGCCCCCTGAACGGACGCCCCCTCACCGTCGGCACCCCTACGCCATGCAGGCACGGACTCGCCAGCGGGTGACCCACCGCCGTGGCCGCTCGCGCCGCTCCCCGCCCCCTGAACGGACGCCCCCTCACCGTCGGCACCCCTACGCCATGCAGGCACGGACTCGCCAGCGGGTGACCCACCGCCGTGGCCGCTCGCGCCGCTCCCCGCGCACCTGGCGGGGCGCTACAGAAGTTCCTTCAGGTGTTCCGCCAGGAGGTCCCAGCGCCACTTCTCCTCGACCCATGCGCGGCCCCGCTCCCCCATCCGGCGGCGCAGCTCCGCGTCGCCCAGCAGGGCGACGATCCGGTCGGCGGCCTCCTCGGGCGCGCCTCCGCGGACGACCCAGCCGGTCTCCCCGTCGAGCACGGCGTCGGGCGCGCCGCCCGAGTCCCCGGCGACCACGGGCAGCCCGGTCGCGGACGCCTCCAGGTACACGATCCCGAGCCCCTCGACGTCGAGCCCGCCCCGGCGCGTACGGCAGGGCATGGCGAAGACGTCCCCGGCGCCGTAGTGCGCGGGCAGCTGCGACCACGGCACCGCGCCGGTGAAGCGGACCGAGCCGGCCACCCCGGTGTCGTGCGCGAGCCGGCGCAGCTCCTTCTCGTACGGGCCGCCGCCGACGACGAGCAGCACCGCCTCGGGCTCCCGGGCCAGGATGCGCGGCAGGGCGCGGATCAGCGTGTCCTGGCCCTTGCGCGGGACGAGCCGGGAGACGCAGACGACGACCGGCCGGTCGGTGAGGCCGAGCCGGGCACGGACCTCGTCGCCGCCCGAGCCGGGATGGAACGTCTTCTCGTCGACGCCGGGCGGCAGTTGGACCATGCGGGAGGCGGCCTCGGCCGTGAGCGCCGAGGCGATCCGGGAGCGCGTGTACTCACCGAGATAGGTGATCGTGTCCGTGGACTCGCCGATCCGGCGCAGGAGCCGGCGCGCGGCGGGCAGCTGCGCCCAGCCCGCCTCGTGGCCGTGCGTGGTGGCCACGAGCCGCCGGGCGCCGGCCTTCCGCAGCGCCGGCGCCATCAGGCCGAGCGGTGCCGCCGCCCCGAACCACACCGACGTACAACCGTGTTCGCGCAGCAGGCCGGCCGCCCGCCGGGTTGTCGCGGGCGTCGGCAGCAGCATCGTCGTCCGGTCCCGTACGACGGTGAAGGGCTGCTCCGCGTCGAAGGCAGCCGTCGCCTCGGCACCCTCACGGCCGCGCTTCCAGGTCGACGTGTAGACCACGAGCTGCCCGGGATCCAGCCGCAGCGCCATGTTGTGCAGGAACGCCTGGATGCCGCCGGGGCGGGGCGGGAAGTCGTTGGTCACGATCAGGGTCTTGTCCATCGCGCCCGACCCTACCCAACCGCCCTCCCGGCCGTACTCACAGCTCCGTACGGCCGCGCTTCATGGCTGTCGCACAGCCCCGCAGGCCATCATGACTCCGCGAAACCGCACGGGATCCGGACGAACGAGGGCCAGGTGGGCATGACCGGCACAAGGGCGGAAAGGTTTCCGTACGCGCTTGCGGGGGCCTGGGGCCTGACCAGACTGGTGCTGCTCCTCCTCGTCTTCAAGGTGTTCACCTTCCCGGGCCCCGACGTCACGAGCGACGTCTCCGTCATCTACCAGGGCTGGTACGAGGTGCTGCGCACGGGGACGTTCCCGCTGGACGACGTCACCTGGCAGTACCCGCCCGCCGCCGCGCTCGCGGTCCTCTCCCCCGCCCTGCTGCCCTTCCTGGACTACACCTCGGCCTTCTTCGTGCTGGCCCTCCTCGCCGATCTGCTGGTGTTCACGCTGCTCCGGTACGCGGGGCTGCGTCCCGGCAAGTCGCCGCGCGGGGCCTGGATGTGGGTGGCGGGCGTCGCCCTGCTCGGCCCGACGGTGTACGCCCGCTACGACGTGATGGTGACGGCGGTGGCCGTCGCCGCGCTGCTGGCCGGGGTGCGCCACCCCCGCACGATGGGGATGCTCGCGGGTCTCGGCGCGCTGCTGAAGGTGTGGCCGGTGCTGGTGCTGGTGGGCGCCGCCGGAGGGAGCGCGAAGCGGGCCTGGGCCTCGGCCGCGGTGACCGTCGGGGGCCTCGCCCTGCTGTGCGCGGTGTCGATGCCCGGGGCGTTCTCCTTCCTCGCCTTCCAGCGCAACCGCGGCACGGAGGTGGAGTCGCTCGGCTCCCTCGTCTTCCATGTCGCCCGGCACTTCGGCTGGGACGGTGAGGTGCTGCTCAACTACGGCTCGGTGGAGTTCGTCGGCCCGCACGTCGGCCTGGTGAGCGGGGCGGCGCTGCTCCTCACCGCGGTCGCGTTCGGCTGGATGCTGCTGTGGCGGCTGTGCGCCCGGCGGTTCCTCGCGCACACCCTCGCCGAGGCCGCGTTCGTGGCGGGGCTCATGTTCACCACCACCAGCCGGGTGATCAGCCCGCAGTACATGGTGTGGCTGGTGGGGCTCGCCGCGGTCTGCCTGTGCTTCCGCGGCACCCGGATGACCCGGCCGGCCGCACTGGTCCTGGCGGCGGCCCTGGTGACCGTCCTGGAGTTCCCGCTGTGGTTCTCGCACGTGGTCGCGAGCGACGCCCTCGGGATCACCCTCCTCCTCGCGCGCAACGGCCTGCTGGTGGCCGCCACCCTCACCGGCGCCCTGGAACTGTGGCGCGGCACGGTCTCCCAGCCGGCCCCCACCGTCCCCGGCCAGGCGACCCGCACCAGGGAGACACTGACCTCGTCCTGAGGGCACACCGGGACACGGGGGCCGCGCCCCCGGTCAGCCGAGCTGCGCCCGCAGGTACTCCCGCCACCGCCCCGTGAACGCCTCGGGTGTCGTGTGCAGGACGTCCCGCAGGGCGCCCTCGACGGCCCCGGCGCGCTGCCGGTGGGCGCCGACAGCGCGGTAGAAGCCGTTCAGCCGGACCTCGCCCCAGCGGTCGGCGATCAGCCGGCAGGCCATCCAGCCGCCCTCGTACGCCCGCGCGAGCCTCGCCGCGTCCCCGGTGAAGCCGAAGTCCGCGTCCTCGGGCAGCGCGGCGGGCAACCGCCCGTCGGCCACCGCGCGCTGAAGCTCCGGTGCGACCTGGGCGGCGGGCCGCCCACTGCCGAGGTAGCCGGCCCAGTCGGCGTACCCCTCCGACAGCCACAGGGGCGTGGCCGCCGTGGTGTGGGCGCGGCTGGCGACATGGGTGGTCTCGTGGGTGAGCACGACCTGTCTGCCGAGATCGCCGAGGACGCCGAACGCCTCCGGGTTGATGATGATCCGGTCCGCGGGCGCCCTCACCGGTCCGCCCGCCTCGCCCGTGGTGACGGCCGCGATCCCCCGGTACCCGGACGCCGCCGCGCCGAGCAGCCCCGCCATCCCCTCCAGCGACTTCGGTACGAGCACGACGACGTGCCCCGGCCAGTCCGTGCCCCACGTCCGCGACACCGCGGGCACCGCGCGGTCCGCAAGGCCCGCGAACCGGCGCAGCGTCTCCCGCGACTGCCCCGCGCCGAGGACGAGGCTGTGCTCGCCGCGTACGACGCTCACGGCCCCCTGCTCCCACAACTGCTCGGCCGCCTTCTTCGCGGGCCTGTCGGAGGTGACGCGCCAGCGCCCCTCGCCGCGGACCAGGCGCAGGGTGCGGCCGGTGGTGACGGGTGCCCGGTCGTAGCCCTCGACGCGGTAGCTCAGGTCCACCTCGGCGGTGGCGCGGTCGCCGGTGCGGTGGAAGCCGGTCAGCCGGTAGGACCAGGCGGCCAGCGGGACATCGCGCAGGTTCGCCAGCCCGGGGGCCGCCCCGGTCGCACGGTAGGCGGCGGCGTCCCGGTGCAGGACCGCGGCGGCCCGCCGGTCGAGGACACCCTGCACGGTGTCGGCGGCGGTGTCGTGCGCCGGCCGGCCCGAGCAGCCCACCAGGGCGACGAGCAGCAGCACACAGTTCGCCACGACCCCCGGCACACGCCCACGACCAGCCACGTTCCCGATCGTACGGCGGCCGGGCAGGGCCGTAGGCCCACTGCCCGGGACCCGGCCGGAACCGGACCTCCGGACCGGGCCCGCGGCATCGGAGCGGCCCGCGTGACGGTCAGACCCGCGTCACCGAGGAGACCGGCATCATGCCCACCGGGTCGTAGCGCACCGGCGCGCCCGGGTAGGGGGCGTGGATCACCTGGCCGTTGCCCATGTACATCGCGATGTGGCTCGCGTCGGACCGGTAGGTCACCAGGTCGCCGGGCTGCGCCTGGGAGAGCGGCACCTGCCGGCCGGCGTACCGCTGCGCCTGCGAGGTGCGCGGCAGACCGACACCCGCCTGCGCGTACGACCACTGCATCAGGCCCGAACAGTCGAAGCCGCCGGGCCCGTTGGCGCCCCACACGTACGGGCGCCCGAGCGCGGAGCGCGCCGCTGCGACGGCGGCGGCCGCGCGGCCCGAGGAGGGCGCCGCACCCTCGAAGCCGGGCATGCCGGGGCGTCCGGAGCGGGAGGCCCGGTCGTAGGCCGCGCGTTCCGCGGACGGCAGCGAGTCGAGCAGCCGGCGTGCCTGGTTCAGCTTCCGCTCGACGTTCCTCTTGTGCCGGGCGACGGCCTTGCTGCTCCTGTCCAGCTCGGCGAGCTTGCCGCTCGCCTCGTCACGCCGCTGGGCGAGGTCGCGCATGGCCGTCCGGAGCCTTCTGAGTTCGCCCGCCTGGCGCACGCCGATGCGGTCGAGCACGGCGGCCTTGTCGAGGTAGTCGTCCGGGTCGTCGGAGAACAGCAGGGCGAGCGAGGGGTCCATGCCGCCGGAGCGGTACTGGGCTCCGGCCAGCGAACCGAGCGCGTCCCGCATGGTGTTGACGCGCTCCTGCTGGCGGGCGATCTCGTCCTGGGCCGTGGACACCTGCTCGCGCAGGGCGTCGGCACGCTCGTCGGCCTTGTTGTACGCCTCGGTGGCCTGCTCGGCCTGCTCGTACAGGCGGTCCACGGCGGACCGGGTGTCGTCCTCGGGCTCGGCGAGTGCCGGCACGGCGCCCAGGGCCGCGGCCGCGGCGGACAGCACACAGACGGCGGCGCTGGTCGCGCCCCGGTCGAACCCGGATGGTGCAACGCGACGATGGGACCCCACGGGTAGCCGCTCTCCCTCCGCTGACGGACCCCCGGAATAGGGGAAACGCGCCAGACAGTAGCCGTGCGACCACGCACCGGCCAACGACCGCGGCGGGCACACACCGTGACGCCCCGCCTCAGACGCAGGTCATCAGCGGGGCGCGGGGTCGGCGGGAGCCACACCGATTCGCCCGTTCGGGCGGTGTGGTGAGGGCTTTCCGGGACGGCCGACGGGGCCGGACCGGACAGAACGCGTCAGATGCGGACGCCGAACTGGAAGGGCATGTTGCCGATCGACTCGTAGCGCACGACCGTGCCGGTGCGCGGGGCGTGGAGCACCTGGCCGTTGCCGGCGTAGAGACCCACGTGGTGCTGGTCGCCGTAGAAGATGACCAGGTCGCCGATCTGGAGGTCGCTCTGCGAGTAGATGCGCGTACCGGCGTTGGCCTGGGCCTGCGAGGTGCGCGGTATGGAGACACCGGCCTGGGCGTAGGCCCACGAGGTGAGTCCCGAGCAGTCGAAGGAGCTGGGGCCGGTGGCGCCGTAGACGTACGGCGAACCGATCTTCGTCTGCGCGGCTGCGTACGCGGCGCCGGCCCGGCCGGAGGCGGGCTTGGCGGCGGAGTCGGTGTCGAGGGCGCTGCGCTCGCTGGTGCGGGTGGCGCGCGTCTGCTCCGCGTCGAGCGCGGCCTTCTCCTTGGCCGTCAGGGTGTTGAGGAGCTTCTGCGCCTCGGCGAGCTTGCCCTGGACTTCCTTCTTCTTCTTGCCGAGTTCGGTGCGGGTCTCGGCGAGGTCCTTGAGCTTGGTGGAGGCTTCCTGGCGCTGCTGGGCGAGCGAGCGCTGCTTCTCCTGGATCTTCTTCAGCGACTCGACCTGCTGGCCGCTCAACTGGTCGAGCGTGGACGCCTTGTCGAGGTAGTCGTCCGGGTCCGAGGAGAGGAAGAGCTGGAGGGAGGGGTCGATGCCGCCGGAGCGGTACTGGGCGGTGGCCAGCGAACCGAGGCCGTCGCGCAGGTCGTTGAGCTCTTCCTGGCCGCGGGCGACGTTGTCCTGCAGGGTGCCGATCTGCTTCTCGAGCTTGTCCTGCTTCTCCTTGGCCCCGTTGTACTTCTCGGTGGCCTTCTCGGCGTCTTCGTAAAGCTTGTCGACCTTGGACTTGACCTCGTCCTTGCTCGGCTTCTCGCTCGGCGCGGCGTTCGCGGCCTGCGAGCTGAGGGCAACTGCGGCGGCAGCAGCGGTGGTGAGCACGGTCACGCGAGTGCGGCTCGGCTGCTTGGGTCGACGGTGGGACGCCACGAAGGCGAGCTCCTTCTTCCTCCAGCCGCCTGCCGATGCGCCGACGGGCGGTGTCCCTCCACCGTCACTCCCAATGAGTGATCACCCGAGCGGAGGTTCGAGGCTGACCCTAGTGACCTTCTTGTGATCAGTTCAAATCCTCACAGGAAAAATCTCGGTCACCGAGTGCATTCTTTACCGACAACTCACGTGCAGTCATGCGCGTTTGACGCTACGTTGCGTTAGGGTTTCGCCAATTCGGGCATCTGGCCCAGACGTTACGCATGGTGCGTACGTTGCCTATGATCCGGTAAGCACGGAAAGACACCACCGCGGACTCGGCCCCGAAAGCGGTGTATTCCGCTCCGGTTCAGCCGCGCGAGAAACGCTTGAGGAGTACGACCGACGCCACCGGGCGAGCGCCGGCCTTGGCGATCCCGTCGGCCACCTCGCGGTCGGTCGACACGACGATGACCGGCCGCCCCACCGGCTCCGCGCGCACCAGCTGGCGGATCAGCTCGTCGGCGGTGACACCGGCCTTGGAGAACAGCACCCGCACCCCGCGGGGCGGCGCGAGCAGCACGGGCGCGGCCAGCTCGGCGCCGTCGAAGACACAGGTCACCTCGGCGCCGGTCTGCGCGGCGAGCTGCGAGAGCTGCCCGAGCAGCCGCAGCCGCTGCTTCTCCAGCGGCATCTGCGGATAGCCGGTCTTGGTGACGTTGTAGCCGTCGACGACCAGATGCGCCTGCGGCAGCGCGAGCAACTGGTCGAGGATCGCGGGGTCGTTCTCGGACAGCGCGCGGGCGGCGATGTCCTTCGGCGTCATCCGCCCCGGCTCGACGGCGTCGACGGTCTCGGCGGGCCGCTGGGACACCGGCGGCAGGGCGAGCTCGCGCCGCAGCCCCTGAGCGGCGTCCAGCACCGTGTCGAGCAGCAGCCGCACCCGCATGTCCTCCACGCTGCGGCCCTCGCGCGCGGCCCTGCGGGTGGCCTCCAGGGCCGCCTCGGCCTCCCCGAGCCGCGCCTTGAGCCGCCGGCTCTCGCTCTCCGCGGCCGACACCTGGGCCTGCGCCTCGGCGCGCGCGGTCTCCGTCTCGCTCTGGACCCTGCGCAGGGCCGCCTCACCGCGCTTGACGTCACTGAGGGCGCTGCGCAGCTTGCGGTGCAGCGATTCGGCTTCCTTCCTCGCCGCCTCCAGCTCCGTGCGCAGCCGCTCGGTCTCGGCCCTGGTCTGGCCGCGGGCCGCCGCCAGCTCCTCGCGCAGCCGCTCCAGCTCGGCCCGGTTCTCCTCGTCGGCGCGCTCGGCGTCCGCCCGCTGGGCCTCCTCGCCCGCGGCGGTCACCAGCTTCACCCAGCCCGTGGGGCGCAACACGTAGGCCGCGGCCCCCACGTCCAGCGGGTCCGCGGCCGGGGGCGGTGAGCCCGCGTCGAGGGCGCCGGTCAGTTCCGGCTGGGCCTCTCTCAGCTTCTCGGCGATGCGCTGTCTGAACAGCGGCTCCGTCTCCAGCGCCGCGGCCATGGCGTTGCCCGCGAACTTGGCCCGCCGGTTCGGAGCGAACCGCGCATACTGCCGCAGCTGGGCGGGGAGTTCGGCCATGGTCAGGCCGCCGAAGCCGTCGGAGACGATCTGCACGACCCGGCGGCGCACGCCGTCGGGCAGCGGACGGTCGAGCACCTCGGCGGTGCCGTCGTCCGGCTCCCCGCCCGTGGTCTCCACCATCCCTCACACCCCAATTTCTCGCGGGGCCCTCCCCCACTCTCGGCTTCGCTCGAGCGGGGGGACCCCCATCGTCAGGAGCCGGCGCCCGGCCTGTCCACGAGTTCCACCTGGTCCACCGCGTTGCACCAGCGGCACCGCACCGAGTCGATGGTCTCACTGACCACCTCCCGCTCCTCGACCTTCGGCTCACCGGCCAGGTCGAGGTGCACATACTCGACGACCTTCGAGGAGCGGGTCACGTCGAAACGCGTGAGGTTGCCGCAGAGCATGCAGCGCCACCGGGTCTCGGCGGTCGGCAGGGGAACCGTCATCGTGGCTGTTTCGCCTTCCCTCTAGTGTCCGTGATGCGCCAGCTTTCCTGGTGCGTGTGGCTCGTACCCTACGGCCTGGCGGGACTCCGACGCTCGGGCGTCCACGCGGCGAGGCGGTCTGCGCGGTCCGGTCCCGTTACGTCATGCTTTGCCGCATGACCGGAAAGTGGAGTGCGGCGGTCGGCGGGACGAGCCGGGGACGGTCGGCGCCGGTGACGTACGGACTGATCGGCCTCTGCTGCCTGGTCTTCGTCATCGGCCCCGCGGCGGGACTCAACCCCGCCTACGGCACCGGGGACGAGCTGCTCGCCGCCCAGCAGGCCTACTTCCGCCGCTGGGGCGTGGTGCCGGCCGAGCTTCTCGACGGTGTGCCCCGGGCCTGGCTCACCCCCGCGACGGCCCTGTTCATCCACGGCAGCTGGCTCCATCTCCTGGGCAACATGCTCTTCTTCTGCGTCTTCGGGGCGATGGCGGAGGAGCGCATGGGCCATGTCGAGTTCGCCCTCTTCTATCTGGGCTGCGGATATCTCGCCCTGCTCGGGTACGCGGTCGCCAACGCCGAGTCCACGCAGCCCCTCGTCGGTGCCTCGGGGGCGGTCTCCGCGGTCCTCGGCGCGTTCCTGTACCTGTTCCCCGGCGCCCGGGTGACCAGTCTCTTCCCGTTCCTCTTCTTCCTGCCGCTGCGCTTCCCGGCCTGGGTGGTGCTGCCCTTCTGGGCGGTCCTGCAGTGGCTGGCGGCGGGCCGCGACGACCAGGGCCCCGGGGTCGCCTACCTGGCCCACCTGCTGGGCTTCTTCGCCGGGTTCCTCCACGCCTGGGTGCGCTTCGGCCGTGCGACTAGAGTGAAAACCCCAGTGACGGCCCCCGAGGGAGAGAACCAGCCGTGATCACCGCGATCGTGCTCATCAAGACCAGCGTGGACCGGATCCCCGAGATCGCGGAGTCGATCGCGGCCCTCGACAGCGTCAGCGAGGTCTTCTCCGTCACCGGGACGTACGACCTGATCGCCATGGTCCGCGTCCAGGCGCACGACGACCTGGCCGACGTCATCCCCGGCCGGATCAGCAAGATCCCGGGTGTCGAGGGCACCGACACCCACGTCGCGTTCCGCACGTACTCCCAGCACGACCTGGAGGCGGCGTTCGCGATCGGCCTCGACTCCTGACCCGCCGGGACCGCACCGCGCCCACCGCCCCCGGGGCGCCGAGCCGTTCCTACGGCGTCAGACCGCCGGGACGCAACGCCCGTCCTCGGTCCGGTACTGCCACCGGGCGCCGTCCCGCACGAGTTCCCTCACGGCGCGGACGAAGCGCTCGACGTGCTCGTCCGGGGTGCCCGCGCCGAAGCTGACGCGGATGGCGTTCAGCGACTTCTCGCCGGGCGCGGCCTCCGGGGCGCCGCACTCCCCCTGGCTCTGCGGGTCGGTGCCCAGCAGGGTGCGCACCAGGGGGTGGGCGCAGAAGAGTCCGTCGCGCACCCCGATGCCGTACTCGGCGGACAGCGCGGCCGCGAAGTGCGAGCTGTTCCAGCCGTCGACGACGAACGAGATGACGCCGACGCGCGGGGCGTCGTCGCCGAAGAGCGACAGCACCCGCACCTCGGGCACCTCGGCGAGGCCCGCGCGGACCGTGTCGATGAGGTGCTGCTCGCGGGCCACCAGGGTGTCGAATCCGGCCTCGGTCAGCGCCTTGCAGGCCGACGCGATGGAGTGGACACCGATCACGTTCGGCGAGCCGGCCTCGTGCCGGGCCGCGCTCTCGTGCCACTCCACGTCGACCCCGCCGTCCGTGCGCCGCGACACCTTGCGGCTGGCGCCGCCGCCCGCGAGGTACGGCTCGGCCTCGGTCAGCCAGTCGGCGCGGCCGGCGAGGACGCCGGAGCCGAAGGGCGCGTAGAGCTTGTGTCCGGAGAAGGCGACCCAGTCGACGTCCAGGTCCTGCACGGACACCGGGTGGTGCGGGGCGAGCTGGGCCGCGTCGAGGACGATGCGCGCGCCGTGCGCGTGGGCGGCTGCGGCGAGCTCGCGCACCGGCCACAGCTCGCCGGTGACGTTCGAGGCACCGGTGACGCACACCAGGGCCGGCCCGTACGGGTCACGGCCGGCCAGCGCCCGCTCCAGCGTCGCGACGGCCTCGCCCGGGGTGCGCGGGGCGTTCAGGTACGTCACGCGGGCGTCCCGCCAGGGCAGCAGCGAGGCGTGGTGCTCGGTCTCGAAGACGAAGACCTGGCAGTCGGCCTGCAGAGCGGAGGCGAGCAGGTTGAGCGAGTCGGTGGTGGAGCGGGTGAAGACGACCTGGTCGCCGGCGCGGCAGTCGAGGAACTCGGCGACGGTCGTGCGGGCGTTCTCGAAGAGGTCGGTGGACAGCTGGGACAGGTATCCGGCGCCGCGGTGCACGCTGCCGTAGTACGGGGCGTACGCGGCGACGTCGTCCCACACCCGCTGCAGGGCGGGGGCGCTGGCCGCGTAGTCCAGCGCGGCGTACGTGACCTCGCCGCCGGTGACCAGCGGGACGGTGACATCCCGGCCCAGAACGGGCAGCGGGGCACAAAGGGACCGGTCGGCGGCAGTGGTGGGGACAGCCATGGCGAACTCCTGTGAGAAGCAGGCGGATTCGCTGTGCGGACGGCCCGCGAAGGGGGCGGCTCCGGCACAGGAAAAGGTGAAAAGGGTGTGCGGAGGCGGGGCGCTACGCCCTATCGCATTCGCTTGCTCACAGAAGGCTCCCTCGACGACCAGGACCCCTGGTGAGGCGAGGGGTCCGCGCTTGCCGCAGACCTCGCTGCCTACGGCCTGGTCTTCACCCGGGGCACCCCGCCACGGACGGAGGGTTGCCGGACAGCCGGCCGGGGCCTCATGGCTGTCGCTCATGACCTGGTACAGCATCTTGCCAGAAGATCGTCGGCGCGCAAGGCGCAGTCCAGAATCCGGACCGCGCCCCGCGCACCTCGCGTTCGGCTCAGGCGTGGCTGGCCGCGACCCACCGGTCGAGGGTCCGCTTGGCGGCCCCGGAGTCGATGGCCTCGGCCGCCTTCGCCATCCCCGCGCGGATCCGCTCCGCGAGCGGTCCGTCTCCCGGCTCCAGGGCGACCAGGGCCGCCGCCGAGTTCAGCAGCACCGCGTCCCGTACGGGCCCGGTCTCGCCGTTCAGCAGCCGCCGGGCGACATCCGCGTTGTACGACGCGTCGGCGCCCCGCAGAGCCTCCACGGGGACGAGCTCGAGGCCGACGTCACGCGGGTCGAAGCTCTCCTCGCGGACCTTTCCTTCGCGCACGACCCACACCCTCGACGTGGCCGTGGTGGTCAGCTCGTCGAGACCGTCGTCGCCGCGGAAGACCAGCGAGGAGTGGCCCCGCTCCGCGAAGACACCGGCGACGATGGGCGCCATCCTGAGGTCGGCCACGCCGACCGCCTGGGCCTTCACCCGCGCCGGGTTGGTCAGCGGGCCCAGGAAGTTGAAGGTGGTCCGGATCCCCAACTGCCCGCGCGCGGCGGCCACATGACGCAGCGCCGGATGGAACTTCACCGCGAAGCAGAAGGTGATCCCGGCCTCCTCGGCCACCTCGGCGACCCGCTTGGGCGTCAGCTCCAGATTGACGCCGAGCTTCTCCAGGACGTCCGAGGCGCCGGACGCGCTCGACGCCGCCCGGTTGCCGTGCTTGACCACCTTGGCACCCGTGCCGGCCACGACGATCGCGGACATCGTGGAGATGTTCACCGTCTTGGCGCCGTCACCGCCCGTACCGACGATGTCGACGGTCTCGCCGGGCACCTCGATCACGTTGGCGTGCTCGTACATCGTGCGGACGAGACCGGAGATCTCCTGGACCGTCTCGCCCTTCGCGCGCAGCGCGACCGCGAACCCGGCGATCTGCGCGTCCGTCGCCTCGCCGCGCATGATGCGGTCCATCGCCCAGGCCGTCTCGTCCGCGCTCTGGTCGCGGCCGTCGAGCAGG
Organism: Streptomyces sp. NPDC043867; assembly: GCF_056435845.1. Lineage (NCBI taxonomy): Bacteria > Bacillati > Actinomycetota > Actinomycetes > Kitasatosporales > Streptomycetaceae > Streptomyces > Streptomyces sp. NPDC043867. Next base: position 7,681 of record NZ_JBWKDS010000005.1, on the reverse strand, counting down.
CCGTTCAGCACCTGGGGCCAGGAACGGCCCGCCGCGATGTCGCCTCCAGCGGGGGTCACAGCACTCATATGCCGCTCCTGGGTTCGTGAAAAGGGACGAGAAGACACGTGCACGACGTGTGACAGACAGGGTCCACCCTATCCAGGCCCGGGGACGGCAAAGAGCCCCGTCCATGCAATGGACGGGGCTCCAGCCGTGGCGATCAGCGCGTGACCGGGATGCGGATCAGTGGTGGCCGTGGCCGCTCGTGATCTCCTTGTACTCCTCGACCGTGGGCTTGGGGATCTGGTTCTCTTCCCCGTAGTACGCGTTGCTGAGCTTCGCGCGCAGCTTCTGCGTGCCCGTGACCTTGCGCTCGACACCGTTCTCGTCGACCGCGGGGCCGATCTCGGCCGGCTCGTACTGCTCGTGCGCGGTGAGCGTGTGCAGCGACTCCTGGCTGAGCGGCTCGTGCACCTCGACGAACTCACCGTGCGGCAGGCGCTTGATGATGCCCGACTCGCGGCCGTGCAGCACCTTGTCCCGGTCCCGGCGCTGGAGGCCGAGGCAGATCCGCTTGGTGACGATGAACGCGACGACCGGCGCCACGAAGAACGCGATGCGCACGAACCAGGTGATCGAGTTGATCGACATGTGGAAGTGGGTGGCGAAGAGGTCGTTGCCACCACCGATCAGCATGACGACGTACCAGGTGATCCAGGCGACACCCACGGCCGTACGGGTCGGGACGTTGCGCGGGCGGTCCAGGATGTGGTGCTCGCGCTTGTCGCCGGTGACCCAGGACTCGATGAACGGGTAGACCGCGATGACGACCAGCACCAGCGGGAAGATGATCAGCGGGACGAAGACACCCAGGACGAGGGTGTGGCCCCACAGGTTGATCTCCCAGCCCGGCATGGTGCGGATCAGGCCCTCGGAGAAGCCCATGTACCAGTCGGGCTGCGCGCCGGTCGACACCTGGTCCGGCCGGTACGGGCCCATGGACCAGATCGGGTTGATCGAGGCGATGGCCGCGATGACCGCGATGACGCCGAAGACCAGGAAGAAGAAGCCGCCCGCCTTGGCCATGTACACCGGCAGCAGCGGCATGCCGACGACGTTCTTCTCGGTCTTGCCCGGGCCGGCCCACTGCGTGTGCTTGTGGTAGAAGACCAGGATCAGGTGGGCGACCAGCAGGCCGAGCATGATGCCCGGCAGCAGCAGGACGTGGATCGAGTAGAACCGCGCGACGAAGTCGCCGCCCGGGAACTCGCCGCCGAAGAGGAAGAACGAGAGGTACGTGCCGACGATCGGCACGGACAGGATCGCGCCCTCCATGAAGCGGACACCGGTGCCGGAGAGCAGGTCGTCCGGGAGCGAGTAGCCGGTGAAACCGGTGAACATGCCGAGGACGAACAGCAGGAAGCCGAACAGCCAGTTGACCTCACGCGGCTTGCGGAACGCACCCGTGAAGAACACGCGCATCATGTGCACGAACATGCCGGCCAGGAAGACCAGCGCCGACCAGTGGTGGATCTGCCGGATGAGCAGACCGCCGCGCACGTCGAAGGAGATGTGCATGGTCGAGTTGAACGCCTCGGACATCAGCTGTCCCTGCAGCGGGACGTAGCTGCCGTGGTACTCCACCTCGTTCATCGACGGGTGGAAGAACAGCGTCAGGTACACACCCGTGAGGATGATGATGATGAAGCTGTAGAGGCAGATCTCGCCCAGCATGAAGGACCAGTGGTCCGGGAAGATCTTGCGCATGTTGGACTTGGCGAGGGAGTAGATCCCCAGCCGGCCGTCCGCCCAGTCCGCCACCCGCTCACCGGCGGGGGCCTTCCCGCGCGAACGCTCGCTCTTTGAAGTACTCATCCGCGCTCCCAGAAAGCAGGACCGACGGGCTCTTCGAAGTCGCCGAGCGCCTGAAGGTAGCCCTCATCGTTCACACCGATGCGCAGCTGCGGCAGCGGGTGACCGGCCGGGCCGAAGATCACTCGGGCACCGTCGGAGAGGTCGAAGGTGGACTGGTGGCACGGGCACAGGACGTGGTGCGTCTGCTGCTCGTACAGGGAGATCGGGCAGCCCACGTGGGTGCAGATCTTCGAGTACGCCACGATGCCCTCGTGCGACCACTCGAGCTCGCGCTTGTCCTTGATGTCGTCCGGCTGGAGCCGGACGATCATCAGGGCCGCCTTGGCGATCTCGGTCTGGAACTCCTCGCTGTGCTCCTCCAGGCCCTCGGGCTTGACGAAGGTGAGCGAGCCGACGACGACGTCCGAGGGACGCAGCGGCTCGTTCGTGTTCATGTTGACGAGCAGCTTGCCCTTGGACCACAGCGTGTGACGCAGCTTGTCCCCGGGCAGCGGACCAAGGTCGCGCAGCAGGACGATGCCGGACAGCGGCACCAGGGTCAGCGCCCCGAACATCGTGTTCCGGATCAGCTTGCGACGGCCGAGCGCGGACTCCTTGGCGCCCTGCTGGAAGTCGGCCAGCACCTTGGCGCGGACCTCCGGCGACGCCTCGATCGGGTGACGGTCGTCGGCGACCTCCTCGTCGGACATCAGCGTGCGGGCCCAGTGGACCGCGCCCGCGCCGATGGCGAAGAGCGCGACACCGAGCGTGGTGCCCAGCGCGAAGTTGAGTGCGCTGATGTGCCCGAGGGGCCAGATGAAGACCGACCTGTCGGCCGGGATCGTCACGAACGAGACGATGAAGGCGACCGTGGCCAGCATCGACAGCGTGAACAGCATGGCGACCACGCGCTCGGAGCGCTTGGCGGCCCGCTCGTCGATGTCCTGGACGCGGTGCTCGTGGGGCGGCAGCCCCGGGTTCGCGAACGGGTTCTGCTCGTCCGCGATGCCGACCGCAGCGCGCTGCTCGTCGGTGGCCCGCTCAGCAGGCAGGTTCTCTGGAATGTCTTGGCTACTCATGACTTCTTGGCCTTTGCGGTCCGAGCGGCGACCCAGACGGCGACGGCGATGAGCGCGCCGAGTCCGAAGATCCAGCCGAACAGACCTTCGCTGACCGGCCCGAGGCCGCCCAGGTCAAGGCCGCCGGGGCTCTCGGTGTCGTCTCCGTTGACCGCGTGGAGGTACGCGATGATGTCCTTCTTGTTCTTCTCCGGCATCGTCGTGTCGGGGAAGGACGGCATGTTCTGCGGGCCGGTCTGCATGGCCTCGTAGATGTGCTTCGGGTCGACGTCTTCCAGGCCCGGCGCGTACTTGCCCTCCGAGAGCGCACCACCCTTGCCGGTGAAGTTGTGGCACTGCGCGCAGTTGGTGCGGAAGAGCTCGCCGCCCTTGGCGATGTCCGCACCCTCAGGGCTGTACTGGTTCTTCGTCGGCACCGAGGGACCCGCACCGAGCGAGGCGATGTACGCCGCGAGCTGGTCGATCTCGGCCTGCGAGTAGATGTTCTTCTTCTTCGGGATCTGAGCACCGGGCTGCTGGGCCGGCATGCGGCCCGTGGCGACCTGGAAGTCGACGGCCGCGGCACCCACACCGGTGAGGGGGGGACCGTCTGTGGTTCCCACGCCGCCGGTGCCGTGGCAGCTTGCGCAGCCCACGGAGTACAGCTTCTTGCCCTCGTCGATGGCGAGGGACTGGGCGGTTTCGTCGGCCTGCGCCTTGCTCGCGGGTGCGAACGCGGCGTACAGCCCCCCGGTGGCCGCCAGCGCGAGGAGTAGGACGACGACCGCCGCCAGCGGATGGCGTCGTCGTGCGGAGAGCTTTTTCACGGATTACCCCGGTGTCAGGATCTTCTGCGTCGATGCTTCGGGAATGGATCGGTCCGCCGTTGCGGCGCGCCGACTACTTGATCATGTAGATCGTGGCGAAGAGGCCGATCCAGACGACATCGACGAAGTGCCAGTAGTAGGACACGACAATGGCGGCGGTTGCCTGCTCGTGAGTGAACCTCCTGGCCGCGTACGTGCGGCCGAGGACCAGCAGGAAGGCGATGAGACCGCCCGTCACGTGCAGGCCGTGGAAGCCGGTGGTCAGGTAGAACACCGAGCCGTACGGGTCGGAGGAGAGCGAGAGCCCGTCCTTCTTGACCAGCTCCGTGTACTCGAAGACCTGACCGCCGATGAAGATCGCACCCATGATGAAGGTGACGATGAACCACATCCGGAGCTTCTTCACGTCCCCGCGCTCGGCGGCGAAGACGCCGAGCTGGCAGGTCAGGGAGGAGAGCACCAGGATCGTGGTGTTCGTCGCCGAGAACGGGAAGTTCAGGCTGGACGCCATTTCCTTCCAGTGATCCGGCCCGGTCACCGATCGCAGGGTGAAGTACATCGCGAAGAGGGCCGCGAAGAACATCAGCTCGGAACTCAGCCAGATGATCGTTCCGACGCTGGTGAGGTTCGGCCGATTGACCGACGGGTGCGCGTGCCCGGTTTCTACTGTCGTTGCTGTCGCCACGACCGACATTATGTCGGTCGCTTATCCCGCCCTCACCCCGGGGGGTGCCGTTCGGAGTGTCCGGGGGGTGTGTCCAGCCCGTATGGCCCATCGAAGCCCTGTCCGAACCGGTGCTGAGGCGGTGTGCGAGGGAGTAGCATCCGCGCAGCGGTTCACACCCGTACGACGCCGAAGTCACGGAGGAACAATGCAGCCGACCGCCACGGTGCTGGTCTACAGCGACGACTCCAACACCCGCGAACAGGTACGGCTCGCCACCGGCCGCAGGCCCGCCGGCGACGTTCCCGAGGTCGAGCTCATCGAGTGCGCCACGCCCGCCGCGGTCCTGACGGAGCTGGACAAGGGCGGGATCGACGTCTGCGTGCTGGACGGCGAGGCGGTGCCGATGGGCGGGATGGGTGTGTGCCGCCAGATCAAGGACGAGATCTTCGAGTGCCCGCCGGTCCTCGTGCTGATCGGGCGCCCGCAGGACGCCTGGCTGGCCACCTGGAGCCGTGCGGAGGCCGCGGTGACCCTTCCGGTCGATCCGGTGGAGTTCGCCGCCACGCTGGCCTCTCTGCTGCGCCGCAGGGCCCTGCAGGGAACCTGACCGTCCGGCCGGCCGGGCGTGTCGGCGGCCGCGGGCCGTCCGGGGCCGCCGGATCCGTCGCCCGTGTGGTGGGGCGGTGCCGGTCACGGCCCGGCGCCCCTCGCGGGGCGCGGCCTCAGGCACTCTCCGGACGCAGTCGCGCCCGGTCCGCGGGCCGGGGTCCGTCGGGGGTGCCACCGAGCAGCGCGCTTCCGGTGCGCCACTTCTCCCAGTCGAGATTCCAGTCCCCGAAGCCGTTGCCGAACGGGTCCATGGTGGCGCCGTTGGAGTTCTCGACCTTGACGATGTCGCCGGCGCGGAAGTTCTTGAAGAACCACTCGGCGTTGGCGGTGCTCATGCCGGTGCAGCCGTGGCTGACGTTGGCGGAGCCCTGGGAGCCGGTGGACCAGGGGGCCGCGTGCACGTACTCGCCGCTCCAGGTCACCCGGGTCGCGTAGTAGACCGGCAGGTCGTAGGAGTCGGCGCTGCCCTCGGAGATGCCGATGCTGGTACCGCGCATGCGTACGAAGTACTCCTTGCCGAGTACGACCTTGACGCCGTTGCGGGTCTCGAAGCCCGGCTTGCCGGTGGTGACGGGGATCTCCTTGATCTCCTCGTCGTTGCGGTAGACCCGCATCGAGTGCGCGGCGGCGTCGGTCACGGCCACCACCCGGTCACCCGTGGTGAGGCTCAGGGGTTTGGCGTTGCCGCCCCAGAGCCGGTCGCCGATCTTGATGCCGGCGAGGTTGGCGTGCGCCTGGATGGCCGCGTCCGCGGGCCAGTACTCCTTGGGGCGGTAGTGCAGCTCCTTGTCGTCCACCCAGTGCCAGGCGCCCTCGACGGCGGGCGTCGAGTCGACCTTGAGCGCGCGCTCGACGACCGCCCGGGAGGCCTTGTCCTTGACGGGGGCGCTCAGCTCGGCGGTGACGGGCTGGCCGACGCCGTACTCGCCCGCCTTCGGCCCGAAGGTGACGTCCAGGCGCTTCTTCGCGGTGGGCTTGCCGGTGTCGAAGGAGAGCACCTTGCGGCCGGGCGCGCCGTCCTCGTCCTCGGTGCTCACGCGGACCGTGTAGTGGGCCTCGGCGGCCAGCGGGGAGGTGCTGTGCCAGCGGTGGCCGTCGGCGGCCAGTTCCCCGGCCAGGTACCTGCCGGTCGCGTCCACGGCCGTGACGTCCGTGATGCGCCCCTCGGAGCCTCTGGTGGTGATCTCCAGGGGCTTGTCCGGGTCGGCCTTCCTGCTGTCGCCGGCGGGGCCGTTGAAGGCGATCTGGTCCGCCGCGTCGTACGGCTCGGCCGAGAGCGCCTTGTCGTCCGCGCTGCACGCGACGGAACCCGCGCCGAGGGCGGCCACCAGCAGGGCGCAGCTGACGGCCGTACGGACGGGCCGGCGTGGCGGTGCGGAGAGGCCGAGCGCGCGCGGGCCCGAAGGGACGAGCACGGTCGGCCTCTCGACACCGGCTCCTGCGCCTCGGAAGAACACTGTGTGGTTCATGGCCTCACGCTATGAACCACCCTCGGCCACGGCGCGGCGAGTGAGCCGTGCGGGGGACACCGTGTACGGCAAACGAGGGAGCCCGGACCCTCCTGACGGAGTGTCCGGGCTCCCGGGCGCTTGGCGCGTGCTACTGGGTGCGGTTCTCACCGCGGTAGTACTCGAAGACCCAGCCCCACAGACCGATGAAGATGATCGGGGCCGAGAAGTAGAGCAGCCACCAGCCGAAGACGACGCCCATGAAGGCGAAGGCGCCACCGATGCCGAGGGCGAGCGGCTGCCAGCTGTGCGGGCTGAAGAAGCCCACCTCGCCGGCCTCGTCCGCGACGTCGGCCTCCTTGTTGTCCTGCGCGAGCTGGTCGACACGCCGGGCCGTGAAGGCCAGGTAGTAGCCGATCATGATGCTCAGGCCGAAACCGAGGAACAGTGCCGTGGTACCGGCCGGCTCCTTCGACCACACGCCATAGACGATCGCCATGACGAGGATGAAGGCGGCGAGCCAGATGAACATCTTGCCCTGGATCTTCACTTGCCGGCCTCCTTGCTACCCGCGAGGGCGCTGGCACCCTGACCGCCGTGACCGAGCTGCTCGAGAGCGGCGATCTCCGGGTGGTGCAGGTCGAACGCCGGGGATTCGGAGCGGATCCGCGGCAGGGTGAGGAAGTTGTGCCGCGGCGGCGGGCAGGAGGTCGCCCACTCGAGCGAACGGCCGTAGCCCCACGGGTCGTCGACCTCGATCTTCTTGCCGTACTTGGCGGTCTTCCAGACGTTGTAGAAGAACGGCAGGATCGACAGGCCCAGCAGGAACGAGCAGATCGTCGAGATGGTGTTCAGGGCGGTGAACCCGTCGGCCGCGAGGTAGTCCGCGTACCGGCGGGGCATGCCCTCGGCGCCCAGCCAGTGCTGCACCAGGAACGTGCCGTGGAAGCCCACGAACAGCGTCCAGAAGGTGATCTTGCCGAGGCGCTCGTCGAGCATCTTGCCGGTCATCTTCGGCCACCAGTAGTGGAAGCCGGAGAACATCGCGAACACCACGGTGCCGAAGACGACGTAGTGGAAGTGCGCCACCACGAAGTACGAGTCCGAGACGTGGAAGTCCATCGGCGGTGAGGCCAGGATCACGCCGGTCAGACCGCCGAAGGTGAAGGTGATCAGGAAGCCGGTGGCCCACAGCATCGGGGTCTCGAAGCTCAGTGACCCCTTCCACATCGTGCC
>NZ_JBWKDS010000004.1:304034-312387 GCF_056435845.1 Streptomyces sp. NPDC043867 | reverse complement strand
CATCGAGACCCCCACCACCCCCCCCCCCCACACACCAAAACCCCGCCCCTCCTGGTTTTTTTTTTTTTTTTTTTTTTTTTTTTTTTCTTCTCTTCTCCCCCCCCCCCCCCCCCCCCCCCCCCCCCCCCCGGACCGAATTCGATGTCCTGGGTGAGCCAGTGCCCCGCGGCGTCCTGTCGCGCCCCGTCGCGCAGTTTCGCCACGTCGGGGCAGAAGCCGTTCCGGTGGCCCGGGAAGTCGATCCGGACGCCGGACAGGACCAGGGCATCCATGCCGAACGTGTCGTCCAGGGCGTGCACGATCCTGCGGATGATCATCCAGTGAGTGCTCCGCTGCGGCACCATGAAGACGGCCCCCTCGACGACCTCCGCCTTGAATCCCTCGGGGGCGGCGCGCTCGATGGACTCGAACAGCGCGTCCAGAGTCGGCTCGCCGTTGTCGTCGGCCATCTCGATCCTGTCTTCAAGGACGGTCATCGTGGCGCTCCTCCCCGGTCGCGACTCGGCCGGGTGCGGGTGCTCGGTCCAACGATACGTACGGTCGCGGGTCACCACGGGACCCGCGCGCTGCCCGGCCCGGTTGTCCGGTCAGACGGAGACGGCGTAGGGCGCGCCGAGGCCCCATGCCTGGTGCATCGCCGTCGCGAATCCCTCCGCGATCTTGTGTTCGCCGCTCGCGTTCGGGTGGGTGCCGTCGTACGTGTCCAGGTGGATGTCGTACGAGGCGGGCGGCGACGCCAGCAGGAGGGGGGAGCGGGGCCGGTCCAGGTCGGCGACGGCCTTGGCGAGCAGGACGTTGAAGGCGGCGACCTCGGCGGCGAACGGCGCGTCGGACTCCGCGCGCACGTTGGGTATCACCGGCAGGAGGACCATCCGGACGCACGGGTTCGCCTCGCGGGCCCCGGCGACGAAGCGGCGCACGTTCCGCGCCGTCTGCTCCGCGTTCGTGTAGAAGCCCAGGTCGATCAGCCCGAGGGAGACCAGCAGGACGTCGGCGCGCTCCGCGCGGACCGTCTCGCGGATCAGCGGGGCCATGTGGAGCCAGCCCTCGCCCCAGCCGGCCAGGTGGGCGCGGGGGAAGTCCGGGTCGGCGTACGCGTACGAGCCGGGCGAGCCGGTCGCCGGGTCGTACAGCGTCTCGCGCGGGCCGACGATGCGGAACGGCCCGCCGTGCGCCGCGCGCAGGTGCTGCCACAACCGGTAGCGCCACGTGTGTTCGCCCGAGCTTCCGATCGTCATCGAATCGCCTACGGGCATGAACCTGAGCATCCGCTCATCATCCTCGATCACCGGGGCGGGCGGGATGTGAGGCTGACCACGCGGAGTGAACTGCGGGCGCGGATGGCAGGCTTGGCGCATGCGCCGACCGTTCTCTCTCCTCGCCGGGGCCCTGCTTGCCGCCTCCGGGACCCTGCTCGCCGCGGGCCCGGCCGCGCCGGCCGCCGCCGACGACGGCGGGTTCACCATCGAGGACCCGCGGATCACCGAGTCCAGCGGGCTGGCCGCCTCGCGGCTGCACCCCGGCGTGTACTGGACCCACAACGACAGCGACGACGGACCCTACCTGTACGCGGTCGACAGCCGGACCGGGAAGACGGTCGCCACCGTCACCCTGAGCGGCATCGGCGCGCCCCGCGACGTCGAGGCCATCTCCGTCGGGCCGGGCAACCGGATCTGGGTCGGCGACATCGGCGACAACTTCGGCGGCAGGTGGGACCACGTGTGGCTCTACGAGCTGCCCGAGCCGAAGAAGCTGGAGGACCGCACGATCCGTGCCACGCAGTACGTCGTGAAGTACGCGGACGGCCCCCGCGACGCCGAGGCGATGATGGTGCACCCGAAGACCGGGCGGGTCTACATCGTCTCGAAGAACGAGGACGGCGGCGGCCTGTACGAGGCACCCGCCCGGCTCTCCGCCTCCGGCACGAACGTCTTCCGGCGCGTCGCCGACATCGGCCTGTGGACCACCGACGGGGCGTTCTCCCCGGACGGGAGGCAGCTCGCCGTGCGCGGCTACCTCGGCGGCATCGCCTACCGGTGGAACGGGGGGAAGCCCGAGCGGGACGCGAGCCTCGACGTGCCGTTGCAGGGCCAGGGCGAGTCCGTCACCTACACCGCCGACGGGTCCCGGCTGATGTACGGGACGGAGGGGGAGCGGAGCGCGGTGCAGTCCGGCAGCGTACCGGGATCCGGGGACGGCAAGTCCCCCTCCGGGGGCGGCGGTTCGGCGGACGGGAGCAGCGACGGGGACGGCGGGGCTGCCGGTGGTTCCAGGGTCGGCACCGGCGCCGTCGTCGTGGTGGCGCTCGCGGCGGCGGCGGTGTTCGGCGGCCGCCGGCTGCGCCGCCGGGGGTGAGCGCCCCGGCGTCACCGGGCCAGGGGGCACCGGAGGGTGGGGTCCGTGCGGTTCGGGGAGCAGGTGACCAGCGCCAGGGAGAGGTATGAGGGGCGTTCCAGATAGAAGCCCCACGACAGGTCACCGCCCGACCTGAGACCCTTCGCCGCCGACGCGACGAGGCCGGCCAGGTGACCTGCGTCGCGCTCGGCCCCGGACGCGAACCGGGGTGCGTACTCGGCCAGTCGGGCTCCGAGCCAGGTCACTGCCCGCCCCGGGTCCGGCCAGGTGCCGTGAACCAGCGAGCGCGGCTTGATGAGCCAGTACGCGGTTTCCAGCGGGGGCAGGTCGCAGACCGGGAACTCCGCTGCCACGGCGCGGTACCGCTGGATCAGTTCGGGTCGGGCGTCGGGCGGTGGGGGCTCGGGGTGGGGCGGCCTGCGGAGCGCTTCCTGGTCGAAGCGGTCCTTCGGGCCGGTCCACAGATATCCGTGGTGGTGCACGGGGGTCCTGTCCGGTGTGCCGTCTCGGCGGTCGCGAGACCCCGGCCGTCCCTGGTGGATCGCGTACGTACCAGGGACGGCCGGGGCGGGAGGAGGGGTGGTTCAGCTGGTCAGGCCGAACCGCGCGGGGTCGATCCCGGCCGCACCCAGTTCCGCGGTGGTGAACCGCAGCGGTTCCTTGTCGGGGCGCTTGCTGTCGCCGAGGGCCCAGGCGTCCTCACCGATCCGGGCCAGGGTCACGCACCCCTCGGTACAGGGGCCCCCGCACGCCTGCTTGAACGAGGCCGAGGTGAGATCGAGCGCGTAGAGGTCGCTTCCGTGCAGCATGGTGGTGCCTTCCCGTATCGCCTGTGTGGCTGGCCGCTTGCTCTGCGTGATCACCGTAGGCGGCGGCATCTCGGGGAGGCGCGAAATATTCTCCGTTATTCTCGCGCGACTACTCGGCATGCGTGGACATGCACTCAGCGGAGTCGAGATGCTGAGCGCATGGAGATCGTCGCGACCGAAGGGGATCACATGGCGCGCAGGTTACGTTTCAACGGGACTGGCAGTGACATCAGCGGATGTCCGTCCTTGCACGAGGACTTGGACACCGGGGAAGTCGTGGTGCACGGGCCTCCGCTGTCCGACCCCGACGACGTCGCGCAGCTTCGGCACCTCTCTGCGGGTGAGGTCGCGGTCGTGGTTCCGCGGGACCTGCTCGTCGACTGGTCGCCGAGGGGGCGGGCGCGGCAGGCGCGGACGATCGACCTCGACGAGTTCAACGGCCTGTTCGCCAGGTTCGAGCACACCGCATGGCGGCTGGAGACGCGTCGGCGCTACGCGAGTGACGAGGCAACGGACCGCTGGGGCCGGTTCATCGAGACCGGAACGGTCGGGGACGACTCGGTGTTGGGCGCGGAGCACAACCGATTCGGCGACATGATCCGCGCGCAGACCGCGCAGGGAAAGCGGATCGAGCGAGTGCGCATCGTGGACCGGCCCCCCACGACCGGTCAGCTCTATCTCCTCGACGGTGCCAGGTGGAACATCGGCAACGGTGAGGACATCCGCAACCTGTGGCGGGACGACGCGGACCGACTCCGGCTTCCCGCCGAGGACTTCTGGCTGTTCGACAGCCGTCTCATCGCCCTCCTGCGGTTCGATGACGACGACCAGCTCACCCACGTGGACCTGATCACGGAACCCGCGGAGGTGGTGCGCTGCTCCATGGTGCGAGATGCTGCATGGCACCACGCCGTGTCGCGACAGCAGTTCATGGCGGAGATGCGCAACGACGGGTAAGGGCGAGAACGGTACAGGTGAGCACCGACTATCAGAGGGCGCGCGAGGAACTGGGCCGCAGGCTCCGGGAGTTGCGTATGGAGTGCCCAGGTGGTCGGCTCACCGGTGACCAGCTCGCGCAGCGGCTTGGCTGGCAGCAGTCGAAGGTCAGCAAGCTGGAGAACGGCCGGCAGACGCCCACGGACGACGACCTGCGGGCCTGGGCCGAGGCGACCTGCCAGGCCGCCGCCTTCGGTGAACTGCGCGCGCGACTCAAGGGGTTCGAGAGCCACATCCGCTCCTGGCGACGTCAGCTCGCGGCCGGGCACGGCCCCGTGCAGGAGACCTGGAACACCCTCACCTCCAACGCCCAGAGCATGCACGCACTGAGTAACGCCGCCGTCAGCGGGATGCTTCAGACGGCCGAGTATGCCCGCTACGTCTTCGAGCACCACGCCGTACTCCAGAATGCGCCACGGGACACGGAGAGCGCGGTACGGGGGCGTATGAAACGACAGGAGTGGTTGTACCGGCCGGGCAAGCGGTTGAACCTGCTCATGCACGAGAGTGTGCTGTGGGCCCGGATCTGTCCGCCGGAGGTGCTGGCCGCCCAACTCGACCGACTGCTCGGCGTGGTGGGCATGGACACCGTGCGCATGGGGATCCTGCCGCTCGATGCCCAGCTGCGGACGGCGCTGGGCAATTCGTTCTGCATGCTGGACGAGCGCCTGGTCGTCGTCGAGGACTGGCACGCCGAACTCTGGCTGGACGATGCCGAAACGATTGCTCTGTACCGGCGCGTCTGGGACACGCTGGCGGAGTCGGCCGTCTTCGGAACCGACGCCCAGCAGGTGATCGCTCGCGTCCGGCGGGGGATCAGGGTCTGAGGACGAGGCGGGCCCCGCCAACCGCCCTCCACAACCGCGGATTTCGTCCGCTCACTTGACGTGTCCACAGTCGATACGTTCGATAGAGGCACGCGGTCTTGTGGGAGCGCTCCCACTCGGTTCCGGAGCCGCGTCCCTCCCCGAAAGGGACCAGCGACATGCGCCTCACGTATCCGAAGCGCCTCACGCGCCTCGCCCGCAGAGCCCTCACGGCGGTCGCCGCCGTGTGCGCGCTCGTGCTGCCGCTCGCGGTCGCCCAGACCGCGCACGCGGCGGCCACCGCGCCCGGTGCCGGTTACTGGCACACCAGCGGCCGGCAGATCCTGGACGCCGACGGCCGGGCCGTACGCATCGCCGGTATCAACTGGTTCGGCTTCGAGACCGGCAACCACGTGGTCCACGGCCTCTGGTCGCGCGACTACAAGAGCATGATCGACCAGATGAAGACGCTGGGCTACAACACCATCCGGCTGCCCTACAGCGACGACATCTTCAAGAGCGGGACCGTCCCCACGGGCGTCGACTTCTCCGGCGGCAAGAACGCGGACCTCCAGGGTCTCAACTCCCTCCAGGTCATGGACAAGCTCGTGGCGTACGCGGGCCAGGACGGCCTGAAGGTCATCCTGGACCGGCACCGTCCGGACTCGGGCGGCCAGTCCGCGCTCTGGTACACCTCCGCCGTCCCGGAGTCGGCCTGGATCGCCAACCTCAAGGCGCTGGCGACGCGTTACGCCGGCCAGGACACCGTCATCGGCATCGACCTGCACAACGAGCCGCACGACCCGGCGTGCTGGGGCTGCGGCGACCAGGCGACGGACTGGCGGCTCGCCGCGCAGCGCGCCGGCAACGCGGTCCTGGCCGTGAACCCCAGTCTGCTGATCTTCGTGGAGGGCGTGCAGACCTTCGCCGGGGTCTCCGGATGGTGGGGCGGCAACCTGATGGGCGTCGCGCAGTACCCGGTGCAACTGGACGTGGCGAACCGGGTCGTCTACTCCGCCCACGACTACGCCACCAGCGTCGCCCAGCAGAGCTGGTTCAGCGACCCGTCGTTCCCCGCCAACATGCCGGGCGTCTGGGACAAGTACTGGGGCTACATCTTCAAGCAGAACATCGCCCCGGTGTGGGTCGGCGAGTTCGGTACGACGCTCCAGTCGGCCGTGGACCAGAAGTGGCTGGCCGCGCTGGTCTCGTATCTGCGGCCCACGGCCGACGCGGGGGCCGACAGCTTCTCGTGGACGTTCTGGTCCTGGAACCCCAACTCCGGTGACACCGGCGGGATCCTGAAGGACGACTGGGCGACCGTGGACACCGTCAAGGACGGCTACCTGGCGAGCATCAAGGCACCGGGATTCCCGGGCGGCGGCGGTGGCGGCGGCGGGGGCGGCGGGGGGACCACCCCGGTGTGCACCGCCGCCTACACCGTCAGCAGCGACTGGGGCGGCGGCTTCAACGCCGAGGTCAAGGTGACCAACACGGGTACCACCGCGATCAACTCGTGGCGGGTGACGTGGACCTGGAGCGGCGCCCAGAAGGTCACCAGCATGTGGAACGCCTCGTACACCCAGAGCGGCGCGAGCGTCACCGCGTCCAGTGCGGCACACAACGGCGCGCTGGCGGCGGGCGGTTCGGCGAGCTTCGGGTTCGGGGGTGCCCCAGGTGGCGGGAGCGTGCCGACGGTGAGCTGTTCGGCGGCCTGACCGGAACGGCTCTCCGGGGGGCGCCCGGGGTCACGGTCTGAGGACGTACGGCCGTACGACGTCCTCGTCCGTCTCCCAGGCGGGTGGCCGGGTGCGGTCCGGGGTCTGCTGCCAGCACGTCTCCTCACGCGGGAAGGGGAGTCGTCGGCCGCAGGCCCAGGACCGCCTGGACCAGCGCCGCCAGCGGGCCTCGTACGGGCTCGGCAGCCGCCACACGTACGGGTCGGGCGTCCGCGCCTCCCGTGCGAGGTGCCGGTCGTCCACCTCGGTGACGCAGGATCTGCCTCCGGCCATCAGGCGGGTCACCCGGTCATGAAGGCGACGGAACATGTGTACCCCCCGGCCTCTGCGTCGTCGGGAGCGCGAACCGGGCCCACACGCACTTGGCGTGCGGCTCCCGTCGGCACCCCCACGAGTCGGCCAGCGCCGCCACGAGCGCCAGTCCGCGCCCGCCCTCCTCGTCCGGGTCCGGGTGGTGCGGGGCGGGGAGCCTGTCGCGGTCCGGGTCGGACACCTCCAGGACCAGCGCCGGACCGTGCAGGACGAGCGTGACCCGCACCTCGGCGTAGGAGACCCGGCAGTGGGTCACCGCGTTGGTGACGAGTTCGTTCGCCAGGAGTGCGACGTCGTGGGCGAGTTCGCCCGTGATCCCCCAGTCCGCGAGGGCTTTCAGTAAGTGCCGGCGGGCCGTCGGCACGTGCCTGCGGTGCTTGGGGATGCGGAAGGTTTCGGTGGGGGGCATGGGTGCCTTCCTGCCAGGTAGGCGCCGCCTGTCGCGGCTTGTCGAGATTAGGGCGGCAAGAAGTAAGTTAGCAAGCGACTATCTCGCATGCATGCTGTCGTACATATGTGCAGTACACGCCTTGCTCTACAGTGGCTTGGCGAAAGGGGGTTGTCTCATGCCCGCAGGTGGACGACCGACCGTGCGCAGTAGACGACTTGGGGCCGCCCTCAAGCGGTACCGGGTGGCAGCCCAGCTCGATCAGCCGCAAGCGGCCGAGGTGATCGCGGCGCACCAGACGAGGGTCAGTCGTATCGAGACCGGACACGTCATCGCCCGTCCCATCGAGATCCGCGCGATGTTGCAGGCTTACGGCGTCGATGACCCCGAAGTACGAGCGAAACTTGAGGCGTTGGCCAAGCAGTCCAACCGCCGGGGATGGTGGCTGGAGCATGCGGCTCACCTGCGACCGGACTACCTGGACCACATCGCCCTGGAGGATGACGCGAGCCAGATCCGGGAATGGCAGCCGGTTCTGGTGCCAGGGCTCCTGCAGACGCCTGCCTATGCGGAAGCGGTCATCACGGGCGGGCCCAACTACGTGGCCCCGGAGCGGGTCGCGCAACTGGTGCAGGTACGGGATGGCCGTCAGGCCAAGATCGAGGATGGCGGGACCACGTACACCGCCATCCTCTGGGAGTCGGTCATCACCCACCCGCTGGTAAGCGTCGAGACGCATCGCAAACAGCTGGAGGCGATTCTCGAAGCCGGGCATCGGAAGAACGTGACCGTGCAGGTCCTGCCCTTCAGCGCTGGGATCATGGCCGCTGCGACTTCGGCGTTCTCCGCCGTCACCTTCGACTCGGAGACGTCGGTCGAAGCGGTCACGCTGGACAATTTGCTGGGCACTTCGGTCCTAGAGACTCCCCAGGACTTGACTGCTTACGC
>NZ_JBWKDS010000004.1:211674-303937 GCF_056435845.1 Streptomyces sp. NPDC043867 | reverse complement strand
TTCACCTTCGACTCGGAGACGTCGGTCGAAGCGGTCACGCTGGACAATTTGCTGGGCACTTCGGTCCTAGAGACTCCCCAGGACTTGACTGCTTACGCCAGTTTGTTCGACGCACTACGATCGGCAGCGTTGGCACCGGATGGGAGCGCACAGCTCATCCGGGACGTACTCAGAAGCAGCTAGGAAGTCTGATGCCGGTCGAGGTGGTAGGTCCCTTCTGGAAGTCGTCGTACTCCGGGCAGGAGAACAACTGCGTAGAGGTGGCCGTCACCGCCGACCACGGCCGAGCCGTCCGTGACAGCAAGCAGCAGGACGGCCCCCTCCTCACCGTTTCCCGTGAGGGATGGCAGGCGTTCCTCCGGCAGTTCTGACGCACGACGCGACGAAGGGCGCCCCGCGGTTCTCCCGCCGGGCGCCCTTCGTCGTCGTACTGCGTGGGGCTACAGCTTCTCGATCACGTAGTCGATGCACTTCGTCAGCGCCTCGACGTCCGCCGGGTCGATCGCCGGGAACATGGCGACGCGGAGCTGGTTGCGGCCGAGCTTGCGGTAGGGCTCGGTGTCCACGATGCCGTTGGCGCGCAGCACCTTGGCGACGGCGGCGGCGTCGATATCGTCCGAGAAGTCGATCGTGCCGATGACCTGGGAGCGCTTGGCCGGGTCGGTGACGAACGGGGTCGCGTGCTTCGACTCCTCCGCCCAGCTGTACAGGCGGGACGAGGAGTCCTTCGTACGGGCCGTGGACCAGTCCAGGCCGCCCTGGCCGTTGATCCACTCCAGCTGCTCGTTGAGCAGGAAGAGGGTGGCCAGCGCCGGGGTGTTGTACGTCTGGTTCTTGCGGGAGTTGTCGATCGCCGTCGGCAGCGAGAAGAACTCCGGCACGTGACGCCCGCTCGCGTGGACGCGCTCGGCGCGCTCGATCGCGGCGGGGGAGAAGACGCCGATCCACAGGCCGCCGTCGGAGGCGAAGGACTTCTGCGGGGCGAAGTAGTAGACGTCGGTCTCGGCGATGTCGACGGGCAGGCCGCCGGCGCCGCTCGTCGCGTCCACGAGCACCAGGGAGCCCGCGTCGGCGCCCGCGACCCGCTTGACCGGGGCGGCGACACCGGTGGAGGTCTCGTTGTGGGTGAACGCGTACACGTCCACGCCCGCCTCGGCGGCCGGCTCGGGGTGCGTGCCCGGGTCGCTGGTGATCACGGTGGGCTCGGCCAGCCAGGGGGCGAGCTTCGACGCCTTCGCGAACTTCGACGAGAACTCGCCGAAGCTCAGGTGCTGCGACTTGTTCTCGATCAGGCCGTGGGTCGCGACGTCCCAGAACGCGGTGGAGCCGCCGTTGCCGAGGACGACCTCGTAGCCCTCGGGCAGCGAGAACAGCTCGCTCACGCCCTCGCGGACCTTGCCGACCAGGTTCTTGACCGGAGCCTGGCGGTGGGAGGTGCCCAGCAGGGAGGTGCCGGTGGCGGCCAGGGCGTCCAGCGCCTCTGTCCGCACCTTGGAGGGACCCGCGCCGAAACGTCCGTCAGCGGGCTTGATGTCGGAGGGAATCTGGATCTCAGCCACGGCCGGAGCCTAGCCGTTTCCGCAAACGTGGGTGAAACGTCGTCCGTCGGGTGAGACGAGCGGGGCGGCCCTACGGGGTTCCCGCCCCCTCGCCCCCTGCCCGTCCCGTTCCCGGGGCCGCGCCCCCGCGTCGCGCCGCGCGCTCGTCTCAGACGCCGGACCGGCCGGAATCGGTCCTCAGGCGTACCGGCAGTTCGAAGAGGTCGTTCTGGGTGACCACCGGCTTGTTGCGCAGGGAGTCGGCGGGGACCGCGAGGTCGAGGTCGGGGAAGCGCTCGTAGAGGGCGGGCAGGGCGACGCCCGCCTCCAGGCGGGACAGCGCGGCACCGGGGCACACGTGCGGCCCGTGGCCGAACGAGATGTGCCGGTTCGGGGACGTGCGGGTGATGTCGAAGTCGCCCGCCGTGGGCCCGTGCGCCTGCTCGTCGCGCCCGATCGCCCCGTACGACACGATGAGCGCGTCACCCGCCGGGATGACCCGGTCCCCGACGGGGACGTCCTCGGTCGCGAAGCGGATCAGGACGTGCGAGGTCGGCGTCGCGTACCGCAGGGTCTCCTCGACGACCGCGGACCAGTCGGCCGCACCCGACAGGACGAGCGCGCGCTGCTCCGGATGGGTGGACAGGTTCACCACCGCGTTGACGATCAGGGAGATCGTCGTCTCGTGGCCCGCGGCGACCATCAGCTGGAGGGTGGAGACGATCTCCTCGTCGGTGAGGTGGTCCCCGTCCTCCGAGGCGAGGATCAGCGCGCTGGTGAGGTCGTCGCCCGGCGCCTCCCGCTTCGCCGCGACGGTCTCCGCCATGATCCCGGCCAGCTCGGTGAGCGTGGCGATGACCTCAGCGGGCGGGGTCTGGGTGGAGAAGAACTTCTCGAACAGCACCTTCAGCCGGGGCAGCTTCGCCTCGTCGATGCCCATGAGGTCGGCGACGACGTACATCGGCAGCGGGTAGGCGAACGCGGCCTTCAGGTCGACGACGTCGCCGGCGGAGCGGGACAGCCCGTCGAGGAGCCCCTCCGTCAGCTCGGCGATCCGCCCGCGCATCCGCTCCACGCGGCGGGGCGTGAGGGCCTGCGCGACGAGCGTGCGCATCCGCCGGTGGTCGGCGCCGTCCACGGTGAGCATGGAGCGGCCCGGGTTGGCGAGCCCGATCAGCGGCCAGTCGGGGGCTATCTCGCCGCGCTGCCAGGCGCCCCAGACGTTGATGTCCTTCACCAGACGGGGGTCGGTGAGCAGCGCGCGGGCCTCGGCGTGGCGGGTGACCGCCCACACCGGGACGCCGCCGGGCAGCTCCACGGCGGCCAGCGGTCCCGCCTCGCGCAGCCGGGCGCTCTCGCCGTCGAGGTCGGTGACGAAGGGGTCCAGGGCGATACGCGTGGTCTCGGCGTCGGCCGGACTCGTCTGGGTGGTCATGCGGGCGTGCCTCCAAGGGCCGGGGTCGGGGTGAACCGCACAGGGAGCTCGCTGAGCCCGCGCAGCCAGGGCGACGGGCGGCGGGAGAGGGCGTCCGCGGGGACGGCGAGGTCGATGTCCGGCAGCCGGTCCAGGACGACCTCGATCCCGGTCCGCGCGATGACCTCGGCGACCTCCTGGGCCGGGAACGGGCAGCGGTGCTCGCCGTGGCCGAAGGAGAAGTGGGCGTTGTTGCCGCCGGTCAGGGCGGACCCGTCGGTGCGGACCTGCGGGTCGGAGTTGGCGCCCTGGAGGCCGAGCAGCAGCAGGTCCCCGGCGCGGACGCGGCGGCCGCCGAGCTGGGTGTCGCGGGAGGCCCAGCGGCCCGCCACGTTCTGGGTGGGGGTGTCCTCCCACAGGACCTCGTTCATGGCCTCGGCGACGCTGTTGCGGCCGCCGAACAGCGAGGCCGCGAAGCGCGCGTCCGTGAGCATCAGGCGCAGCGAGTTCCCGATCCAGTCCGCGGTCGGCTGGTGGCCCGCGGCCATCATGACCATCAGGTCCTGCACGATCTCCTCGTCCGTGAACCCGGAGGGGTCCGCGAGCATGCGGGAGACCACGTCGTGCGCGGGCTCGGCCTTCCGGTCGGCGAGCAGCCGGGCCATGGAGGACGCGAGGTGCCGCTGGCCCTCCAGCGCGCCCTCGCGTCCGTTGATCATGTCGTTGAGTGCGGTGACCAGGCCCGGCCCCTCCTCGTCGGAGAAGCCGTACAGCCGGGCCAGTACGCGGACCGGCAGCAGCGCCGCGTAGTCCCCGACGATGTCCGTCTCGCCCTTGGCGCAGACCGCGTCGATCAGCTCGTCGGCGAACTTCTCGGCGTGGGCGCGCAGTTCGAAGGGGTCGACGCCCTCGAGCGCGTTGCTGATCATCGCGGCGCGTTCGCGGTGGCGTTCGCCGACCGTGTAGAGGATCGAGGGCTGCTTGCGGCCGATCATCGGCAGCAGCGGCCAGTCGTCGGGGATGCGGTCCCACTGGTTCCACAGCTCGGAGTCCCGGCTGAACAGCACGGGGTCGCCGGTCACCTGGTGCAGCTCGCGGTAGCCGAGGACCAGCCACGCCGGGATGTCGCCGTCGAGGACCACCGGGGTCACGGCGCCGTGTTCGCGCCGCAGCTCCCGGTACATCGCTGCGGGTTCGGTCTGGAACCTGGGCCCGCTCAGGGGCACGGGGGCGGAGGTCACAGGGCCAACTCCGGGGATTGAATGGCGTCGTCACCGGCGGTCCTGGCGGCGGGGACGGTGCCGCCGCCCTCGGCCGGCCGGGCCGCGTACAGGGTCTGGAGGTGCTCGACGAGGGTGATCAGCACCTGCTTGCTGGACGCGCGGGACCGTGCGTCGCAGTCGAGCAGCGGGACGTGCGGGTCGAGGTCGAGGGCCTCGCGGATCTGGGCGGGGGTGTGCGTGGGGCCGCCGAAGTCGTTGCAGGCCACGATGAACGGCGTGCCGTGGTGCTCCAGGCGGTCGATGGCGTACCAGGAGTCGTCGATGCGGCGGGTGTCGACGAGGACGACCGCGCCGAGCGTGCCCGCGAACAGCCGGTCCCACAGGAACCAGAAGCGCTCCTGTCCCGGCGCGCCGAAGAGGTACAGCACGTTGCGCGCGTCGAGGGTGATGCGGCCGAAGTCGAAGGCGACGGTGGTCGCGGACTTGCCGCGCACCTCGCTGATGTCGTCGACGGCCTCGCCGGCCTGGGTCATCGTCTCCTCGGTGTTGAGGGGACGTATCTCGCTGACCGAGCGGACCAGGGTCGTCTTGCCGACGCCGAAGCCGCCCACGACCACGATCTTCAGGCCGTTGTCGGCGGTGGCCCCCAGCGGGGTCCGCGCGTCAGAGGTTACGGAGTCCAACGAGCACCTGCTCCAGGATGTCGGGATCGGGAAGAGCGTCCTTCTGCGGGTGGCGGGCGCTGATGCGGCCCGCGGCCAGGAGGTCGGAGAGCAGGATCCGGGTGATGCTCACCGGCAGCCGCAGCTCGGCGGCGACCTCCACGACCGCGGTGGGCCGTTCGGCCAGCCGCAGGATCGCGGCGTGCTCGGACTGCATGCCCGTGACCGGATCGCACTCGGCGACCACCAGCGTCACCAGGTCGAACGGGGTGTCGGGCCCGGACCGGGTGCGCCCTCCGGTGAGGGTGTAGAGCCGGTCGGGGGCATCGTCCCTGCCGGGTCGGCTCATGACGTACGCGGCTGCGCGCTCAGGTGTTCGCCGAGTTGCTCCACGAGTTCGCTCATGTTGTGCCCGACCAGACCGGCGTCGGCGTCCTCGCCGGTGACCACGGCGAGGTGCGCGCCCTCGCCGGCCTCCACGATGAACAGGACGCCGCCGTAGAACTCGGCCATCGCCGAGCGCACGCCGCCGCTGCCGTCGCCGAACTCGACGGACGCCCCGTGGGACAGCGACTGGATGCCCGCGGCGATCGCGGCGAGCTGGTCGGCCTGGTCGACGGAGAGTTCCGGCGTACGGCACAGCTTCAGGCCGTCGCGGGAGAGCACGAGTGCGTGCCGGGCTCCCGGGGTGCGCTCCAGCAGGCCCTCGATGAGCCAGGTGAGCTTCTCGTCGGCGGTGGTGGTGCCGGTCATGGGGTGGTGTCGCCTTCCGGGTGCGAGGGGGAGTGCGCGTGCGAGGGGCCGGCGGGGGCGTCGGCCGGTTCTGGGGAGGTGGCGGTGGGGCGGTCGGTGTCCCGGAGCGCCGCCGGGGCGGCGTGCGCGGTCTCCGGCGGGAGAGCGGCGTGCGCGCCGTGGGCGGGCCCGGCGTTCTCGGGGGCGGGGGTGCCGCCGTCCCGAGCTGCGTCCTGGGCGGCGTGCGCCTCGCGTCCGCCGTTCTGCTCGGCGTCCTGGGCGGCGTGGGCGCCGCGTGCGGGGCCGGTGTCCTCGGCGGCGGGCGTGCCGCCGTCCTGGGCGGTGTGCGCCTCGCGTCCGCCGTCCCGCTCGGCGTCCTGGGCTGCCGCCGCACCGCGTACGGCCTGGCGGAAGCTGCCGAAGCGGGCGACGCGGGCCCTGGTGTCGTCGGCGGAGGGTGCCTCGCGCTCCGTCCTGGCGTGGGCGCCGGTGCCGTGGGCGCGGCGCTCGGCCGCCGCGAGGGTGCGGCCCCGGCGCCGCTTGGGCAGACCGCCGGTGGCGCTCGGGCCGGGGGCGTGTCCGGCGCGGGCGGGCGACTCGTGGGTCGGGAGCGGGTCCGGGTCCAGGTCGGCGGCGGCGCGGGCGGCGGCGTACGACACCGGGGGCCGCGTCGGCGACGGCTCGGCGGAGCCGTGACCGGCGGGGGCCGCCGGGGAGGCCGGGGCCGGCTCGGCGGGGGCTTTCCTCAGCGCGGGCCGGGTGGCCGCGGCGGGCGCGGGCACGGCCGGCTGCGGGGCGGCGGGCGGCGCCAGGAGGTCCTGGGGGATGAGCACCAGGACGCCGGTGCCGCCGCGCGCGGACGGCCGGAAGGACACCTTGAGGCCGTGCTTGCGGGCCAGCCGGCCCACCACCGCGAGTCCGAGCCGGGTGCCGGTGAGTCCGCCGAGGCCGGTGACCTCGCCGGACACGGCACTCTCGGCGCGGCGCAGCTGGACGTCACCCATCACCAGGCCGCTGTCCTCGACGGAGACGATGACGCCCGCCGGCACCTCTTCGACGTAGACGTGCACCTCGGCGGTCGGCGGCGAGAAGTTGGCGGCGTTGTCGAGGAGTTCGGCGAGCGCGTGCATCACGCCCTCGGCCGCGTGTCCGGAGACGGCGACCTCGCTGGCGGAGTGCACCCGCACGCGCTGGTAGCCGCTGATGCGGCCCATCGCGCCGCGCAGGATCGACTCCATGACGATCGGGCGGGCCCAGCGGCGCCCGGAGCGGGCGCCCGCGAGGACCGCGACGGAGTCGGCGAGACGGCCGGCCTGCGCGGTGCGGTGGTCGAGGTGCAGGAGGTCGGTGAGGACCTCCTCGTCGGAGTGCCGCTCCTCCATCGCGCGGAGGTCGGCGAGCATGCCGGTGGCCAGGGCCTGCATCCGGCCGGCCGCGTTGGCGGTGGCGGAGAGGGCGGCGTCCCGGGCGTTCTCGGCCTGGCGGGTGCGCTCGGCCAGGCGGGCGTTCTCCCCGGCGAGCCGGGCCCGGTCCTCGGTGAGCCGCTGCCGCTCCCGGGCGGACTCCTCGCCGAGCCGTGCCCGCTCCTGCGCGAACTCCTCGGTGAGGCGCACCCGTTCCCGTGCCGCGTCCTCGGCGAGCCGGGCGCGCTCCTGCGCCAGCTCGCCCGCGAGGCGCCCGCGCTCCTGCGCGAACTCCTCGGCCAGCCGGGCCCGTTCGTGCAGGAGCCGGCCGGTGTCGGCCGTCGTGGCGTCGAGCCGGCGGCGCAGCGTCCTGGACGTCTGCGCGGCGCGGGTGGCCACGGCGACGGCGGCGCACAGCAGTACGGCACCCGCGCCGGCGCCCCAGGCGAGGGGCGTGCGCACGGAGTCCGGGGCCAGCGCGACCGAGCCGGCGACCACGAGGGCGGCCAGGACGGCGGTGAACAGCGGAAGGGGCGCGACCGTACGGAAGGTGGGCCGTTCGCCTGGAGGGAGGGGCGCGGTCATGAATCGTGTCCTCGGTCGGGGCCTCGGTCGTGTTCTGGGCGAGAGTCATGTTTCTGCGCGGGAAGCGACACCTGATGCCCAACAGCCGGTCACTATATGAGAGTTCGTGATCGAATTGGGAAGGTTCCGTTCCCGGTCTCAGAATCCGGCCGCATTTTGCCGGAACCATGGCACGCGCGGGCGGGCGTGAGGGCAGCAGCGGACGGGCACGGGACCCTCGGTCGACGGGCATCGAGGCGCGTGGCCGACGGGCATCGGGACGCGCGGTGGACGGATGGTGAGCGCGCGGCCGGCCGGTGACGGACGGCGTGAGCAGCAGGCGAGGAGCGCACGGCGGGCAGTCCCGGAGCGGGCGGCCGACGGGCCCGCAGCGGACGGCCGGCAGTCCCGGGGCGCACGGCGGACGGGCACGGAATGCGGGGCAGGCGGGCCCGGAGCGGGCGGCAGGCGGGCACGGAACGCGCGGCGGACGGTCGCCGTCGGTGCCCGGGGGCATCCTGGGCTCATGACGGAACTCGGGCGGCACGGCGGCACGGACGGTCTCGGCGGCCGGGGCGCGAAGAGTCCCGGGGAGCGGGGCGGGCGGATCCCCGCGGACCCGGGAGAGCTGCGGGCCGCGCTGGGCGCGGCCGTACGCGGCGAGGTCGCCTTCGACGCGACGGCCCGCGCGCTGCACACGATGGACGCCTCGAACTACCGGCGCGTCCCGCTGGGCGTCGTCTCCCCGCGGGACGCCGACGACGTGGCCGCGGTGCTGTCGGTCTGCCGCGCGCACGGCGTGCCGGTCGTACCGCGCGGCGGGGGCACGTCGATCGCCGGGCAGGCCACCGGCACCGGCGTCGTCCTGGACTTCACCCGCCACATGAACCGGCTCCTGTCCCTGGACCCCGAGGCCCGCACGGCGGTGGTCCAGCCCGGGCTCGTCCTCGACCGGCTCCAGGAGGCGGCGGCCCCGCACGGCCTGCGGTTCGGCCCGGACCCCTCGACCCACAGCCGGTGCACGCTCGGCGGCATGATCGGCAACAACGCGTGCGGCTCGCACTCCGTGGCCTGGGGGACGACGGCCGACAACGTGCGCGGCCTGTCGGTGCTCACGGCACGCGGCGAGGCGCTGCGGCCCGGCCGGGGCTGGGCAGGCGCCCCCGGCGGCCTGCGACCGCTGGTGGAGGGCGAGTCGGCGCGGCTGCGCACGGGCTTCCCGGACCTCCCGCGCCGCATCTCCGGTTACGCGCTGGACGCGCTGCTCCCCGAGCGCGGCGCGGACGTCGCCCGCTCGCTCTGCGGCTCCGAGGGCACGCTGGCCGTGCTGACGGAGGCGGTCGTCGGCCTGGTGGAGGCCCCCCGCGCGCGTGCCCTGGCCGTCCTGGCGTACCCGGACGAGAGCGCGGCGGCCGAGGCGGCCGCGGGCCTGCTGCCGTACGGGCCGCTGACGGTGGAGGGCATGGCCGCGGACCTGGTCCGCTCCGAGGCGGGCCTGCCCGGGGGCGGAGCCTGGCTGTTCGTCGAGACGGGTGGCGCGGACCCGGGTGAGGCACGCGCGCGTGCCGACGCGATCGTGCGGGCCGCCGACGTCCTGGACGCCCTCGTGGTCACCGACCCGGCCGGGCAGCGCGCCCTGTGGCGCATCCGCGAGGACGCGAGCGGTACGGCGACCCGGATGCCGGAGGCGGCGGGCGGCGGCGAGGCCTGGCCGGGCTGGGAGGACTGCGCGGTGCCGCCCGCCCGGCTCGGCGCGTACCTGCGGGACTTCCGGGGCCTGCTGACGGCCCACGGCCTGCGGGGCACGCCGTACGGCCACTTCGGCGACGGCTGTATCCATGTGCGCATCGACTTCGACCTGATCACGACCGCCGGGGTGGGCCGCTTCCGGCGCTTCTCCGAGGAACTGGCGGAACTGGTCGTCTCCCACGGCGGCTCGCTGTCGGGCGAGCACGGGGACGGTCAGGCGCGGGCGGAGCTGCTCCCGAAGATGTACGGGAGCGGGATGGTCGCGCTCTTCGAGCGGGTGAAGGCGGTCTGGGACCCGGACGGTTCGCTCAATCCCGGCATGCTGGTGCGGCCCCGTCCGCTGGACGGGAACCTGCGCTTCGCGCCGCTGCCGCGCGAACCGGTGGACGTGGTGTTCGGATACCCGGCGGACGGCGGCGACTTCGCGGCGGCCGTGCGGCGCTGCGTCGGGATCGCCAAGTGCCGCACGGCGGAGCCCGGTCCCGGGGTGATGTGCCCGTCGTACCGGGTGACGGGCGAGGAGGAGCACTCCACGCGGGGGCGGGCGCGGCTGCTGCACGAGATGCTGGCCGGCGAGGTCGTGACGGACGGCTGGCGCTCGGCGGAGGTCAGGGACGCGCTGGACCTGTGCCTGTCCTGCAAGGGCTGCCGCACGGACTGCCCGGTCGGGGTGGACATGGCCACGTACAAGGCGGAGTTCCTCCACCACCACTACGCGGGGCGCCGGCGCCCGGCGGCGCACTACGCGATGGGGTGGCTGCCCCGCTGGCTGGACCTCGTCGCGCGGACCCGTTCGGCCCGCCTGGTCAACGCCCTCACCTCCGTACGGCCGTTGGCCGCTCTCGCCCGGCGGCTCGGCGGCATCGCGCCCGAGCGGCCGATCCCGCGGGTGGCCGTCGAACCGTTCGGCCGGTGGTGGTCGCGGCGGGTGCGGCGCTCACTGCGGGACCTGCGGCACGGCGGGCCGGGGCCCTTCGCCGGCGCCGGGCACGACACCGTCGTCCTGTGGCCGGACACCTTCACCGAGCACCTGTCC
The DNA here is from genome assembly GCF_056435845.1 of Streptomyces sp. NPDC043867. NCBI lineage: Bacteria > Bacillati > Actinomycetota > Actinomycetes > Kitasatosporales > Streptomycetaceae > Streptomyces > Streptomyces sp. NPDC043867. The sequence goes on along the minus strand of NZ_JBWKDS010000004.1, from coordinate 293,616 downwards.
CCGTCCGTGGGCCGCGCTGCCGTACGGGTCCTGGAGGCGGCCGGTCTGACGGTCCTGACGCCGCCCCGGGCACGGCTGAAGCCGGCGCCGGTCGGGGACGGCGTGACACGCGGGCCGCTGGGCCCCGGCACCCTCGCGGGGCTGCGCCGGGGGCGCGTCTGCTGCGGCCTGACGTACGTCTCCACCGGCCAGCTGGACCGGGCCCGCGCGGTGCTGCGCCGCACCCTGGACCTGATGGAACCGGTCCTGGACAGCGGGCTGCCCGTGGTCGTCCTGGAACCGGGCTGCGCCGCCGCCCTGCGTACCGACCTGCCGGAACTCCTCCACGACGACCCGCGCGCACCGCGGCTGGCGGCGGCGGTGGTCACGTTCGCCCAGGCGCTGGAACGCCACGCGCCGCACTGGACCCCGCCCCGCGTCGACCGCCCGGCGGTGGGCCAGACCCACTGCCACCAGCACGCCGTCCTCGGTGACGCGGCGGAGCGGCGGCTGCGCGAGGCGGCCGGTCTGACCGGGTCCCTCGCGGGCGGCTGCTGCGGCCTGGCCGGCAACTTCGGCTTCGAGAAGGGCCACTACGAGGTCTCGGCGGCCTGCGCGGAGGAACAGCTGCTGCCCGCGGTGCGCTCGGCACCCGAGGACGCGGTGGTCCTCGCGGACGGCTTCTCCTGCCGCACGCAGCTGGACCAGCTGGCGGGGCGCGCGGGACGGCATCTGGCCGAGGTCCTGGCGGAGGCACTGGACGCGGGGCGGGCGGGCCGCTGAGGCGGTCGCCCCAGGCCGTCCGGAGGTGACTCGCCACCGGCGCGTCGTAAGCTGCGAAAGTGGTCCACCATCCTGACCGAGTCCATTACTCTGGACTTGGAAGTACAGTGAGATGGACGCACCTCAAACGACTCCACGCGACCCCCTTGGACGGCCCCCGTGACTCTCCCCAGTGCCGACCGGCCCCCCGTGGTCGCCGCGGCCGCGACGGCGAGCGAGCCGTCCCTCGCGGCGGCGGCCGGCACCGCGACCGAGGACGGCAGCCGGGGCCGGGGCGCCCTCGGGCCGGTGGGGCTGGTCCTCGCCGGCGGGATCTCCGTGCAGTTCGGCGGCGCCCTCGCGGTGAGCCTGATGCCGCGCGCGGGAGCCCTCGGTGTCGTGACCCTGCGGCTCGTCGTCGCCGCGGTCGTGCTGTGCGCCGTGTGCCGGCCCAGGCTGCGGGGCCACTCGCGCGCCGACTGGGGGACCGTCGTCGTCTTCGGCGCCGCCATGGCCGCGATGAACGGGCTCTTCTACCAGTCGGTGGCCCGCATCCCGCTCGGCCCCGCCGTCACCCTCGAGGTGCTCGGCCCGCTCGCCCTCTCCGTCTTCGCCTCCCGCCGCGCCGTGAACCTGCTGTGGGCCGGGCTCGCCCTGGCCGGCGTGTTCCTCCTCGGCGGCGGAGGCTTCAGCACCCTGGACCCGGCGGGGGCCGCCTTCGCGCTCGGCGCGGGCGTCATGTGGGCCGCGTACATCGTCTTCAGCGCGCGCACCGGGCGCCGCTTCCCGCAGGCCGACGGGCTGGCCCTCGCCATGGTGGTCGCGGCGGTGCTGTTCCTGCCGCTGGGCATCGCCGAGTCCGGCTCCAGGCTCCTGGTGCCGACCACGGTCGCCCTGGGCGCGGCCGTCGCCGTCCTGTCCTCCGTCCTGCCGTACACCCTCGAACTGCTCGCGCTGCGCCGCCTGCCCGCGTCCACCTTCGCGATCATGATGAGCCTCGAACCCGCCATCGCGGCCACCGCCGGGTTCCTCGTCCTGGACCAGGCGCTCTCCCTCTTCGAGGGCCTGGCCATCGCGCTGGTCGTCGCCGCGAGCATGGGCGCCGTACGGACCCAGGTCGGCCGGACCGGGCCCAGGAAGCCGAAGTCCTGACCGCGCTCCGCCGTCTCTGAGCGCCTGAACCGGCCCCCCGTCCGGCGAGATTCTCGCAACCTCCGCCGGAAGGCGGCCCGAGAGGCGCAGGGACAGAGGCGGCCGCCCCGGGCAGACCGGAGCATCCGGCCTCCCCGGGGCGGGCCCGGTCGGGGGGTGGCAGCCGCGGCGTTTCGCTGTCGGTGGATCCCGTCAGCGGAGCAGTCTCCTGCGCGCCCAAAGGAACCCGATCACCCCGCCGACAACAACCAGGTACACCGTCAGTGGTCCGTCGTTCAGGATGAGTCCGGGCATGGCGATGACGGCCACGATCAGGAGCCATCCGCATCCGGCCATCGCGATGTCCGCCGAATCAGGGCGTCGCCCTCCGTTGTCCACCCGTTTCCCATTCGCTGGATTGGTATCTGACCGGCACATCCGTTTGGACAGTCGCTACGCGTAGCACCGCTGCTTCGGACCGTACGCCGCCCGAACAGGCCCGGGAGCGACTTTCGGCAGGCGCCGGCACGGCAGCTGAAGGCGCATATCGACGAGCGAAGGCACGTTACGCGCAGTGAATGGTGGCTGTCCCGGCAAAGACGTTGTGGTCTCCCCAGTAGCCGTTGCCGTTGCGCAGCGTGGCGTTGCCTATGTTGTTGCGGTATTTCCAACCGCTAGTGGTGAGCCTGGAGCACTCGAAGTGCAAGATGACCGGGAACGTCTTGCCCTGCTCGTTGACGTATCCCCTGGAGTCCAGGGTCTTCCAGATTCCAAGCCCCTGGTACTGGCGCAGGGCAGCGGCAAAGTTCCCCTTCCCCTTCTGGTCACAGAGCATCGCGGCGTCAGCCTGGATCTTCTTGCTGCCTCCATGGGTGTACGGCTTCGGGCTCTGCGTGAGCTGGCAGTGGGGCTTGGCTTGGGCCACGGTGCGGACAGGAGAGGGCGAGGACGAGGGTGTGATCGCCTGTTCATCAACCGTCATGGCCCAGTGCACGAGGAGATCTTTGGCGTAGGCGTTCTGCGCGGCTGTGGTGGGAGCTTCCCACAAGGTGAGCCGGCCGTCCTTGGACAAGGTGCTCACCCTGGTGCCCGATGTGCCTACTGCGGTCAGCAGTTGGCTTCCGCTGGGGAGTGTCGTCGTGCTCGTCTGGTCACCCTCGGTTGATAGGACTGATGACGGAACGTCCGCGTGGACGGTCAGACGGGTGATGTTGAGCGGACGCTCGTAGTTCCCATCCCCGAGGGCGAACGTGAGCGTCTGGCCGACCTGTTCGTATTCCTCTACGCCAGGCGCCTGGAAGAGGTCCAGCCCGGTCGTCTTGATCAGTAGGTCCGTGAACTTCTGGACGCTGGCCCCTTGGGCGGGGGCAAGTTCCCCGACGGGCGTCATCGACTGAGGATCCGCCCCTCCTTCCCTGGCGTATTCGGACGCGCTGACGATCTGCGGCCCCGTGGTCGTGCCCGTCGTCTGCAAACCGTCGTCCGCCAGCGCACCGACAGCCGTACCGGCCACAACTGCGGCAGAGAGCACGGCTATGGCGCCTGCCCGGGCAGCGCGGCGAACAGCGTTCTTCTTCAAGTTGTCTTCCCCTCCGTGGAAATCGGCCGTCCGTCATCCGGCACTGGTCGGGTGCCGACGGCATCAGCCGATCGCAGTCAACTTATGTGATCACCCCACTTGGAGCCAGGCAATGGATCCCGTCGACGTGTCGAGCCTCGTGACGAATCTCTATTCGAGAGCCAGGCGATGAGGAACGCAGCCCCACCGGAGCGGTGCAGACGTGGAACAGGGCGTGGATGCTCTCAGGAAGGCCCTGGGCCCGTGAGTCGAGATGCGCGATCCGCTCCTTCTCACCAGTTGTCTCAGCCTGCCCCGCGTTGCCAGCGGGCGGGCGGTGGTGCGCCGCTTCGCGGCGGAGGCCGCTTTCCCCGAGCAGCGGCTGAACGGCTACTTCGGCACCAACACCGCGGCCGAACTGGCCCGCACGACCCCGGGGCTGCCTGCCGGGTCGAGGTCGGCTGGGAGCGCGTCGAGGTCCCGCTGCACTCCCCGCTCGTGCGGGTCCGGGCTCAGAGCTAAGCAGTTCCGATTGAATCGGTCGGTGGTTGGTCCGGGTGTGCCGTTGACTGACGGGCAGTGGGGGCGCGGATTGAGCCGTTGCTCCCGGACCGGACGCCGAAGCGGGGTGGCAGATGGCGGGACCAACGTGAGGTGATCGACGCGATCGTGTTCAAGTTCCAGACCGGCACGCAGTGGGTTTACCTGCCGGAGAAGTGCGGGAACTGGCGAAGTGTCTACAACCGGTTGCGGATGTGGGCCGTCGAGGACACCTGGGCGTTGGTCTTCCCCGCCCTTCTCGCCTAGGCCGACGCGGACGAGGACCTGCCCCGTGCCGTGTCGGTTCACTCCGCGATCGTGCGGGCTCACCAATACGCGGCCGGGGCCCGCAAAAAGGGGCGCTCCGGCCGGCGACGGGACGACCAGACGCCACTGGTTGCGGCCCTGCCTGGCCACTGTGCGGGCTGCGCGTCCAGGCGACCGGACGGGGAAGCGACAGCCTTCGCCCGGGCGCCATCGGGTCCGCGGGTGCGCCGGTACGGTCCCCGGAATTTCAGGCCGTGCGTACAGCGGCGCTTTCGGGTCGCGCTCTCCGTGCGGGCCGCCCGGCGCGGTCGTCCGGGCGCCGGAACATGCCTCGCGGAAACTCATGCAAGCACGCTTGCTTGTTTCTGTCGGCGCTGCCATGCTCCCTGCACGCCGTCGTCCCCGAGGGGAGCGCATCGTGTCCGAACCGTCGTCCGTGATCGACGATCTGTGCCGGGAGAGCGGGGAACTCGACCGGCTGGTGGGGGAGCTGGACGCGGGGCAGTGGGCCCTGGCCACGCCCGCCGCCGGGTGGAGCGTCGCCCACCAGATCGCCCATCTCGCCTGGACGGACCACTCGGCCCTGCTCGCCGTCACCGACGCGCGGGCCTTCGCGGCGGAGGTGGACAAGGCGCTGTCGGCGCCGGACACCTTCGTGGACGAGGGCGCCGACGCGGGGGCCGCGCTGCCGCCCGCCCGGCTGCTCGCCGAGTGGCGGCAGGGGCGCGTGGCGCTCGGACAGGCCCTGCGCGCGGCACCCGCCAAAGCCCGCTTCCCCTGGTACGGGCCGGCCATGTCGGTCGCCTCCATGGCCACCGGACGCCTCATGGAGACCTGGGCGCACGGGCAGGACGTCGCCGACGCGCTGGGCGTGGTCCGCGCCCCCACCGACCGGCTGCGGCACGTGGTCAGGATCGGGGTGCGGGCGCGCGACTTCGCCTTCCGGGCGCGGGGGCTGGACGTGCCGCCGGACGAGTTCCGGGTGGAGGTGGTGGCGCCGTCCGGGAAGCTGTGGACGTACGGGCCGGAGGACGCCGGCCAGCGGGTCACCGGTCCTGCGCTCGACTTCTGCCTGCTGGTCACCCAGCGGGCCCACCGCGCCGACCTCGCCGTACGGGCCGAGGGGGCAGACGCCGACCGGTGGCTCGACATCGCGCAGGCCTTCGCGGGACCGCCGGGCGCCGGGCGCGCGCCCAGGGGCGGCGACCGGTGACCTCACCCGCCCCCCTGCGGATCGGCAACGCCTCCGGCTTCTACGGCGACCGGTTCGACGCCCTGCGCGAGATGCTCACCGGCGGCCCGCTGGACGTCCTGACCGGCGACTACCTGGCCGAGCTGACCATGCTGATCCTGGCCCGGGACCGGCTGCGCGACCCCTCGCGCGGATACGCGAGGACGTTCCTGCGGCAGTTGGAGGAGTGCCTCGGGCTGGCCCGTGAGAAGGGCGTACGGATCGTCGCCAACGCCGGCGGTCTGAACCCCGCGGGACTCGCCGCAGCCGTGCGGGAACTGGCCGCGCGGCTCGGCATCCCGGTCCGGGTCGCCCACGTCGAGGGCGACGACCTCGCCGCGGCCCACCCGGCGAGCCTGGCCGCGCACGCGTACCTCGGCGGCGGCGGGATCGCCGCCTGCCTGCGCGAGGGCGCCGACGTCGTGGTCACCGGGCGGGTGACCGACGCGGCGCTGGTCACCGGGCCCGCCGCCGCCCACTTCGGCTGGGGGCCGGACGCCCACGACCGGCTCGCGGGCGCCGTCGTCGCCGGGCACGTCCTGGAGTGCGGCGCGCAGGCGACCGGCGGCAACTACGCGTTCTTCACCGAGCACGACCCCGGCAGGCTGCGCCGCCCCGGCTTCCCGCTCGCCGAACTCCACGCGGACGGCACCGCCGTCATCACCAAGCACGACGGCACCGGCGGAGTCGTGGACGTCGGCACGGTCACCGCGCAGCTGCTGTACGAGACCTCCGGCGCCCGGTACGCGGGCCCCGACGTCACCGCCCGGCTCGACACCGTGCGGCTGACCCAGGACGGTCCGGACCGGGTGCGGATCGACGGGGTGCGCGGAGAGGCCCCGCCGCCCACCCTCAAGGTCGGGCTCAACCGGCTCGGCGGTTTCCGCAACGAGGTCGTGTTCGTGCTGACCGGGCTCGGCATCGAGCGGAAGGCGGCGCTCGTCCGGGACCAGATGGAAACCGCGCTCGACGCCGCCGGGAGCCGCCCCGCCGACGTGCGGTGGGACCTCGCGCGCACCGACCGTCCCGACGCGCCGACCGAGGAGACGGCGAGCGCCCTGCTCCGGCTCGTCGTACGGGACGCGGACCAGGACGTGGTGGGCCGGACGCTCAGCGGGGCGGCCGTGGAGCTGGCGCTCGGCAGCTACCCCGGATTCCATGTGCTGGCGCCACCCGGGAAGGGAGCGCCCTATGGGGTCTTCGAGGATGTGTACGTCGACCATGGAGCCGTGGACCATGTGGCCGTCCTCCACGACGGGCGCCGGATCCCCGTGGCGCCGCCCCGGGACACGCGCGTACTGGAGACACCGCCGGCGCCACCGCTGCCCGACCCGCCCCCGGCCGGCGGCCCGACCCGTCGCGCCCCGCTCGGTCTCGTCGCCGGTGCCCGCAGCGGCGACAAGGGCGGCGACGCCAACGTCGGGGTGTGGGCGCGCACCGGCGAGGTCTGGCCGTGGCTCGCGCACACCCTCACGGCCGACCTGTTCCAAGCACTCCTGCCCGAGACGGCCCCGCTGACCGTCGTACGCCATGTGCTGCCGAACCTGCGCGCGCTCAACTTCGTCGTCGAGGGGATCCTCGGCGAGGGCGTCGCCTCGCAGGTCCGCTTCGACCCGCAGGCCAAGGGCCTCGGCGAGTGGCTGCGCGCCCGCCACCTGGACATACCGGAGGCCCTGCTGTGACGGTCATCGCGTCCGCCCTGGACGCCGACAGCCCCGACCACCGTGCGAACCGCGCGGCCATGCTCGCCCGGCTCGCCGAGCTGGACACCGAGCACGCGAAGGCCCTCGCGGGCGGCGGCGAGAAGTACGTGGCCCGGCACCGGGGGCGCGGCAAGCTCCTCGCCCGCGAACGCGTCGAGCTGCTGCTCGACCCCGACACGCCCTTCCTTGAGCTGTCGCCGCTGGCCGCCTGGGGCAGCGACTACGCGGTCGGCGCCTCCCTGGTGACCGGCATCGGGGTGGTCGAGGGCGTGGAGTGCCTGATCACCGCGAACGACCCGACCGTGCGCGGCGGTGCCAGCAACCCGTGGAGCCTGAAGAAGGCGCTGCGGGCCAACGACATCGCGCTCGCCAACCGGCTGCCCTGCATCAGCCTCGTGGAGTCCGGCGGCGCCGACCTGCCGTCCCAGAAGGAGATCTTCATCCCCGGCGGGGCGATCTTCCGCGACCTCACCCGGCTCTCGGCGGCCGGGATCCCGACGGTCGCCGTCGTCTTCGGCAACTCCACGGCGGGCGGCGCGTACGTCCCCGGCATGTCCGACCACGTGATCATGGTCAAGGAGCGGGCGAAGGTCTTCCTCGGCGGGCCGCCGCTGGTGAAGATGGCCACCGGCGAGGAGAGCGACGACGAGTCCCTCGGCGGCGCCGAGATGCACGCACGCGTGTCGGGCCTCGCGGACCACTTCGCCGTCGACGAGCGGGACGCCCTGCGCCAGGCCCGGCGCGTGGTCGCCCGTCTCAACCACCGCAAGGCGTACGGCGATCCGGGCCCGGCCGCACCCCCGAAGTACGACGAGGACGAACTCCTCGGCGTCGTCCCCGGCGACCTCAGGCAGCCCTTCGACCCGCGCGAGGTCATCGCCCGCGTCGTCGACGGCTCCGACTTCGACGAGTTCAAGCCCCTCTACGGGACCAGCCTGACGACCGGCTGGGCGAGCCTGCACGGCTATCCCGTCGGGGTGCTGGCCAACGCCCGGGGCGTGCTGTTCAGCGCCGAGTCCCAGAAGGCCGCCCAGTTCATCCAGCTCGCCAACCAGCGCGACATCCCGCTGCTGTTCCTGCACAACACCACCGGCTACATGGTCGGCAGGGAATACGAGCAGGGCGGCATCATCAAGCACGGCGCGATGATGATCAACGCGGTGAGCAACTCGCGGGTCCCGCACCTGTCCGTCCTCATGGGCGCCTCGTACGGAGCCGGTCACTACGGCATGTGCGGGCGGGCGTACGACCCGCGCTTCCTGTTCGCCTGGCCCAGCGCCAAGTCCGCCGTCATGGGCCCGCAGCAGCTCGCGGGCGTCCTGTCGATCGTCGCCCGGCAGTCGGCGGCGGCGAAGGGACAGCCGTACGACGACGAGGCCGACACGGCCCTGCGCGCCATGGTGGAGCAGCAGATCGAGTCGGAGTCCCTGCCGATGTTCCTGTCCGGGCGGCTGTACGACGACGGGGTCATCGACCCGCGCGACACCCGCACCGTCCTCGGCCTGTGCCTGTCCGCGATCCACACGGCGCCCTTCGAGGGCGCGCGCGGCGGCTTCGGCGTCTTCCGGATGTGACGGCCATGACGGATGTGAGGTCCCCCCGAGTGATCACTTCAGTCCTCGTCGCCAACCGCGGCGAGATCGCCTGCCGAGTCTTCCGCACCTGCCGCGAGCTGGGCATCCGGACCGTCGCGGTGCACTCCGACGCCGACGAGAACGCTCTGCACGCACGCGTGGCGGACGCGTCGGTGCGGCTGCCGGGCGTGGCGCCCGCGGACACGTATCTGCGCGGCGAACTCATCGTGCGGGCCGCCCTGGACGCCGGCGCGGACGCCGTGCACCCCGGGTACGGCTTCCTGTCCGAGAACGCGGACTTCGCGCGGGCCGTGACCGACGCGGGCCTCGTGTGGATCGGACCGCCGCCCGGGGCGATCGAGGCGATGGCGTCCAAGACGCACGCCAAGAAGCTGATGGGGCTCACCCCCCTGGAGAAGGTCACCGGGGACGACCTCCCGGTGCTCGTCAAGGCGGCGGCGGGCGGCGGCGGACGCGGCATGCGCGTCGTACGCGAACTCGGCCAGCTGGAGGCCGGGTTGACGGCCGCGCGCGCCGAGGCGCTGAGTGCCTTCGGGGACGGCGAGGTCTTCGTCGAGCCGTACCTGGAGGGCGGGCGCCACGTCGAGGTGCAGATCCTGGCCGACACGTACGGCACGGTGTGGGCGCTGGGCACCCGGGACTGCTCCCTCCAGCGGCGCCACCAGAAGGTCGTCGAGGAGGCACCGGCGCCCGGCCTCACCCCCGAACTCGCGGCGGAACTGGGCGAACTGGCCGTGCGCGCCGCCCGCGCGGTCGACTACACCGGCGCCGGCACCGTCGAGTTCCTGGTCGCGGACGGCAGGGCCCACTTCCTGGAGATGAACACCCGCCTCCAGGTCGAACACCCCGTGACCGAAGCGGTCTTCGGCATCGACCTCGTGGCGCTGCAGATCCGCGTCGCCGAGGGCGCGGCCCTCGACGACGGTCCACCGGCCGCCCGCGGGCACGCCGTCGAGGCCCGTCTCTACGCCGAGGACCCGGCCCGCGACTGGGCCCCGCAGACCGGCACCCTGCACCGCCTCGCCGTCCCGGACGGCATCCGCCTGGACACCGGTTACAGCGACGGCGACCTCATCGGCATCCACTACGACCCGATGCTCGCCAAGGCCGTCGCCCACGCGCCCACCCGCGCCGAGGCGGTCCGCAAGCTCGCCCGCGCCCTGGAATCGGCCGAAGTGCACGGCCCCCTCACCAACCGCGACCTGCTCGTACGGTCCCTGCGGCACCCCGAGTTCACCGGCGCGCGCATGGACACCGGGTTCTACGAACGGCACCTGGCCGCGCTCACCGAGGCGGCCCCGGACCCGTACGCGCCGCTCGCCGCCGCGCTCGCCGACGCCCACGGGCGCTCCCGCCTCGGCGGCTGGCGCAACCTCCCCTCCGCGCCGCAGACCAAGCGGTACCTGATGAACGGCACCGAACACGAGGTCCGCTACCGCCACACCCGCGACGGCCTGACCGCCGAGGGAGTGCGCGTCGTCCACGCCGACGCGGCTCTCGTCGTCCTGGAGATCGACGGCGTACGGCGGAGGTTCCCCGTCAGCCGGTACGGCGACCGGGTCCACGTCGGCGCCACCGCCCTGACCGCCCTGCCCCGCTTCCCCGACCCGGTGGCCGACCGCACCCCCGGTTCGCTGCTGGCGCCGATGCCCGGAACCGTCGTCCGCGTGGCGGAGGGCCTGGCCGAGGGGTCCGCAGTGGAGGCCGGACAGCCCCTGCTGTGGCTGGAGGCGATGAAGATGGAACACCGGATCACCGCCCCGGCCGCGGGCACGCTCACCGACCTGTGCGTCACCCCCGGGCAGCAGGTGGCGGTGGGGTCCCTGCTGGCAGTGGTGCGCGAGGCCTGAAGCGCGGGAGGACATCGCCCGGGCGGCACCGCCGCGTGGGCGCGACCAGCCACGACGACACCCGCACACGAAGGAGCCGCATGAGCCCCGTCATCGAGTCCGACGAGCACCAGGCCCTCAGGGCCGCCGTATCCGCCCTCGGCAGGCGCCACGGCCGCGAACACGTCCGGGAGGAACTCTGGTCGGAGGCGGCAGGGCTCGGCTACCTCGGCGTCAACCTCCCCGAGGAGTACGGCGGCGGTGGCGGCGGCATCTCCGAACTGTCCATCGTGCTGGAGGAGTTGGGCGCAGCCGGCTGTCCGCTGCTGATGCTGGTGGTCTCCCCGGCCATCTGCGGCACCGTGATTGCCCGCTTCGGCACCGGCACCCAGAAGCGCGAGTGGCTCCCCGGCCTGGCGGACGGCACCCGCACGATGGCCTTCGGCATCACCGAGCCCGACGCCGGCTCCAACTCCCACCGCATCACCACCACCGCCCGCCGCGACGGCGACGACTGGCTGCTCAGCGGGCGCAAGGTGTTCATCTCCGGCGTCGACATCGCCGACGCCACCCTCATCGTGGGCCGCACCGAGGACGCCCGCACCGGCCGCCTCAAGCCCTGCCTGTTCATCGTCCCGCGCGACACCGAGGGATTCGGGCGGCGGCGGATCGACATGGAACTGCACAGCGCCGAGAAGCAGTTCGAGCTGACCCTGGACGACGTACGGCTGCCCGCCGACGCCCTTGTCGGCGAGGAGGACGCGGGCCTGCTCCAGCTGTTCGCCGGACTCAATCCCGAGCGCGTCATGACCGCCGCCTTCGCGATCGGCATGGGCCGCTACGCGCTGTCCAAGGCCGTCGAGTACGCCCGCGACCGCACCGTCTGGCGGCAGCCCATCGGCGCCCACCAGGCCGTCGCCCACCCCCTCGCACAGGCCCACATCGACATCGAACTCGCCCGCCTGATGATGCAGAAGGCGGCCTTCCTCTACGACTCCGGGGACGACGCCGGCGCGGGAGAGACCGCCAACATGGCCAAGTACGCGGCCGCCGAGGCCTGCGTGAAGGCGGTCGACCAGGCCGTGCACACCCTCGGCGGCAACGGCCTCACGCGGGAGTTCGGCCTCGCCTCGCTCAGCACGGCCTCACGCGTGGCCCGTATCGCCCCGGTGAGCCGGGAGATGATCCTGAACTACGTCTCCCACCAGACCCTGGGCCTGCCCAAGTCGTACTAGGCGCCGTACCAGGAGCCGTACCAGGACTCGTACCAGGAGGAACCGTGTTCCGCAGCGAGTACGCAGATGTCCCGGCCGTCGACCTCCCCATCCACGACGCCGTGCTCGGCCGGGCCGCCGAGCGGGGCGCCGCCCCCGCGCTCGTCGACGGCGTGGACGGCACCACCCTCACCTACGAGCAGGTGGACCGCTTCCACCGCAGGCTCGCCGCCGCGTTCGCCGAGGCGGGTCTCGTCAAGGGCGACGTCCTCGCCCTGCACAGCCCGAACACCGTCGCCTTCCCGACCGCCTTCTACGCCGCCACCCGCGCCGGCGCCTCGGTCACCACCGTCCACCCGCTCGCCACGGCCGGGGAGTTCGCCAAGCAGCTGCGGGACTGCGGCGCCCGCTGGATCGTCACCGTGTCGCCGCTGCTGGAGACGGCCCGCGCGGCGGCCGGGCAGGCGGGCGGCGTACGGGAGATCTTCGTCTGCGACAGCGCGCCCGGCCACCGCTCGCTGATCGACATGCTCGGTTCGGCCGCGCCGGAACCGCGGATCGACATCGACCCGGCCGAGGACGTCGCGGCGCTCCCGTACTCCTCGGGCACCACCGGCGTCCCCAAGGGCGTGATGCTCACCCACCGGTCCATCGCCACCAATCTCGCGCAGCTCGCGCCGACCCTGCCGATGGGCCCCGGCGACCGCATCCTCGCCGTGCTGCCGTTCTTCCACATCTACGGGCTGACCGCCCTCATGAACGCGCCCCTGCGGCAGGGCGCCACCGTCGTCGTGCTGCCCCGCTTCGACCTCGGCACCTTCCTCGCGGCCATCGAGAAGCACCGCATCACGGGCCTGTACGTGGCGCCGCCGATCGTCCTCGCCCTCACCAAGCACCCGGCGGTCGCGCGGTACGACCTGTCGTCCCTGCGCTACCTCATCTGCGCCGCCGCCCCGCTGGACGCCGCGCTCGCCGCCGCCTGCTCGCGCCGCCTCGGACTGCCGCCGGTCGGCCAGGCCTACGGCATGACGGAACTGTCACCCGGCACCCACGTCGTTCCCCCGGACGCCGTGGACCCGCCACCCGGGACCGTCGGCAAGCTGATCGCGGGCACGGAGATGCGGATCCTGTCCCTGGACGACCCGGACAAGGACCTCGGCGCCGGCGAGCCCGGCGAGATCGCCATCCGCGGCCCCCAGGTCATGAAGGGCTACCTCGGACGTCCCGACGCCACCGCCGCGATGATCGACCGGGACGGCTGGCTGCACACCGGCGACGTCGGGTACGTGGACGCCGACGGCTGGCTGTTCGTCGTGGACCGGGTCAAGGAACTCATCAAGTACAAGGGCTTCCAGGTCGCCCCCGCGGAGCTGGAGGCACTGCTGCTGACCCACCCCGGTGTCGCCGACGCCGCCGTCGTCGGGGTGTACAACGACGACAACAACGAGGTCCCGCACGCCTACGTGGTCCGCCAGCCTGCCGCGCGTGACCTCTCCGAGAGCGAGGTCATGATGTACGTCGCCGAGCGCGTCGCCCCGTACAAGAGGGTGCGCGGGGTGACCTTCGTCGAGGGCGTGCCGCGGGCCGCCTCGGGCAAGATCCTGCGCCGGGAACTGCGGGAGCGGTCATGACGCCCGTCGCCGTCACCCGGGAACGCGGTGTCACCACGCTCGCCGTGGACTCGCCGGGCAACCGCAACGCCCTGTCCGCCCCGCTCGTCGCCTCCCTCGCCGACGCCCTGACCGCGTGCGGCGAGGACCCGGGCGTACGCGCCGTCGTCCTCACCCACACCGGGAACACCTTCAGCGCCGGGGCGGACCTCAGGCAGCCACCGGACCCCGCCGCGTTCGTGGCCCTGCTGCGGCAGGTCGTGGAGCTGCCCAAGCCGGTCCTCGCACGCGTCACCGGCCACGTACGGGCGGGCGGCCTCGGGCTGGTCGGCGCCTGCGACATCGCGATGGCCGGTCCTGAGGCGTCCTTCGCCTTCACGGAGGTCCGCATCGGGGTCGCGCCCGCCGTGATCTCCATGCCGCTGCTGCCCCGCCTCGACCCGCGCGCCGCCGCCCGCCACTACCTCACCGGCGAGCGCTTCGACGCGGCCGAGGCGGCGCGCGGCGGCCTGCTGACGGAGGCCGCCGAGGACGTCGACGCGAGCCTCGCCCCGGTCCTGGACGGGCTGCGCCGGGCCTCGCCCGAGGCCCTGGCCGAGACGAAACGGCTGCTCACGGCTAGGGTGCTGGAGACCTTCGACCGGGACACCGCCGCGCTCACCGCGCTCTCGGCACGGCTGTTCGCCTCCGACGGCGCCCGCGAAGGGATGACGGCCTTTCTGGAACGACGGGATCCCGCATGGGTGCTGTGACCGCGACCGGTGTCGACCGTGCCCCGAAGCAGGACCGCAGCCGGGCCACCCGGCAGCGGCTGCTCGCGGCGGCCGTGGCCTGCCTCGCCGAACACGGCTGGGCGGGCTCCACGGTCTCCGTCGTCGCCGAACGCGCCGGCGTCTCCCGGGGCGCCGCCCAGCACCACTTCCCCACCCGCGAGGACCTGTTCACCGCCGCCGTCGAGTACGTCGCCGAGGAACGCTCCACCGCCCTGCGCGCCCTCTTCCCGGAGGGCGCCGCCGACCGCCCCGCCGTCGTCTCCGCCCTCGTCGGCCTCTACACCGGGCCCCTCTTCCGCGCCGCCCTCCACCTGTGGGTCGCCGCGTCCAACGAGGAGCAGCTGCGCCCCCGCGTGACCGAGCTTGAGGCCCGCGTCGGCCGCGAGAGCCACCGCATCGCCGTCGACCTGCTGGGCGCCGACGAGTCCCGCCCCGGCGTCCGCGAGAGCGTCCAGGGCCTGCTCGACATGGCCCGCGGCCTGGGCCTGGCGAACCTGCTCACGGACGACGCGGGCCGCCGCGAACGGGTCGTCGCGCAGTGGGCCGCACTCCTCGACGACGCCCTCGGCTGACGGCGCGGGGCCCGGCCCGGTCACGTCAGGGGCTGAGCCGCTCCACCCGCCAGGCGCCGTCCGCCCCGGCCACGTACCGGAGCCGGTCGTGCAGCCGGTTCTCGCGGCCCTGCCAGAACTCGACCGACCGCGGGGCGATCCGGAACCCGCCCCAGTGCGGCGGCACCGGCACCCGCTCGCCCTCCGGATAGCGGGCGCTCAGCTCCTCGTACGAGGCGTCGAGTTCCGTGCGCGAGGCGATCACCGTGGACTGCGCGCTCGCCCAGGCGCCGAGCTGGGAGCCGTGCGGGCGGGTGCGGAAGTACGCCGCAGTCTCGTCGCGTCCGGTGCGCCGCGCGACCCCCTGGACGATCACCTGGCGGGCCATCGGATGCCACGGGAAGAGCAGCGACACGTACGGATTGGCGGCCAGCTCGCGCGCCTTGCGGGAGTCGTAGTTGGTGTAGAAGACGAAGCCCCGCTCGTCGTACTGCTTCAGCAGCACCGTGCGCGCACTGGGTCGGCCGTCCGCGTCCGCGGTGGAGACGACCATCGCGTTCGGCTCGTACACCACGCCCTGCACGGCGGCCTGCGCCGCCTGCTCGAACCAGCGGCCGAACTGGTCCATCGGGTGGGCAGCGAGGTCCGGCTCGTCGAGACCCTCCGCGCGGTAGTGCGCGCGCATCGCGGCGGGGTCGGCGGCCGGCGGTCCGCCGGCGGCCTCGGCGGCCTCGGCCGCGCGCTGGACGAGGGGCTCGGCGGCGGATTCATCCGGGAAGCGGTCGGTCACGCGGCCATCCTGCCGTACGGACCCGGGCTGCCGGCGGTGAGCTGCGGGAGCGGCTGCGCGAACGCCTGCTGCACGGGGTGCGCTTCGTCACTGTGTGGCACTGAGTGCCGCACGCTCTCCCCAAAGGTGGCACTCAGGGATATCGTGCTGCTGCCGTTCCGGTTGGGTGACCGCCGACCGCACGGGGCACTACCGGGGTGACCGCTTCGGACCGCGAGCCGCCGGAGACTTCGGGCAGTCCCGCACGAGTCTTCGGACACGGCCGTGGAACCGGACCGGACCCGCCCCGCCCACGTCCGACACATGGTCGCCGAACCCCGCACACCATCTGTCGCACCCACCACGAGGAGCCGCCTGATGTCCGACTTCGTACCCGGGCTTGAGGGAGTCGTCGCGTTCGAGACGGAGATCGCCGAACCGGACAAGGAGGGCGGCGCGCTCCGGTACCGGGGCGTCGACATCGAGGAACTGGTCGGCCACGTCTCCTTCGGGAACGTCTGGGGCCTCCTCGTCGACGGCGCCTTCAACCCCGGACTGCCGCCCGCCGAGCCCTTCCCGATCCCCGTCCACTCCGGCGACATCCGCGTCGACGTGCAGTCCGCGCTCGCCATGCTCGCCCCCCGCTGGGGCCTCAAGCCGCTGCTCGACATCGACGAGCAGCAGGCCCGCGACGATCTCGCCCGCGCCGCCGTCATGGCCCTGTCGTACGTCGCCCAGTCCGCCCGCGGCCAGGGTCTGCCGATGGTCCCGCAGAGCGAGATCGACAAGGCCCAGTCCGTCGTCGAGCGGTTCATGATCCGCTGGCGCGGCGAGCCGGACCCCAAGCACGTGGCCGCCGTCGACGCCTACTGGACCTCCGCCGCCGAACACGGCATGAACGCCTCGACCTTCACCGCCCGCGTCATCGCGTCCACCGGCGCGGACGTGGCCGCGGCGCTGTCCGGCGCCGTCGGCGCGATGTCCGGCCCGCTGCACGGCGGCGCCCCCTCCCGCGTCCTCGGCATGATCGAGGAGATCGAGCGCACCGGCGACGCCGAGGCCTTCGTCAAGCGGGCCCTCGACAAGGGCGAGCGCCTGATGGGCTTCGGGCACCGCGTCTACCGCGCCGAGGACCCCCGCGCCCGCGTCCTGCGCCGCACCGCCCGCGAGCTCGGCGCCCCCCGCTTCGAGATCGCCGAGGCCCTGGAGAAGGCCGCCCTCGCCGAGCTGCACGCCCGCCGCCCCGACCGGGTGCTGGCCACCAACGTCGAGTTCTGGGCGGCCATCGTCCTCGACTTCGCCGAGGTGCCGGCGCACATGTTCACCTCGATGTTCACGTGCGCCCGCACCGCGGGCTGGTCGGCGCACATCCTGGAGCAGAAGCGCACCGGCCGCCTCGTACGGCCGTCCGCCCGCTACGTGGGCCCCGGCTCCCGCAGCCCCCGGGACATCGCGGGCTACGGGGGCATCGCGTCCTGACCCCGGCCCGGTACGCCGTCCGCCCTCACGCGGGCACGAGCAGCCCCGCGTGGTGGCGGGCGGCGACCAGCGGATGCGCGCGGAGCTTGCCCTTCAGCTCGTTGCGCCCGTACTCCGCGAAGAGCGGGTTGGCCGGGTCCGTCGTCACCCCCGGCGCCGCGGGCGCGTGCGGGAACGGCAGCGGCTCGATCCGGGCGTCGAGCCGCGGGTTGTAGAAGAACGGCACGGAGAACCGCTCGGTGGCCCCGGGCGGGCTGACCACCCGGTGGCTGGTCGCCAGCAGGTAGCCGTTCGTCGCCACCTCCAGCAGCTCGCCCAGGTTGACGACGAACGCCCCCGGGACCGGCGGCACGTCGTGGAAGAGCCCGTCCGCGCGCTGCACCTGGAGTCCGCCCACCTCGTCCTGGAGCAGCAGCGTCAGGAACCCGTAGTCCTTGTGCGCGCCCACTCCCTGGCCGGCGCCGTCGCCCGCGCTGCCCGGGTACCGCACCAGCTTCAGCTGCGGATGGGCACGCTCCCCGAACGCGGGCTCGTAGAAGTCGCCGGGCGCCCCGATCGCGGTCAGCAGCTCGCGCAGCAGCCGCGCCGCGACGGAGCTGAGCCGGTCGATCCACGCGAGCGCGGCGGTACGCAGTTCCGGCAGCGCGGCCGGCCACTGGTTGGGGCCCTGCAGCCACCAGTACGCCGGTTCGTCCGGGCCCGGGGTCCTGGCGGGCCGCTCGGGGCCGATGTCGAGCTGGTCCCGCCAGTCCCGGCTGCCGCCCGTCCGCTCGTCCCCGGTGCGGGTGTAGCCGCGGAAGTGCGGGGAGTTGACGTTGTCGAGGGCCAGCCGGTCGGCCTCCGGGAGCGCGAAGAACCGCCGCATGGCACCGAGCAGGGCGGAGGTCTCGGCCTCCGGCACCCCGTGCCCGACGAGCTGGAAGAAGCCCACGTCGTGGGCGGCGCTGTGCAACTGCGCGTGCAGCAGCGCACGCGCCTGAGGACCCCGGCCGGCGGCCGACAGGTCGATGATGGGGAGCTGCTGGTACGACGGGTTCGTCGCGGCATTCGTCATGGGATGCGTCCGCAGGGGTGTACGGGTGCCCGGGCCGCCGCCGGGGGTGGGGCGGGCGCCACGGGTGCCGGGTGGGCGTGGAGAAGGAGAGGGGCACTCCCGGGAAGAACCGGGAGGCGGGTGGTGCGGGGCCGGGGTCAGACGGACCGTCGACAGCCCGTGCTCGTGACGCGGACGTAGTCCACGTGGCGGCGTCGTACGAGCGAAAGCATGCGCCCAGCGTACTGCGGGTCCCACGAGCGGGATGCGGCCCCGGTCACATCCGTGGTCCGCTACCGCGAAGTCCGCCGGCTGCGGGCGATCCGCGCCCCCCGACGCAGGCGACCCGCGGGCTCTGGTCCCCTCGCCAGGGCGAGGAGGCCGGCCGGACGTACCGGCGAGCCCGCGGGTCGGGTGACTGCGTGGAAATTCGGCCGGCTGCACGCGCGAACGCGCGCGCTGGTCCGGCACCGCACTGCATGGGGTGGCGGGCCGCTAGCCCGCAGCCACCTCGCTCGTCCGGGTTCCATACATCTGCCGGATCACCTCCTTTCTCAGCGTGCGCCCAGCCTAGGAACCGATCCCGCACGGCTCAACCGTTTTTTCCGGGACGCCTGCGGTTGGGCATCCCGGGCAGGCGAGGGACCATGGGAAGTGCGCGGCGACGGAGCCGCCGGGGACCAGGGGACGGAGCTTCGCCCCGCGACGATTTCCCCCGAACTTCGGGGAACGTGGTGTGGGCTGGGTCACGTTCCAGTTGAATGATGACGAGTGAGCGAACCGACGCGCCGTACGTGCGGACGCAGCCTGCAGGGGGTTCAGGTGAGTGCTTCCCGGCGTAGTGGGACCACCGACGAGCTGGGCCCGGACGAGCCCGAGCACGACGGTTCGGATCTTCTTGCCGCGCTGCTGGACGGGATGGACGCGGCGCTGTGCGCGTTCGACGCCGACGGTGTCGTCACGCACTGGAACCGCGAGGCCGAGCGGATCCTCGGCTGGACCGCGGCCGAGGCCGTCGGCCGGCGCGGGTTCGCCGGGTGGGCCGTGCGGACCGCGGACGCGGCGGAGGTCGCGGAGCGGCTGATGTCCGCGATGGACGCGCCCGGACGGCAGGTCCACGAGTTCGCGCTGGTCACCAAGGACGGCGGCCGCGTCCTCGTGCGGACGCAGTCGGCGGCCGTCCGCGGACCCGACGGCAAGCCCGCCGGGGTCTACTGCGCCTTCAGCGAGGTGCACACCCAGATCGACCTGGAGCGCTCCATCGCCCTGAGCGAGGCCCTCTTCGAGGACGCCAGCTGGGGCGTGGTGCTCGTGGACGCCGACCTGCGGCCCGCCGTGGTGAACGCCCACGCGGCCCGGGCCCTCGGCATCGGGCGCACCGCCGTCCTCGGCCGCCCCCTGGGCGAGCTGCTCGCCCAGGGCGTCGAGGAACTGGAGAGCGCGCTGACGCACGTACTCGCCGAGGGCGCCCCGCCCGCGCCCGCCGAGATGTGGGTGAGCGTGCGCACGGCGGAGGGCGACAGGCGCCGCTGCTGGCGCAGTGGTTTCCTGCGGCTGGCCTCGCCGCTCACGGAGGAGCCCGTCCCGCTGGGGGTCGGCTGGCTCTTCCAGGACGTGACCGAGTCCAAGCAGACGGAGCAGGAGGCCGCGCTGCTGCGGTTCCGCGCCAACCAGCTGCACCGGGCCGCGCGGGCCGCCGCGGAGTGCGAGGACCCCGCCGAGGCGGCCACCGTGCACCTGGACTTCGCGCTCGCCGGATTCGCCGACCACGCGCTGATCGACCGCGTGGCGGGCGGCCCGGTGGCCGACGGCGACGCCGACACCCCGGTGCGGCTGGTCCGGGACGCGGCCACACCCGCCGGGGCACCGGGGCCGAGCCTGCCGGGCGGGAAGGCGGGGATCCCCGTCCGGTACGCGCCGAGCCATCCCGCGCTCCAGTGCGTGGAGCGGTCCGGATCGGTGCGGGCCGGCGCGGGGAACGCCACTCCCGAGGCGGCCCGCGAGTGGGCCGTGGCCCGGCAGTGGCCGGCGGACTCCGTGCACGCGCTGTGCGCCGTACTGCGCAGCCGCGGCCGCACGCTGGGCGTCGTGACGTTCCTGCGGGGCGCGGGGCGCAGCCAGTTCGAGCGGGCGGACGCGGTGTACGCGGAGGACGTGGCCGTCCGGATCGCGGCGTCGCTGGACCTGGCGGCCCTGGTGACGCCGGACCGGTGACCCGGGGCGGAGGTCCGGTGGCGGCTGGAGCTCCCCGGAGCCCGGTTCCGGCTCAGTGGCGGTAGAAGATCCGGTCCGCGTACTCGCTCATCACCCGGCCGTTCCAGTCGTGGCCGCCGTCGACGTTGCCCGAGCGCAGGAGCGGGGGCTCGATGCCGCGCTCGGCCAGGGCGCCGGCGGCCGTGGCCATCACGGCCTGGAGCAGCGCGGCGGTGACCACCGTGGAGGCGGGGGCGAAGGGCGCCGGGATGGCGTCCACGCTCAGCTCCGCGTCGCCGACAGCGATCTTCGAGTCCAGCACGATGTCGCAGTGGTCCTTGAGGTAGGTGCCGGAGACGTGCCGCGATCTGGTCTCCGAGGCGTAGGCGACCGACGTCACGCCGACGACCTTCAGGCCGAGGGCGCGGGCGTTCACCGCCATCTCGACGGGAAGGGCGTTGCGTCCGGAGAGGGAGACGATCACGAGGAGGTCGCCGGCGCGGGCGGGGCTGGAGTCCAGGACGGCGCTCGCGAGGCCGTCGACCCGCTCCAGCGCGGAGCCGAGCGTGGCGGGCATGACGTCGACGCCGACGACACCGGGCACGGCGAGCAGGTTCATCAGGGCGAGGCCGCCCGCGCGGTATACGACGTCCTGCGCGGCGAGCGAGGAGTGCCCGGCGCCGAAGGCGAACAGGCGGCCCCCGTCGGCGACGGTGTCCGCGACGAGCGTGCCCGCCGCCTCGATGGCGTCGGCGTCCTCGTCCCGCACCCGCTGAAGCAGGCCGATGGCGGCGTCGAAGAACTGCCCGGCCAGCTTGCTCTCGCTCATCGGCGAAGCCCCTTCGAAGTCGCGTCGGCGGCGGCACGCCGGTGTGGGCGGCGGCCCGGAGCCGGCGAACCGGCGGCCCGGCGGGGCCGTGCTCCCGTCGTGTCGCGGATCACGTTGCGGTCTGGACCAGTGCCCTGTCAATACGGCCCCCGCGGGCACCGCGGGCAGGCCGCCCGGGCACCGCGCAGCGCGCGGTTTCCCCGGCACGGCACGGTTGTCGGTGGTATGCGTCAGAATTGGGTCCAGGGCCAGCGCACGCGCCGGAGAGCGGTCCAGCTCTCGGCAGAGCAATCGAGGGGCACGTATGTCCGGACTGATCGACACCACGGAGATGTACCTCCGCACCATCCTCGAGCTGGAGGAGGAAGGTGTGGTCCCCATGCGCGCCCGGATCGCCGAGCGGCTCGACCAGAGCGGACCGACGGTCAGCCAGACGGTGGCGCGGATGGAGCGCGACGGCCTGGTGGCCGTGGCGACCGACCGTCACCTGGAGCTCACCGAGGAGGGCCGCCGCCTCGCCACCCGTGTGATGCGCAAGCACCGGCTGGCGGAGTGCCTGCTGGTCGACGTGATCG
Organism: Streptomyces sp. NPDC043867; assembly: GCF_056435845.1. Classification (NCBI taxonomy): domain Bacteria; kingdom Bacillati; phylum Actinomycetota; class Actinomycetes; order Kitasatosporales; family Streptomycetaceae; genus Streptomyces; species Streptomyces sp. NPDC043867. The sequence continues at coordinate 271,995 of NZ_JBWKDS010000004.1, read as the reverse complement.
GTCTGGAGTGGGAGCAGGTGCACGCCGAGGCGTGTCGCTGGGAGCACGTGATGAGCGAGGCGGTCGAGCGCCGCGTCCTGGAGCTGCTGCGGCACCCCACCGAGTCGCCGTACGGGAACCCGATCCCGGGTCTTGAGGAGCTGGGCGAGAAGGACGGCGCCGACCCGTTCCTCGACGCGGGCATGGTGTCGCTGGCCGACCTCGACCCGGGCGCGGACGGCAAGACCGTCGTCGTCCGGCGTATCGGCGAGCCCATCCAGACGGACGCGCAGCTGATGTACACGCTGCGGCGGGCGGGCGTGCAGCCCGGCTCGGTCGTGAGCGTCACGGAGTCGCCCGGCGGCGTGCTGGTCGGCAGCGGCGGCGAGGCCGCGGAGCTGGTGGCGGACGTCGCCTCCCACGTGTTCGTCGCCAAGCGCTGACCTCCGGCGAGCCGCCCCTCCGAGTCCCTTCGGGTGTCAACTGCCGCGCGGCCAGGGGCAGTTGTGACGCCTTGTCGATCCCGTCGAATTCGAGATCCAGTGCGCGGAATCGCAGCGCCGCGACCGTTTGCGTGCGACGCTGTCGCGTGAGGCATATGACCGAGGGGTTCTTGGCCGTCGTCCGACAGCGATGTCACGCGGGCCGGGAGGGAGCGGGAGATGTGCCGCAGACGTGGAGAGGGCCCCGGCGCCGCTCGGCGCCGGGGCCTGTCCTCCCCTGTGCTGACCCGGAGCCCCGAGCTCCCAGGGTCATCCCCGCCGGACCCTTTCCCCGAGTGGTCCGTTCCCCGTGGAAGATCTCCCCTCGGTGGCGGCGGTCAACCCCTGAGGGAGGTCACTCGAATGAGGGGTGTTGTCGTGCGGGAGCCCCTTTTCGAATCCCCATTCGATAGCGTGGGGGTGACGGATCATGTGTGACGTGCGCTGTATCACCGGGCACGTGGTGGCGAGGTGAGCGGCGCGCACGGCGGGACCCGGCAGGAGCGGCAGGACGGCCAGCGGTACGGAAATGGACCGGCGGGAGTGAGCGGTCCGAGCGAGCCAGGGGGGTGCCAGGACCAATGGTGCGGCGCATCGACGTGACCGGAGCGGCCGGCGTACGGCTCGCGGCCTGGGAGTTCGGCGACCCTCCGAAGGGCGATCCGGGCCGGGCGGCGGAACCGGCCGTGACCGTGCCCGCGCAGGCAGGTCCCGGGCGGTTAGCCGCCGAGCGGACCGAGCGGGGGCCCGGCGTGCTCCTGCTGCACGGCCTGATGGGCCGTGCCTCGCACTGGGCGTCGACCGCCCGCTGGCTCTCCGAGCGGTATCGCGCCGTGGCGCTCGACCAGCGCGGCCACGGGCAGAGCGACAAGCCCCCGGAGGGGTTCTACACCCGCGAGGCCTACGTAGAGGACGCCGAGGCCGCGCTCGAACAGCTCGGTCTCGCGCCGGCGGTCGTCATCGGCCACGCGATGGGCGCGCTGACCGCCTGGCAGCTCGCCGCCAAGCGTCCTGACCTCGTCTGCGGCCTGGTCATCTGCGACATGCGGGCCTCGGCCCTGGGCGCCGCGTCGCAGCGGGAGTGGGAGGACTGGTTCAAGGCCTGGCCCGTCCCGTTCGCGACGCTGGCGGACGTCCGCAAGTGGTTCGGCGAGGACGACCCCTGGGTGGAGCGCCCCAATCCGGCCCGCGGGGAGTTCTACGCCGAGGTGATGTCCGAGTCGGGTGACGGCTGGCGCCCCGTCTTCGAGCCGGAGCAGATGCTCAAGTCCCGCGAGACCTGGGTGTACGACGCGCACTGGGAGGAGCTGACCCAGGTCCGGTGCCCGGCCCTGGTGGTCCGCGGCCTCGACGGCGAGCTCGGCCGCGCGGAGTCCCAGGAGATGGTCCGCGTCCTGCCCCGCGGCGAGTACGCGGAGGTCGCCGACGCCGGCCACCTCGTCCACTACGACCAGCCCGACGCCTGGCGCGCGGCGATCGAGCCGTTCATGGACAGCGTCCTGACGAAGTGAGTGCGGCCGACCGGGCGGCCCGGTGATCCCGGCCGCGGAGGCGGGCGCCCTTGGCTGCGCGCCGCGCGAACTTCGGCCCCCGGGGACGCGGCACCGCCTCGGGAGCGGGGCCGGGCGGGCGTCGGGCACCACGCGGCCGGTAGGGCCATGCCCGGCTGACGGAGGCGGCAGCGGCGCATTCGGGTCTCCGCCGGGCGGGAGCCGGCCCCCGGGGGCGTTCGGGTCTCCAGCGCCCTGGATACCCCCACGCGGTGAGCTGGGGGTCGCCGGTGTAGTGCTGGGCCACTCCGCTGGAGACTCCGCCGAGCAGAAGGCCAAGGAGGAAGATGCGCACGTGCCCTCCTACCGGGCGGGCCGAGAGACGCCGCTCACGTAGGCGCCGATGCCTCGCCGCTGGATGACGCCCCCGGGTACCACGCGCGCGTTGACGGGCGGCTCGGGGATCTTGGGCTTGGCGCGATGGCTCTGATCGCCGCCGATCAGGTGCCGGTTGTCGATCAAGGCGGCCCAGTCGGTTTCGGCGACGTCCTCATAGGGGCGTCGGCCGTTACGGCAGTAGACCTCCAGGGCGTCCACGCGCGTGCCTGCGATGGCAGTGAAGGAGCTGCGGAAGTCGGCAGCCTTGGCCACACGTTCCTCGACTTTGATCTCGGCGGCGACGATCCAGACGTGCGCGAGGGACGTCTGAACCTCTTCGACTGCGGGAGGCGGGTGGTCTCTTCCAGCGGTGCGGCAAAGAGGTCAGCGAACGGCTCGAAGAAAAAGCTGTTCGGTACCGTCAAGAACTGGCATCGGCACTGTCAGGGTCCTCCCGGCGGCGATACATCAGAGCGTGGCCGAGCGTCAACGGCTAGCCACGCCTGTGTGGACGGACTGACCGCGCTGTGCGTTACACGTAATGCCCGAACCCCCGCCGAGGCGGGGGTTCGGGCATTACGTGAGAGCGGTGTGAGTTAGGGGTGGGACTGGCGGTGCTCGTTCCAGGCTCGCGCGGCGTCTCGCATCGGGTTCGCCCAGTCGTCTTCGCTCTCGGCAGCGATCGAGCCCCACAGGCGGTGCTGCACTTTTGCCAGGACGTCGAGGCCAGCGGCGGGGGCCTTGTCCCACGCCGGGTGTGCGGCGGCTGCATTCTCGGCTTGGCCCGGCGTGTGGCCGTGCGCGATGAGCCAGAGCAGCCACAACGCTGGGTCGATCCAGGCTGCCCCAAGGGACGCCCATCCCCAGTCCACGAGCAGCGCCTGGCCGTCCTTCAAGAGGACGTTGTGCGGGTTCCATTCGGTGTGCAGGAAGGAGTTGCCAGCGAACCAGGACAGGTCTGCCGGGTCGTCCACGTACCCGCGAAGCCGGTACGGCATGGTCTTCAGCTCGATCGGCGGCGCCGTGGGCAGTTCGCTCAACCTGATCATGGCGGCCATGACGGCGGGCACGTCCTGGGAGTTGGGCGTGAGGTCCGCGTGGCCACCCTCTACATACTCGAAGGCGAGAAGGCTCCAGCCGTCCGCTTCAACGTGCCAGAGCAGTTCCGGTGCGATACCGCGGACGTAGGGGGCGATCTGCGCCTCGCGGGTCTGGGTCCATACCCGCGGGTGATCGAGCGGCAGTCCCTTGACGAACATGGTCCGCTCGGACGTACGCACGCGGGCCGCGATGGTGCTGTTCAGCCCTGCGGCGACGGTCCCGACGTCGGCCACGGGGCCGCTGGCCTTTTCGATCAGGCGCAGTGCGGCTGCCGGGAGGTGGGTCAGGCGCGGGGTGGGCAAAGGAGGCTCCTGTCTTGAGTCGGTGCCGGGGCCGCCGGTCATGCACGGCCCCGGCACTGAACGTCAAGGGTCAGTTGTACGGGTTGTCTTCTCCGCAGCCCGGCAGGGTGCCCGCGGTGACTTCCTCCATGTCGGCGATGAGTACGACCTCTCCTCGAACCTCGGTCATGGGCGGATGGCGCTGGAGCTGGCCGATTCTGCGGCCGAAGCGGAGCCGTCGGCCGGCCCCCGCCTGGTGGCCTTCCTGCGCGGGCAGCAGGCGCATGCGGCGTCCATGGTCGGAGATCGCCGTCAGGCCCACACCCGCCTGCGGGAAGCTGAGACCGCACTGTCGCAGGCCGACAACCGGCGTGACGCGATCGGCGGATACGACAAGACCGCGTACCTGTTCCACGTCTCCCACGTGCTGATGGAGGAGGGCGACCTGTCGGGAAGCGTCAACGCGATGAAGCAGTCGATCCGGTTTCAGCCAGCCCAGGAACGGCAGGGCCGTGTTCACGCCTACGCGGTCCTGGCGCAGCGGGAATTGCGCCTGGGACACTTGGACGCCTCATGCCAGTCGTGGGGGCGATTCCTCGACGAGTACGAGCATGTCTCGTCCGTTCGCGGAGACGACCACTTCCACACGATGCGTAAGGAGCTGGCGCCGTACGCCAAGGCCCAGGCCGTACGGGAACTTGCTAGCCGGGCGCGCGAGGTTGCGGCGGCCAAGACCTGACATACAGGTGCCTCCGGGGGAGCTGTCGGCAACCTCGGAGGCACCCTTTCAAGATGCGACCATCTTGGCCACAGGGGCAAATCTTCGGAATCTGCTCCTGCGTGGCCCGCCACGCGGACAGCTAGTTGATGACGGCCCTGTTCGAGGTCTCCCGGAAGCACGTGGGGTCAGCCCTTGTTCACCGCCGTCAGGATCTCCGGCAGTCGCCGGGCCGTGCGAGGGGCGGCGAGGCGCAGGCCGAGCAGCGTGATCAGCGCGCCGTACGCGGTGCCGGCCGGCAGCAGCAGCCACGTCCACGCGTCGCCGTCCGCGGCCACGTTCAGCCAGATCGTGAGCGCGATGACCGGGGCGCACAGCAGCGCCGCCGCGACCATCCCGCCGAAGATCGAGATCCAGGCGAGGCCCGCCTGGCCCGGGGCCACGTTCTTGTAGCCCTCCTGCGGGATCGAGTACGGGAAGCGGGCCGACGACCAGGCGCCGGTCGCCAGCATCGCGCCGAGCAGCGCGAAGGACAGCCCGAGGACCTCCGGCAGCCGGGCCCAGTCGCCGAGCAGCGCGGTGGTCGCGACGGTCACGAGCGTCGCGTACGGCAGCGTGATCACCAGCAGCGCCAGTGCCCGCCCGCGCAGCTCGACGTACGCGTCCCGGGTCGACGAGATCGTCATCGCGACCATCCAGAACGCGGAGGTGTCCTGCCCGAACTGGTTGTACATCTGGATGCCGAGCATGCCGGCCGCGAAGCACGCGAAGTAGACCGACCCGGTGCCCTGGAGGGCGTTGAACACAGGCACGATCAGCCCGACGGCGAGCGAGGTCACCCAGGCCGCCTTGGTCTTCGGGTCGCGCCACACGTAGCGCAGGCTCCGCTCCATGACGGTCCCGGTGCGCCCCGCGGGCAGCAGCCGGCTCAGGCCCGTCGAAGCGCGTTCCCGGGCGGCGGGCTCGGCCGCCTGAAGCGTCGACCCGTCCGGCGAGGTCATCAGCCGGGTCAGACTCCGCGACCAGAGGACCAGCAGGCCCGCCAGAGCGGCCCCGGTGAGCAGGAGCTGGGCGGCCGCGACACCGTACGAGCCCTCGCTCACCGCGTGCACCGCGCCGATCGCCGAGGCGGGCGGCACCCACCGCAGCACGTCGCCCGCCGGTTCGAGCGCGGACAGCCCGCCCGCCGAACCGAGCCGCTGCGCGCCGAAGTTGACCAGCTGCGCGCCGACGGCGATGACGAGGCCGCTGAGCACCGCGAGGTCGCGTCCCCGGCGGCTGGTCAGCAGCCGGATGTTGGCGGCCGCGACGGCCCGCGCGAGGGCCACGCAGACGAGCAGCGCGAGCGCCGCGGCGACCACCGCGGTGACGTACGCCGCCGGGCCGTGCGCGACGGCGAGCACGGAACCGCCGAGCAGGCAGAGCGTGAACAGCGGCCCGATGCCGACCAGGGAGGCCGCGAGCAGCGCCCGCACCAGGGGCCGCGGACGCAGCGGCAGCATCACCAGCCGGGTGGGGTCCAGGGTCTCGTCGCCGCTGGGGAAGAACAGCGGCATCACCGCCCAGCCGAGCGCGAGGACCGCCACCAGCAGGACGGTGACGGCGGTGGCGTGGGCGTTGCCGCGCAGGGCGATCAGGCCGGTCAGCTGGAGCGCGGCGAAGAGGAGCACGAGCACGGTCGAGGTGATGTACGTGGCCCGCCGCCCGGACGACTGCCGCAGCCCGTTGCGCAGGAGCGACAGCTTGAGACGTACGAAGACGGAAGTGACGGAGGCGGCGGGTGCGGCGGGTGCGGCCGGACCCGGGGCGGGGGCGGTGTTCACCGGGCGCCGCCGCCGAGCCAGTCGAGGTCGGAGCCGGCGGTCCGGCCGTGCGCGCCGACGAGTTCGAGGAAGGCGTGCTGGAGCGAGGGGGCGTCGCCGCGGACCTCGGCCAGCGGGCCGTGCGCGCGGATGCGTCCGGCCGCCAGCACAGCCACCCAGTCGCACAGGGACTCGACGAGCTCCATCACGTGGGAGGAGAAGACGACGGTGGCGCCGGAGGCCGTGTAGCGCTCCAGGACGCCCCGGATGATCTGCGCGGACACCGGGTCCACACCCTCGAACGGCTCGTCGAGGAAGAGGACTTCGGGGTTGTGCAGGAGTGCGCAGGCCAGGCCGATCTTCTTGCGCATGCCCGTCGAGTAGTCGACGACGAGCTTGTGCTGGGCGCCCGCGAGGTCGAGGACGTCCAGGAGCTGGGTGGCCCGCTTGTCCACCTCGGCGCCGGGCAGTCCGCGCAACCGGCCGGTGTACGCGAGGAGTTCGCGCCCGGACAGCCGCTCGAAGAGCCTGAGTCCCTCGGGCAGGACCCCGATCCGGGCCTTGACCTGCACCGGGTCGCGCCACACGTCGTGGCCGACGACCTCGACGGTGCCCTGGTCGGGCCTGAGCAGCCCGGTCACCATCGAGAGGGTGGTGGTCTTCCCGGCCCCGTTCGGTCCGACGAGTCCGATGAACTGACCCGCGGGCACCTCCAGATCGATCCCGGCGACGGCGATCTGGTCCCCGAACCGCTTCCAGAGCCCTCGTACGCGTACGGCGGGCACATCCACCCCTGCTGCCTCGGTCATACAAGCACCCTAAGGGGAGCGACCCCGCTGCCGACGGGGTGCGGGGAACCGCGTGACCGGCCGCGGCGGGCCCGGGCGCACGGGGCGCGGGACCGCCCGGCGCTACCGGCGCGCGTCCCGCCCGCAGGCGTAGGCGAGCGGCGGGACGAGCTCCTCCGCGTCCGGCAGCCAGCGGTTCGCCGGGGTCGGCCGGCAGGCCCACTGCACGGCACCCCGGAACCCGTAGCGCGTGGGCGGGGCGGCCACGTACGTGCCCTCGCCGAGCGCGAGCAGGTCGAGGGAGGCGGGCGGCCAGCCGAGCGTGCGGACGAGGTCGGGGAGTTTGGCCGCGGCCCCCGGGAGGACGAAGAACTGCATGCGCCGGTCGGGCGTGCAGGTCACCGGGCCGAGCGTCAGCTCCATGCGCTCCATGCGCGCGAGGGCCAGGAACCCGGCGGTCTCGGGCACGTCGATGGCGTCGAACGTCCGTCCCGTGGGCAGCAGGACCGAGGCCGCGGGCTGCGTCGACCACATCCGGCGGGCGACGGACGCGCTGCCCGTCGCCCGGGTCGCCCAGTCCCCGCTCGCCGGGTGTGCGCCGGGCAGGGCGCACGCGGGCTCACCGCAGGAGCAGCGCTGCGTGCCGTCGACCGCCTCCAGCCAGGTGCCGGGGAACACGTCCCAGTGGCGCTCCTCGACGTAGCGCACTGCGGCGTCCAGCAGCGCTTCGCCGCGCTGCACGGGGATCTGAGCGGTCTCGGTGCCTGCGATGGTCTCGTCCACGGTCAACTCAACTCCCGCACCCACCCCGGGTTACGGGCGGCGTGCGCGCGGGGGAGGAGCACCGCGCCCGCATCCGGGGCGCACGGGTGCACGGGCGGGGGCGCGCACGGGCAGCGGCAGCGGGGGGTGGGTAACCCCCTGTGGGGTCGGGCAATCGCCTTTACCCCGGCAATCCTCACATGCCTCGCATCTTCCTTATCTCGACGGGGCATTGATCTTCCTGGCCGCCTCCGCACTCCGAGGGGCGGCCACAGAGGACACGTCAACTCCGTGCGTGGGCAGGCACGCGAGTCGCCAGAAAGCAGGGGGTACGCCATGGCCGCAAGGCCGCTCGTCGCGCGGCAGCCGAACGAACGACTGCAGGCGCTCATCCAGGAAGCGGGCTGCTCGAACGCAGGACTGGCCCGCCGGGTCAACATGTGCGGCGCGGAACACGGACTGGACCTGCGCTACGACAAGACGTCCGTGGCGCGCTGGCTTCGCGGACAGCAGCCGCGGGGACGGGCGCCGGCGGTCATCGCCGAGGCCCTGGGCCGCAAGCTGGGCCGTACGGTCACCATCGACGAGATCGGCATGGCCAACGGCAAGAACCTCGCGTCCGGCGTCGGGCTCCAGTTCTCGCCGACCGTCCTCGGAGCCATCGAGCAGGTCTGCGAGCTGTGGCGCAGTGACGTGGGGCGCCGGGACTTCCTCTCCGGCTCGTCCGTTGCGGCCTCCGCGCTGGTCGAGCCGAGCCGCGACTGGCTGATCTCCGCACCGGACTCGCAGGTCGCCCGCGCGGCGGGGCCGCGTGTCGGCCTGCCGGACGTGGCGGCGGTCCGCGCGATGACCCAGGCGCTCGTGCAGCTGGACCACCAGTACGGCAGCGGCCACGTACGGCCCGTCGTCGTGCACTACCTGAACAGCGTGGTCTCGGGGCTGCTCGCGGGCTCCTACCGGGAGGCGGTGGGGCGCGAACTGTTCGCCGCGGTCTCGCGGCTGACCGAGCTGGCCGGCTACATGGCCGTCGACACCGGGCAGCCCGGGCTCGCCCAGCGGTACTACATCCAGGCGCTGCGGCTCGCCCAGGCGGCCGGTGACCGCGGGTACGGCGGCTACGTGCTGGCCGCGTCCATGAGCCACCTGGCCGCGCAGCTCGGCAACCCGCGCGAGATCGCGCAGCTGGCCCGCGCGGCCCAGGAGGGGGCGCGCGGCCGGGTGACCCCGCGTGCGGAGTCGATGTTCCACGCCGCGGAGGCACGCGGGCACGCGCTGATGGGCGACGTGCGGGCGGCGCAGCTGGCGTCGGGGCGGGCGGTCACCGCCCTGGAGTCGGCGGACGCGGCCTCCGGGGACGACCCGACGTGGATCGCGCACTTCGACGAGGCCTATCTGGCCGACGAGCTGGCGCACTGCCACCGGGACCTGGGGCAGGCCGAGGCGGCGGCGCGGTGCGCGCAGGAGTCCCTCGCGGGGCACCCCGAGTCGCGGGCGCGGCGGCGGGCGATCGGTTTCGTGCTGCTGGCCACCGCGCAGGTGCAGCAGCGCGAGATCGAGCAGGCCTGCCACACGGGCCTGCGTGCCGTCGAACTCCTCGGCACCCTGCGGTCGAACCGCGGGGCGGAGTATCTGGAGAATTTCCAGCAGCGGCTGGAGCCGTACCGCGAGGAGGCCGTGGTAAGGGAGTTCGGGGCGCGGATGGATCTTCAGGCGGCGGCCTGAGCGGTCGTCTGCGGGGCTGTGGCGCGCGCGAGGTGAACGGACGGGGCGCGGCAGCGTGAACAGCGGGGAAACCGGTGTGCACGGGGTGGAGGGAGGCGTGCGGGGCGCACCGGGGGGCGGTTTCGGCGTCGCGGTCGCCGGGGCGGGGGCCGGGCCATGTGCTGCGTGGCACGGGGTTGTCGGGACCCGGTAGCGTGAGCCGACGATTCCGAAGGTCCCCCATTCGTAGGAGTCCCGGTGACACAGAGTGGACAGGGCGATTCGCCCTCGGCGCGACCCGCGCGCGAAGGCATCGTGCTGCCCTCCGACGGCGGAGAACCTCTGCTGCCGGGCACGACGGGTGACCGCACGGCGCCGGCCGGCGGTCAGACCTGGGACGGCGGGTGGAGCCCCACCGCCGCCCCGGACCAGGACCCCCGGACCGGCCGGCACGCACAGCCCGGCCAGGGCCCCGCGCAGCCCGGCTGGGGAGCCCCCGCCGAGGGCACGGGCTCGCCGTCCCAGGCGCAGGGTTCCGGGCAGTATGCCCAGCCCGGTCAGGGCGGCACGCAGCAGGGTCCCGGCCCGTCCGGCTGGGGAGCCCCCGCCGACGGCGCGGGCTCGCAGTCCCAGACGCAGGGCCCCGGGCAGTACGCACAGCCCGGCCAGGGCACGCAGCAGGGTTCCGGGCAGTACGCACAGCCCGGCCAGGGCACGCAGCAGGGTTCCGGCCCGTCCGGCTGGGGAGCCTCCGCCGACGGTGCGGGCTCGCCGTCCCCGGCCTGGGGCGCGTCCGAGCCGCACCACTCCGCCCCCGCCCCGGACTGGGGCGCCCCCGCCAACGCCCCCGCGAACTGGACCGAGGCCGGGACCGGCCAGGCCTGGGACGGGTCGGCGGCGGCCCAGGGCTGGACCGACCCCGGTGCCGCACAGGGGTGGGGCGGGACCCCGCCGCCGTCGCAGCCGCTGCCGCCGGAGGGCACGCGGCCGGGCCACCACGGCACCGGCGGCCACCGTGCGCCGCAGGCACCCGGTGCGCACGCCTCCGCGCCGCCTCCGCAGGCCCCCGACGGTCGTCACGCGCCGTCGCACCGCGCCGGTGCCGCCTCGCCGCTGCCGCCCGCCGCGCCCGTCGACGAGGGCGCCACGCAGTACCTGCCGCCGGTCCCCGCAGCGCCCGACGAGGGCGCCACGCAGTATCTGCCGCCCGTCCCCGCCGCGCCCGTCGACGAGGGCGCCACCCAGTACCTGCCGCCCGTCCCCGCAGCGCCTGACGAGGGTGCCACGCAGTTCCTGCCCCCGGTAAGCCCCGGCGCCCTGCCGCCCGAGGTGCCCTCCGACGCGACGCAGTACCTGGGGCGCGCGAACCACGCCGCGCCGGGACCGCTGCCGTCCGCGGGGCACCCGGACGCCGAGGCCACGCAGTACATCGCCCCGGTCCCCGCGGAGCCCGCCGGAGCCTCGTACGGGATACACCCGGGGGGCCCGGAGGACCGTACGCCCCCCGCGGAGTTCGACAACCTCTTCCGCAGCGAACCGGAAGGGCCCGCGTCCACACAGCAGTTGCCCCGGATCGACTCCCCGTCCCGGCGGGCCCCGCAGGGCGCGGGTCCCGGCGCGCCGGGCGGCCGGGCCGCCGCGCGCCGCGGCGCCGACGGCGGCAGCGGCGGGGGCGGGCGCAGCCGCACCGGCTCGCGCGTGCCGGTGATCGCCGCGGTCGGCGTCGGCATCGCCGTCCTCGGCATCGGGGCCGGCGCCCTGCTCAGCACCGGTTCGGGCAGCGACGAGAAGAACGAAGGCGAGCCCGTCTCGGCGGCGGCGTCCACCGGGGCGCAGTCGCCGTCCGCCTCCGCCGACCCGGCGAAGGCGCAGGCGGTCGCGCTGGACAAGCTCCTGGCGGACAGCAACGGCAGCCGGGACTCCGTGATCAAGGCCGTCGGCAACGTACGGGCGTGCAACAACCTCGGCCAGGCGGCCACCGACCTGCGTGCCGCGGCCGGCCAGCGCAACAACCTCGTCACCCGGCTGTCCCGCCTCAAGGTCGACAAGCTGCCGAACCACGCGGACCTGACCACCGCGCTCACCAACGCGTGGAAGGCGTCCGCGTCCGCGGACAACCACTACGCGGCGTGGGCCGATCAGGTCGCCGGCAAGCACGGCTGCCACAAGCACCGCGCCCGCACCACCGCACAGTCCCAGGCGGGCGACCGGGCGAGCGGCACCGCAAGCGCGCAGAAGAACAAGGCCGCGGTGCTGTGGAACTCCATCGCGTCCACGTACGGACTGACCCAGCGTCAGTCGACGCAGCTCTGAGGTCCGTTGTCCCCGGGGGAGGCCGGCGGCCGCGCGCTCACAGGGAGTTCGAGGCCGCGCTCTCCAGCGTCTTCGACACGTTGACGAACCCGCGCCTGGCGGAGACCAGCCGGCCCTGGCGTACGACCTGGACGGTCACGTCCGCGTTGATCAGACGCGGGAAGTCGACCGCCGCCAGCAGGTCCCCGAAGCGCCAGCTGAGCGTGGGCGTGAGCCGGCCGGTGGTGACCTTGAGGCCGTCGTCGAGCTTGCGCCGGACGGTCCGGGCGCTCACCTCGCCGTCGCCGAGGGCCTCCAGGGCCCGGTGCAGGACGTTGTAGGCGATCCACGTGGTCTGAACCCCGGCGTCCGAGGGGTCGATCCGGTTGTCGTCGAAGGCCTGCTCGCGGATCACCGCCTTCATGGCGTTCCAGCGCGCGTCGCTCGAAGCCGGGTACCAGCTGGTGACGTAGGCGTTCTCGTACGGGCCCGAAGGCCCGCCGGTGGCGTCGATCACCGTCTGGTCGACGCTGCCCAGCACGGACGCGGTGCGCACCTTCGGGTAGTCGTCCCGGTGGTGGCGGAAGGAGTCCATGTAGGCGGCGGTGCGGTCCCCGAGCGCGGACACCACGCAGCCGCGCTTCGCGGGGTCGGAGGTCGCCCGGCCGAGGGCCTGGGAGACCTGCGCCGAGTACTCGGTGGAGTCCTCCGCCGCCCGTATGTCCACGGCCGGCGCGTGCCGCTTGCGCTCCAGGCCCGCGCCGATGAGCACCGGGAGTTCGTCACCGGCGATGGTGTCCGGGCGGACGAGCACGACGGGCCCGCAGGTCTCGCCGAGCTCCTCGCCCAGGCCGGCCAGCAGCGCGGGCTGCCCGCCGTTGACGGGGTAGGAGAGCGGGCTCTTGAACTCGTCGTCGGTGAGGCCGTAGCCGCCGATGTACGGGATGCCGGCGCCCTGCAGCGGGGAGAGGAAGGAGCTGCCGTGCTGGCTGTAGGAGCCGACGACGGCGACGACGTCCTCCCTGGCCGCGCGCCGGGCGCACTTCGCGGCGTCCACGGAGTCGTTGTGGTCGTTGCAGGTGAGCACCCTGAGCTCGCGGCCGTTGATGCCGCCGCGGGAGTTGACCCAGCGGGCGTACGCCTGCGCCATGGCGGGCATGCCGGGCTTGTTCGTCGCGGCGGTCTCCTCGGGGGCCCAGGTCATGACGGTGATGGAGTCGCCCCCGGAACCCCCTGTGACACCGGGGACGACTCCACAGCCGACGGCGATCGACGCACACACCGCCAGAGCGCCTGCCGCCAGCAGCGTGGCCTTCAGGGGGCGGGACGGTCGGGAGGGGGAGGAACTGCGGGTGCGTCGCCTGCCGGTCATGCCCATGCACGATTCCGTCACATCACCAACCCGGGAGTGACCATCGGTCAACACACGGTGACATACAGGTGAACAACGGGGTGCGGTGAGCGCCTTTGTGAAGGGAACGTACGATCGATGACCGTGCAAGGTTCGGAGAAGTCTTCCCGTCGCGGGCACCGCTCATCCACCATGGGCGGCATGCCACTGAACGACATGCCGTGGTGGCGCTGGCGCAGCAATGTGCGCTCCGCGCTGCACATGCTCTCCGACCCAGGGTTCCAGCGGGACGTCTGGCTCGCGGGCGTCGAGGGGTACGGGGACGTCACCGACGCCGTGTACCGCCTGGTCGAGGACACCTGGCTGGACAACTGGTCCGCCGAGAAGTACGTCGGCACGATCCTCCGCGACTCGCAGGAGGCGGCCCTCGTCGACACCGCCGTGCTGCGCGTCCTGCGGATCATGCACCAGGTCGGCCCCGACGCGCCGGTCTCCGCCTATCTCGACCACCACGCGTGGCCGGAGGCGGTCCGCGCCGCCCGCGAGGCGCACGTGCGCCTCGCGACGAGCGACGGGGACGACCCCGACGTGCCGCCCCGCACGCTCGAAGTGCTCCGGATCCTGACCCGGTCCGCCTAGCGATACACCCGCCCGGCGGGGCTGCCGGGTATGGGACCCTGGCGTGCATGAGTGAGCAGTCCGTCCCCGCCGCCGCGCCCGCCGAGCAGTACGTCCTCATCCTCTCGTGCCCCGACAAGCAGGGCATCGTGCACGCCGTGTCGAGCTATCTCTTCATGACCGGCTGCAACATCGAGGACAGCCAGCAGTTCGGCGACCACGACACGGGCCTGTTCTTCATGCGGGTCCACTTCTCGGCCGAGGCACCGGTGACGGTGGACAAGCTCCGCGCGAGCTTCTCCGCGATCGGCGACGCCTTCCACATGGACTGGCAGATCCACCGGGCCGAGGACCGCATGCGGGTCGTCCTGATGGTCAGCAAGTTCGGCCACTGCCTGAACGACCTGCTCTTCCGCGCCCGGATCGGCGCGCTGCCCGTCGACGTCGCCGCCGTGGTCTCCAACCACACCGACTTCGCCGAACTCGTGGCGTCGTACGGCGTCCCCTTCCACCACATCGCGGTGACGAGGGACACCAAGGCGGAGGCCGAGGCGCAGCTCCTGGAGCTGGTGCGCGCCGAGGACGTGGAGCTGGTCGTCCTGGCCCGCTACATGCAGGTCCTCTCGGACGACCTGTGCAAGCAGCTGAGCGGCCGCATCATCAACATCCACCACTCCTTCCTGCCGAGCTTCAAGGGCGCCAAGCCGTACCACCAGGCGCACGCCCGCGGTGTGAAGCTCATCGGTGCCACCGCGCACTACGTGACGGCCGATCTCGACGAGGGCCCGATCATCGAGCAGGAGGTCGAGCGCGTCGGCCACGACGTGACCCCGGACCAGCTCGTCGCCATCGGCCGCGACGTGGAGTGCCAGGCCCTGGCCCGCGCGGTGAAGTGGCACGCGGAACGCCGCATCCTGCTCAACGGCCGCCGCACGGTGGTCTTCGCGTAGCCGCGGCCTCCGGGCGGGCACACCCCGGGCGGCACCCCGCCTCCGGCCGTGTCCGCCTGCCTCCGGCCGCATATGACGACATCCGGCCGCATCCAGCCGCGTCCGCCTACATCCGGCTCAAGGACGCCGCCGCGCTCAGCACGTCCTTGATCGCCTCCCGGTCCCCGTCCTGCCCGGCGGCGGCCTCCTCGGGCGGTACGTGCCCCGCGGCCAGCCGGCAGAACTCCACCCCGTCCAGCGCGACATGCGCGACCTCCCGCTCGGCGGAGGCGACCGCGCCAGGCGAGTCGAGCGGGACGAGCCACTCCCCGCCGCCCGCTCCCTCGATCTCCAGCCGCAGGCTGCGGCCGGGCGCCCCGGCGGCGACGAGATGCCGGGCCGGCGGGGACGACAGACCCGCGCGGCGCCGCTCGGCCAGCGACACGGGCAGCATGCGGGCCGCCAGGTCGATCATCCGGTGCAGATGGCGGGGTGCGGGCGGCTCGTACGGGTAGTCCACCGCTTCGGCTATGTCGCCCGCGTGCACCCAGCACTCGAACGCCCGGTCCAGCATGGAGTCGCGCAGCGGCAGCTCGAAGCCGCCGTACGGCACGGGAAGGAGCCCGGAGCCGCCGCCCGCGAAGGACACCGTCCGGACCAGGTTGTGGCTCTGCTCCCGCCAGGGGCCGCGCAGGGCACGGGTGGGCGGGAAGTGCGACGCGGCCCAGTACGCCTCGGTCCGCCTGGCGGGCGACCCCTCGTCCGCGCGGGTCCCGCCCAGCGGATCGTCCAGACCCAGCGCGACGGCGACCAGACCGTCGACGCTGAGCAGGTGGGCGATCACTCCGGCGACGGTCGTACGGCGACTCACGGGACCTTCGCCGTCGAACCAGCGCAGCCGCACGGGCGCGTGCCACTCGGCGCCGCCGATGTCCTGCAGCAGCGCGTCGAGCCGTGCGGTCTCCGCGTCGTACGGGGCCGCCCAGTCGGGCACCGGGATGCGCGGCGGACGCCGGCCGAGGCAGCCCTCCAGGACCCTGGTGCGCAGCGTCGGGTCGAGGTCGAGGCTCTCGGCCGGGTGCAGCAGTCCGACCGCCTCGCGCAGCCGGCGGGCCTCGTCCGCGCAGGCGCCGCACTCGCCGAGGTGTTCCTCGACGGTCAGCGTCTCCTCCGGTGAGCAGGCGGCGAGCGCCCAGGCGCCGAGGAGCGATTTCAGGACACGGTGCTCCAGGAGCAGCGGCGCGGGGGAGCGGAGCGCCGCGGCCGGGTCCGGCTCGGGAAGCGGAAGTCCGGTGTCCTCGACGGAGGCGCGCGGCAGCGGGATGAGCGCCGGCCGGCCGGGACCTTCCCCGGAACCGGTCTCCCCGGGACCGCTTTCCACGTCACCGTGGCCGCCGGGCCCTTCTCCGGGACCGCTTTCCACGTCACCGTGGCCGCCGGGCCCTTCTCCGGGACCGCTCTCCACACCGCCGGGACCTTCCCCGGGACCGCTCTCCACGTCACCGGGACCGCCGGGCCCTTCTCCGGGACCGGCCTCCCCGCCGCCGGGACCGCCGTGTCCCCCGTGCGCGCCCTCCGGGCCGAGGCCGTCGAACCGCTCGGCGTCCCCGGTCACCGCGTGCTCCCCGGTTCGGGCGGGGTCCCGGACGGACCGGCGTCGTGCGCCGTCGACAGCAGCTGGAGTCCGAGGCGCAGCCGGCGGCGGGCCTCGTCCTCGGTGATGCCGAGGTCCGCGGCGGTCCGGCGGTAGTCGCGGCGCTGGAAGTAGGCCCGCTCCAGGGCGGCCCGCAGCGGGGTGGGCATCGAGGTGACGATGTAGTCCGCGCGGGCGGCCACCGAGGCGCGGCGCACCCGGCGTTCCAGCTCCTCCGCGCTGCCCCGGCCGCCGGCCAGCGCGGCGGTCTCGGTGACGCGCAGGCGCTGCACGGCGAGCCGGTGGGTCAGCGTGGCGACCCAGGAACGCAGCGGGCCCTGCTTGGGGTCGTACGCGTCCGGGTTCTCCCAGACGTGGGCGAAGACTTCGCGGGTGATGCCGTCGGCCGCGTGCTCGTCCCCGAGGACGCGGTGGGCGAGTCCGTGCACGAGCGAGGCGAACCGGTCGTACAGCTCGCCGAGCGCCGCCGCCTCCCCGCGAGCGAGCCGCTGCTGCATCTTGCGGTCCCAGCGGGGCGGTGCGTCCTTCGCCATACGGCCCCTCACCCCTGCTTGTCGTGGTGCCCGTCCTGCTGGGTCCAGCCTGTGCGCATCGCTGTCCTGAATGTAGTCGGCACGTCCGACAACGCACGCCCCTTTACGGCAATGTGCGCCCCTTGACGAGCGGCGTTTGGTAGTGGACTCCCGTCGGCGCGGCGCCTACCCGTCCCCGCCCCGATCAGGCCTGACCGGGGCAGATCGACCGGGAACGGATTGGCTCGACCGGGGCGGGCTTTCGATCACCGGCGGGTGTTTCATGGAAAAGGCTGCCGGGCAGCCGCGCAGGAGAAGCGAGGGAGCGCATTCCGCTTCCGGCGAGCGACGAGAGGCGTGGCGGTGACGCTCAAGGTGACCGACGGGGAGCAGGGCGACTGGGCCGTGCTCCAGGTGGCGGGCGAGATGGACCTGGTGACGTCACCGGTGGTCCGCCAGCGGGTGCACGACGTGGTGGCCGACGGCCGCCACAGTCTCGTCCTCGACCTGTCCGAGGTCTTCTTCTGCGACTCCAGCGGGGTGGGCGTGCTCATCGCGACCCGGCGGCTCATCCGTTCCTGCCAGGGGCGGCTGCGGCTGATCCTGCCCGCCCAGGGCGCGGAGGACGGTTCGCACGTCAACCGGGTGCTCGCCGCCCTCGGGGTGCGCCGCCTCTTCGACGTCTTCCCCGACCTCGTCACCGCCCTCGACGAGGAGTCGCAACCCCTGTCCGCGTGAGAACCGGGTCACCTCACCGTGGCGCGGTGCCACACAGTTGTCCCGGAATTCCCGCGGTCTTGGTACAAGCGCCGGTTTCCCGCTCCCGGGAGGGCGCCGGCGTCGTACGCTCCCTGCCAGATGAACGCGCAGTCCGGCTGAAAGTCCGGCTCTGATGTAAGGCGGTCCGAACACCATGGTCAGCACCGAGTACGAGCGCAGGATCGCCGCCCGGTTCGCCACCTTCGACCAGGACGGCAACGGCTACATCGACCGCGAGGATTTCAACGCGGCGGCCAAGTCCGTCCTCGCCCAGTTCGCCACGGCGGCCCGGTCGGACAAGGGCCAGGCCCTGTACAGCGGCGCCGAGGCGTTCTGGCAGGGCATGGCGGGCATCGCGGACCGGGACGGCGACCAGCGCATCACGCGCGCGGAGTTCGTGAACGGCGCGGCGAAGCGGCTGCGCGACAACCCTGACCGCTTCGCCGAGATCGCCCGCCCCTTCCTGCACGCGGCGCTCGCCGTGGCGGACACCGACGGGGACGGCGCCGCCACGGTCGAGGAGACGGCGCGCGTCCTCCAGGCCCTGGGTGCCCCGGAGGACGTCGCCGCCGCCGCGGCCGGCAGCCTCGACACGGACGCCGACGGCCGTATCGGCGAGACGGAGGTCGTCACCGCCTTCGCCCGTTACTTCACGGTGCCCGAGTGAGGGCCGCGGCGCGCTCGGCGGTCACGCGGAGAAGCGCTCCCTGAGCCGGTACTTGAGCACCTTGCGCAGGGTCTCGTTGCGCGGAAGGGCGTCCACCACCTCCAGTTGCTCCGGCAGCTTGTGCACGGACAGCCCTTCCCCGCGCAGATACGCCGTCACGGCCGGCAGGGTCAACGCGGGCGCCCCCGGCGGCTGTTCGACCACCGCGCAGACCCGCTCGCCGCGTTCGGCGTCGGGCAGGCCGATCACGGCGGCGTCGCCGACGGCCGGGTGCCGGTGCAGCAGGTCCTCGATCTCCCTGGCCGAGATGTTCTCGCCCTTGCGGATGATCACGTCCTTGAGGCGGCCGGTCAGCACCAGATGACCGCTGTCGGTCAGCCGGCCGAGGTCGCCGGTGCGCAGGAAACCCTCCTCGTCGAAGGCCTCCGCCGTCTGCGCCGGGTCCAGGTACCCCTGGCAGACGGCTTCGCCGCGCAGCCGCACCTCCCCGTCCACGATCCGGATCCGCATGCCCTCGGGGGGCCGTCCCTCCGTCGTCGCCAGGTTCTCGGCCGTGTCGTCCGGCGAGCCCATCGTGATCATCGGGACCTCGGTCATCCCGTATCCGTGGGTGAGCTGGACGCCCATCTCGCGCACCACGCGGTGGTAGAGCTCGGGCGGTTTCGGCGCCCCGCCGCCCGCCAGCAGCCGCAGCGTCGGGATCACCTTCGCGCCGGGCCGCCTGCGCTGCTCGGCGAGGAGCATCGAGTAGAACGCGGTGGAGCCGCCGGCCACCGTCACCCCGTGCCGGCGGTACTCGTCCAGGGCGGCGGGCAGCGCGAAGTGCTCGAACAGCACCGCGGGGAAGCCGTACAGCAGCAGCATCACCGTGTAGTCGGGCCCGGCGATGTGCGCGTACGGGAAGGCCATCGAGCCCACGTCGTCGGCCGACAGGCGCAGCGCGTGCGCCAGGCAGGAGCCGCCCGCGATCAGTGAACGGTCGGTGTGCAGCACGCCCTTGGGGTCGGAGGTGGTGCCCGAGGTCCAGTAGACCCAGCGGACGCCGGTGCCGTCGGCGGGCGGGGCGGGCAGCACGGACGGATCGCCGTCCGGCAGGTCGTCGTACGCCTCGAAGACGCCCCTCGCGCCGAGCGCGCGCGCCATCTCCGTGTGGTCGAAGCCGCGCCACACGCCCGGTACGGCGAAGAACTCGGCCCTGGACGCCCGCAGGGCGAAGCCGACCTCGCGGTCCCGGTAGAAGGGGATCACCGGTGACTGCACGGCGCCGAGCCGGGCCAGCGCGAAGGACAGCAGCACGGTCTCGATCCGGGTGGGCAGCTGCCAGGCGACCACCGTGCCGGGGCGTACGCCCATGCCGTACAGGCCCGCCGCCACCCGTTCGGCCCGCGCGTGCAGCTCGCCGAAGGTCAGCCGGCGGTCGCCCTGGAGCAGGACGGGCCGGTCGGGGGTCAGCTCGGCGCGACGGCCGGCCAGTTCCCAGAGCGTGTGCGAGGCGGCGAGTGCGTGTGCGGTGTCGGTCACGTCGATCCCCTCACTGCCGGTTCCCTGCGGCCCGTCACTCCGGTCTCCCGCGACCGCCCGGAAGCACGGAGCTGATGGACCGTCAGATAGGGCCAGAGCGTAGGGCGCACCGCCTTGTCGGTCCAGGGGTGCGGGGCTAGCCTAATTTCTGACGGGTCATCAGATACGTCACCGGACATGCAGCCCACGGTGGAGGGGACCCATGACGGAACTGCCGCGGATCGTCAGCGTCGACGACCATGTGATCGAGCCCGCGCACCTCTTCGAGACCTGGCTGCCGCAGAAGTACCGGGACCGCGGCCCCAAGCCCCTCACCGCGGGCATCGGCGAACTCGCCTACGTCGCCGGCAAGTACCGGATCACGATGGACCCCGACGGGCCGCCGACCGACTGGTGGATCTACGAGGACCTCAAGTTCCCGTACAAGCGCAACATCGCCGCCGTCGGCTTCGACCGCGACGAGATGACGCTGGAGGGCATCACCCGCGCGGAGATGCGGCGCGGCTGCTGGGATCCCGCCGAGCGCCTCAAGGACATGGACCTCAACCACGTGGAGGCCAGTCTCTGCTTCCCCACCTTCCCCCGCTTCTGCGGACAGACCTTCGCGGAGGCGCACGACAAGGAGGTCGCCCTGGCCTGCGTCCGCGCGTACAACGACTGGATGGTCGAGGAGTGGTGCGGCGACAGCGGCGGCCGGCTGATCCCGCTGTGCCTGATCCCGCTGTGGGACATCGGCCTGGCGGTCGCCGAGATCGAGCACAACGCCGCCCGCGGGGTGAAGGCCGTGACCTTCTCGGAGATCCCCACCCACCTCGGGCTGCCCTCGATCCACTCCGGCTACTGGGACCCCTTCTTCGCGGTCTGCCAGGAGACCGGCACCGTCGTGAACATGCACATCGGGTCCAGCTCGCAGATGCCCGCGGCGTCCCCGGACGCACCGCCCGCCGTGCAGGCCTCGCTGAGCTTCAACAACGCCATGGCCTCGATGATGGACTTCCTCTTCTCCGGCGTGCTCGTGAAATTTCCCCGCCTCAAACTCGCCTACTCCGAGGGGCAGATGGGATGGATCCCGTACGCCCTGGAGCGCGCCGACGACGTCTGGGAGGAGCACCGCGCCTGGGGCGGGGTCAAGGACCTGATCCCGGAGCCGCCGTCGACGTACTACTACCGGCAGATCTTCTGCTGCTTCTTCCGCGACAAGCACGGCATCGCGTCCCTGGACGCCGTCGGCCGCGACAACGCCACCTTCGAGACGGACTACCCGCACGTCGACTCGACCTTCCCGCACACCAGGGAGGTCGCCCTCGACCACGTGCGGGGCCTCGACGACGAGACCGTCCACAAGCTGATGCGCGGCAACGCGATCCGCATGCTGGACCTGGACCTCGACACGTAATGGACCTCGCGTACACGCAGGAGGAGCAGGACTTCCGCGCCCGGCTGCGCGCCTGGCTCCGCGAGGTGCTCCCCGGGCTGCCCCCCAGACCGTCCCCCGGCGACTGGCCCGGACGGCGCGCGTACGACCTCGGCTGGCAGCGGATGCTGTACGAAGCCGGGTACGCGGGGCTGCACTGGCCCGTCGACGCGGGAGGCCGGGGCGCCACCCCGACCCAGCACCTGATCTTCCTGGAGGAGACCGAGAAGGCGGGTGCGCCCTACGTGGGCGCCAACTTCGTCGGGCTGCTGCACGCCGGGCCCACGATCGCCGCCGAGGGAAGCGCCGCGCAGCGGGCGCGCTGGCTGCCGCCCGTGCTGCGCGGCGACGAGGTGTGGTGCCAGGGGTTCTCCGAGCCGGACGCCGGCTCGGACCTCGCGGCGCTGCGCACGCGCGCCCGGCGGGACGGCGACGACTACGTGGTGAGCGGAGCCAAGATCTGGACCTCGCACGCGGAGGTGGCCGACTGGTGCGAGCTGCTGGTGCGGACGGATCCCGCGGCCCCGAAGCACCGCGGGATCTCATGGCTCGCCCTGCCCATGGACGCGCCGGGCATAACGGTCCGCCCGCTGCGCACGCTCGCGGGCTCCACCGAGTTCGCCGAGGTGTTCCTCGACGAGGTGCGCGTCCCGGTGGCCAACCGGGTCGGCGCCGAGAACGACGGCTGGCGCGTGACCATGGTGACACTGTCCTTCGAGCGCGGCACGGCGTTCGTCGGTGAAGTCGTCGCCTGCCGACGGGTGTTGGGCCAGCTCGCCCGGGAGGCCCGCGGGAACGGCCGCTGGGACGACGCCGTGCTGCGCCGCCGCCTCGGCCGGCTGAACGCCGAGTTCCGCGCGCTGTGGCGGCTGACGCAGTGGAACGTGAGCGAGGCGCAGCGGACCGGCGGGGTGCCGGGCGTCGGCGGGTCCGTCTTCAAGCTGCGGTACTCGCACGCCCGGCAGGAGCTGTACGACGCGGCGGCCGAGGTGCTCGGCCCCGGCGCGCTGGACCTGCGGCACGCGTGGACCCTCGACCGGCTGTCGTCGCTCTCGTACACCATCGCGGCGGGCACCTCGCAGATCCAGCGGAACATCGTGGCCGAACGCATCCTGGGCCTGCCGAAGGGACGGTGACGGCTCCCCGTGGACTTCCAACTCACCGACGACCAGTTGGCGTTGCGGACAGGGGTGCGCGCGCTGTTCGAAGGCCGTTTCGGCGCCGGGGCGCTGCGGGCGGCGGTGGCCCGCGGCGGTCTCGACCGCGCGCTGTGGCGCGAGCTCGGCGCGGCGGGCTTCTTCGCGCTGCGCCTGCCGGAGGCGGACGGCGGCGTCGGCCTCGGCCTGCCGGAGGCCGTACTGGCCTTCGAGGAAGCCGGGCGCGTGCTGCTGCCCGGACCGCTGGTGGCCACGCATCTCGCCGCCGGGACCGTGCCCGGGGCCGCCACCGGGGAGACGGTGGTCACCGCCGCGTACGGCGGCCTCGTGGAGTGGCTGCGGGAGGCGGACGTCGTACGGGGGCAGGCGTCGGCGGGCTCCGCCGGTGCGGTCGCCGGGGGGACCGTGCTCCCGCCGGTGCGGGGAGCGGTACCGCTGACGTCCGTGGATCCGTTGACGCCCCTGCACCGGGTGCCCGTCCGCGTACCGCCCGATCCCGTCGTCGTCCTGCTCACCGCCGCCGAACAGCTGGGCGGTGCGGCCCGCACCTGCGAGCTGGCGGTGCAACACGCCCGGGCGCGCGAGCAGTTCGGGCAGCCGATCGGCGCCTTCCAGGCGGTCAAGCATCTGTGCGCCGAGCTGCTGGTCCGCGTGGAGACCGCACGCGCGGCGGTCTACGCGGCCGCCGTGACCGCCGACCCGCTGGACATCGCCGCCGCCCGGCTGCTCGCCGACGAGGCGGCGGTGCGCGGCGCCCGGGACTGCCTCCAGGTGCACGGCGGCATGGGCTTCACCTGGGAGTCCGACGTGCATCTCTACCTGAAGCGGGCCTGGGTCCGGACGCAGCGCGCGGGCTCCGTTACGGAGAGTGAGGAGATGTTGGCCGGAAATCTGCTGTCCGGATCCTCCTGATGAGGCTCTGTGCAGGGGAGTGCGCGCAGGCCGCCCGGCGGGATGTCGCGGATCGTGGCAGCCCGCAATCACGGAGCGTCGAGACCGGGTTGTGTCCTAGGCGTGACTCGTCACCGCCTGGAGTCGGCGCCGTGCTCCGGTACCTTGTGTGGGATGCGAGTGGTTGTGAGGCCGGACCGTACCGGTGCTGCCCCCGAGGCGGCCCCGGATCCGGCGATGTGCGCCGCTCGCAGGGCGGGACGGACCGTCGTCCCCGCCTGTTCGACTCCCCGTCACGAGCGTCGCACAGTATGCCGTACGCGTACTCCTTCGCGCTGGAATATGCCCGAAGCGCTTGTTGGGGTGACTGTACGTCAACCATGCTGTCTCTCAAGGGAATCACGTTCCGTGACCCTGGTTCTGGCCATGCAGGTGAAGGCCACGATCGTGGCCCTGGTGAGGCGCGAGGCGATGTGTCCGCCGGTTCGGATGGTGTGAACGGTGCAGGTGCTTCAAGTGCAGCTGGAGATCCGGCCCGACCCCGCAGAGGTGGGTCGCGCCCGTCGCTGGGCCCGTGCGCGGCTCGCGGTGTCCGGGATAGAGGACGACGAGCCGCTGGCCGAGACGCTGATCCTGCTCGTCTCGGAGCTGGTCACCAACGCGGTGGTGCACACCGGCTGCCCGGCCGTGCTGCGCCTCCAGCTGGGGGCGCGTGACGAGCCTCCCGGTGTGCCCGCGGGCACCGTCCGCCTGGAGGTGGCCGACGCCAGTGACTGCCCCCCGGCCCCGCGGCACGCGCACGGTGACGACACGAACGGCCGCGGCCTGGAGCTGGTCGACGGTCTCGCCGACCGCTGGGGCTGGAGCCGGGAGGGTGCCGGCAAGCGCATCTGGTGCGAGGTGGACCGCTGCGCCCCGGGCGTCGCGCGGGCGGTCGCGTACCCGTCGTACGAGGGGTACGCGTACGAGGCCGTGTAGCGCGCCGCCGTCCTGACGGTGCGGCCCGCCGCGCGCGGGGTGCATCCATGCATGGCGAGGTGCAGACATGCACGGCAACGGCTTCCGCGGCTGGGTCCACGGCTGAATGCGCCGGGCTGTGCTTCCGTGCGCGCCACCGCAGAACGGTGCGCAGGTGATGAATCCCCTTTCGGGTGTTGACGCACCGTGTCCGTTTGATCACTCTTGTGGTCAGCGATGCGCCGCGAGGGGACGCCGAGGGTTTCGGTGACGGAAACCCCCGGCGAGTGCGGATCGCGATCCGGCGTCGGTTCCCCGAGGGTCACGGGGAGCAGGGGGGCAGTACGCCGGAGCCGGATGGCGGCGCGCGGTGCCGTGCTCGGGGCGGGCAGCGACGCGCCGCCAGCCGCTGTCCGCCGCCCGGCGCCTGCCCCTCCCGCTGTCTCCCGTGTCTACAGCACGGCTACCGGTGCGACCGGAGAGCCCGTGGCGCCGACGAACGGTTCGGGGGTGGCCGACAGCAGGAAGCTGTAGCGGTTTTCTTGTCCACAGGCTGTGGACAACTCTTCGAGATTCCAGTTCTGGCCCTGCAGCATCCCCATCTCGACCAGGTCGAGCGCGTGTACGGGCAGCCACAGACCCTCTATTTCCGGAGGAAATATCTCAAAAGTAAGGGTGTCGTTCGCGACCGCGGCGACATCGCGGGCGTGGAACCACTCCGGGGTGCGGACCGACAGTCCCGGTGACGGATGGCCGTACGCCTGCTTGTCGCCCGCCAGGCAGACCTGGATCTGGCCGGTGCGTACCAGGACGATGTCCCCGGCGCGCACACGCGTGCCCGCCAGCTCCTCGGCGGCGTCGAGATCCTCGGGGGTCACGGCGTGCCCCCCGGCGAGCCGGTCCTCGCCGCGGGCGCGGGCGACATCGAGCAGCACGCCGCGCGAGACGATGTGCCGCGGCTTGTCGATCCCGCCGAACGCGGCGCCGCCGTGCGGGGTGATCGAGTCGGCGGGCCGGCCGTTGTAGAGCCTGCCCGAGTGCGACACGTGGGGAAGCGCGTCCCAGTGGGTGGCGGCCTGGAGCCCCAGGGTCACCACGTCGTCGCTGCACGCGACGGTGCCCGGGCCGAACAGCTCCTGGTTGATCTGCACCATCACATGCAGCGGGTTGACCCGCCCCGGGATCATGCCGGTCTGCACCCCGTCCTGCTGGAGCGGCAGCGCGAGCGGGATCCGGCGTCCGGTCCGCACGCACGCCGCGGCCTCCCGCACCACCGCGTCGGTGACGAGATTCAGCGTCCCGATCTCGTCGTCGGCGCCCCAGCGGCCCCAGTTGTTGACGCGCTCGGCGAGGTCGTGGAACGCCGGATGCGGCGTCGTCAGTGACATGGGTCCTCCGCGGGGCTTGTCTGCGGGTGTCCGACGGGCCATAGAATCTAACGGACCGTCAGAAACCGCGGGAAGGGGCCGGCGTGGGGAACTTCTTGGCAGGCAAGGTCATCGCCGTGACGGGGGCCGGCCGCGGGATAGGCCGGGCCGTCGCGCTCGCCGCGGCGGCCGAGGGAGCGCGCGTCGTCGTCAACGACTACGGGGTGTCGGTCGAGGGCGGTGAGCCGACGAGCGCGGTGGCCGACACCGTGGCCGGGGAGATCGAGGCGGCGGGCGGGGACGCGGTCGCGGTCGCCGACGACATCTCGACGATGGCGGGCGGACAGCGCGTCGTCGACACGGCCCTGACGTCGTACGGACGCATCGACGGCGTCGTGTGCACGGCGGGGATCCTGCGGGAGCGGATGCTCTTCAACATGACCGAGCAGGAGTGGGACCCCGTCGTCGCCACGCACCTGAAAGGCACGTTCACGGTCTTCCGCGCCGCCTCCGCGGTGATGCGCGGGCAGGGGTACGGCACGCTGATCGGCTTCACCAGCGGCAACCACCAGGGATCCGTCGCCCAGGCCAACTACAGCGCCGCGAAGGGCGGCGTCATCTCCCTCGTCCGCAGCGCGGCCCTCGGCCTGCACAAGTACGGGATCACGGCGAACGCGGTCGCCCCGGTCGCCCGCACCCGGATGTCGGCGAACGTCCCGATGGAACTGGCCGAGATCGGCGAGCCCGAGGACGTGGCCGCGCTGGTCGTCTACCTCCTCTCCGACCGCGCCCGCGAGGAGCGGATCACCGGCCAGGTCTACACGATCGCCGGCCCCAAGATCGCGGTCTGGGCCCAGCCGCGGGAGCTGCGCGCCGGTTACGCCGAGGGCTCCTGGACCCCCGAGCGGATCGCCGACTTCCTCCCCGGGACGGTGGGGACGGACCCGATGCCGCTGCTGGAGCGGGTCGAGGCGATGGCCCGGGCCGCCGCCGCGAAACAACGCCCGAACGCGCCGCGAACCGTGAGAGCGGCCGACGTGAGGCGGTGACCGTGGACTTCGGATTCGGACCGCGGGACGAGACCTTCCGGGGGGAGGCCCGCGCCTGGCTGGCGGAGCACCTCCCGGGCGAGTACACCCGCGGGGGCTGGGAGCGGGAACTCGGCG
This sequence comes from Streptomyces sp. NPDC043867, assembly GCF_056435845.1. Lineage (NCBI taxonomy): Bacteria > Bacillati > Actinomycetota > Actinomycetes > Kitasatosporales > Streptomycetaceae > Streptomyces > Streptomyces sp. NPDC043867. The sequence continues at coordinate 245,258 of NZ_JBWKDS010000004.1, read as the reverse complement.
CGGCCGGCTGGATCGGGCTCGGCTGGAGCGAGGACGGCTACGGCAACCGGACCGCGTCACTGACCCAGCAGGTCGTCTGGGCCGAGGAGTACGCCCGCGCGAAGGCCCCCGTCCGCACGGGCCACATCGGCGAGAAGCTGCTCGCCCCCACCCTCATCGCCCACGGGACACCGGAGCAGAAGGCCCGCTTCCTGCCACCGGTGGCCCGCGGCGAGGAACTGTGGTGCCAGGGCTACAGCGAGCCGGGCGCGGGCTCCGACCTCGCGGGCGTGCGCACCGCCGCCGTACGGGAGGGGGACTCGTACCGCGTCACGGGCCAGAAGATCTGGACCTCCCTCGCCCACGAGGCCGGCTGGTGCTTCGTCCTCGCCCGTACGCGGCCGGAGTCGGCCCGCCACCACGGCCTGTCGTTCCTGCTCGTCCCCATGGACCAGCCCGGCCGCGTCGAGGTCCGGCCGATCCGCCAGCTCACCGGGACGAGCGAGTTCAACGAGGTCTTCTTCGACGGGGCGGTGGCGCGCGCCGAGCACGTCGTGGGAGGCGAGGGCAACGGCTGGCGCGTCGCGATGAGCCTGCTCGGCTTCGAGCGGGGGGTGTCGACCCTGGCCCAGCAGATCGGCTTCGCACGGGAGTTGGGGCAGGTGATCGAGACGGCCGTCGCCACCGGCGCGGCCGACGACCCCGTCGTCCGCGACCGGCTCGTCGAGGCGTGGGCGCGGCTGCGCACCATGCGCTGGAACGCCCTGCGCACACTGGGCGGTTCGCGGACGGCGGAGCCGGGTGCGCCGAGCGTGGCCAAGCTGCTGTGGGGCCGTTGGCACCAGGAGCTCGGCGAGCTGGCGATGCAGGTGCGCGGGGCCGGGGCGGCCGTCGGGCCCGCGGACTGGTCACCGCGGGAGCCGTACCAAATCGACGCGCTCCAGCACCTGTTCCTCTTCAGCCGGGCCGACACCGTCTACGGCGGCTCGGACGAGATCCAGCGCACGATCATCGCCGAGCGGGTGCTCGGCCTGCCGAAGGAGCCCAGGGGATGACCCCGGGCAGAGGGGAGCCGGTGCGATGCGAGGCGTGATCTTCGACGGCAGGCGGACCGAGGTCGTGGACGACCTGGAGGTACGCGACCCGGGACCGGGCGAGGTGCGGGTGGCGATCTCGGCGGCCGGCCTGTGCCACAGCGACCTGTCCGTGCTGGACGGCACCATCCCCTTCCCCGTCCCGGTGGTGCTGGGGCACGAGGGTGCGGGGACCGTCGAGACGGTGGGCGCGGGCGTCACCCATGTCCGGGCCGGCGACCACGTGTCGCTGTCCACGCTCGCCAACTGCGGAGCCTGCGCGGAGTGCGACCGGGGGCGGCCGACCATGTGCCGCAAGGCGATCGGGATGCCGCGGCAGCCGTTCACGCGGGGCGGCCGGCCGCTCTTCCAGTTCGCCTCCAACTCGGCCTTCGCGCAACGGACCCTCGTCAAGGCGGTGCAGGCGGTCCGGATCCCCGACGACATCCCGATGCCGTCCGCCGCGCTGATCGGGTGCGCGGTGCTGACCGGCGTCGGGGCCGTGCTGAACCGGGCGCGGGTGGAACACGGGGACACCGTGCTCGTCATCGGCACGGGCGGCGTCGGGCTCAACGTCATCCAGGGCGCACGGCTCGCGGGCGCCCGGCGGATCGTGGCGGTGGACGCCAGTGCGGCCAAGGAGGCGACGGCCCGCCGGTTCGGCGCCACCGACTTCCTCACCTCGACGCACGGCGTGCGGGACCTCCTGCCCACCGGCGCCGACCACGCCTTCGAGTGCGTCGGCCGGACCGAACTCGTCCGCGAGGCCGTCGACCTGCTCGACCGGCACGGCCAGGCCGTCCTCCTCGGAGTACCGCCGGCGACCGCCGAGGCGTCCTTCCTCGTCTCCTCGATGTACCTGGACAAGTCGATCCTCGGCTGCCGCTACGGCTCCTCGCGCCCGCAGCGCGACATCGCCCGGTACGCCGGGCTCTACCAACGGGGACAACTGCTGCTGGACGAGCTGGTGACGAGGACGTACCCCGTCGAGGACTTCGAGAAGGCGGCGGACGACACCCGGCGGGGGAGGGTGGCGCGGGCGGTCCTGACGTTCTAGCGGGCGGTCGCGCGCGTTCTGGCGGCGGGTCACGCGGGTTCCGGCGGCCGGTCGCTCGCGTTCCGGCGGAGCGCCGTCACGCTCCCGCTCTTCCCGGCTCCGGCGGCCCCGGCCGGAGTTGTCCACAGGGCGGGGAAAATCCGAGGCCGGTGTCGGCCCGGTCCCCTAACGTCGTCGCATGAGCTATCGCGACGTCGCCTCCAAGCGGGTCCTGGCCTGGGCGTTCGTGGCCGTCGGGGCCCGGCTGCCGGTGGCCATGGCCCCGCTCGCCCTGGTCTTCCTGGTCCGCGAGCGCCCCGGCGGCTACGCGCTGGGCGCGGTCCTGGCGGCGGCCTACGTGGCCGGCGAGATCGTCGGCGCGCCCCTCCTGGGCATGCGGCTGCGCCCGGAGAGAGCCCGCTCCCAACTGGCCGCGGGTCTCGCGGCCGGCACGGCCGGTTTCGCGGGTCTCGGCACGTTCCCGCAGGCGCCCGCGGCGGTCCTCGCGGCGTGCGCGTTCCTCGCCGGCGCGGCGCCCGGCGCGGTCCCGGGCGGTTTGCGCACCCTGCTCACCGGCATCGTCCCGAAGCGGGCCGCCGCCCAGGCCCTGTCGGCCGAGTCGATGCTGATGTCCGGCATCTGGGCGCTGTCCCCGGCCCTGGTCACCGTCCTCGCGCTGGGCGTCGACCCCACCGTGCCGCTGCTGCTGGCCGCCGCCCTGATGGGGACCTCCGTCGCGGGCCTGTGGCTGCTGCCCGCCGGCTGGGAGGCCGACCCCGAGGACCGCGCCGGCGTCTCCCTGCCCCGCCTGCTGGCCCGTGCCTGGCCGGTGTACGTCACGGGCGCGGCGAGTCTGTCCCTGCTCGCCCTCGCCGAACTCGTCCTGCCCGCCCTCCTGGAGCAGCGCGGTATCGGCGTCGGCTGGTCGGGCCCGCTGCTGACCGGGCTGGCGCTCGGTTCCGGCGTGGGCGCGTTCGTGTACGGGCTGCGGTCCTGGCGCGGGGACCTGCGGACCCGGAGCGTCGTGCTGATGGCCGGTGTCTCCGCGTGCGTGGCGCTGGTCGCGCTGATACCGGACACCGGCTGGATGGCCGTCGCCCTCGTCGTCGCGGGCGTCCTCCAGGCCGGTGCGATCCTCACCCGCAACCTGTCGCTGCGCGAGGCGCTCCCGCCGAGCGCGCTGGCCGCCGGCTACTCGGTGATGTACGCGGCGGTCGGCGCGGGGTACGCGGCCACCGGCTCCCTCGCGGGCGCCCTGCTGCACTTCGTCACACCGTCGAGCGCGATCCTGGCCGGCGTCGCGCTGACGGCGGTGCTCACGGCGGTGGGGGCGGTGGGGGAGGGACGCCGGTCGCCGGTCGGTGCGGACCGGTCAGCCGGCGTTGCCCGCGGGGCCGGTGCCGGCCCCGCCGCCGTCCCGGCCGCCCGCCCCGGCACGGAAGGTGCGGCGGTACGTGGTGGGGGTGACGCCGAGAGCGGCCTGTAGGTGCTGGCGCATCGACTGGGCCGTGCCGAAGCCGGCGTCCCGGGCGACCTGGTCGACCGACAGGTCGCTGGACTCCAGCAGATGGCGGGCCCGCTCCACGCGCTGCCGGGTGAGCCACTGCCCGGGACTGATACCGGCCTCCTCGCGGAAGCGGCGGGTGAAGGTGCGTACGGACATGGACTCCTGCTCCGCCATGTCGCGCAGCTGGATCGGCTCGTGGAGGCGGCCGAGGGCCCAGGCGCGGGCGGCCGTCGTGGTCGCCACCTGCGGCTCGGGGACCGGCCGGTGGACGTACTGCGCCTGACCGCCGTCGCGGTGCGGCGGTACGACGGTGCGGCGGGCCACGTCGTTGGCGACGGCGGTGCCGTGGTCGCGGCGTACGAGATGGAGGCACAGGTCGATCCCGGCGGCGACACCGGCCGAGGTCAGGACGTCGCCGTCGTCGATGAAGAGGACGTCCGCGTCCACCTTGATCTGCGGGAAGAGGCGCTGGAAGTGCTCGGCGGAGGCCCAGTGCGTGGTGGCGGGGCGGCCGTCGAGGTAGCCGGCGGCGGCCAGCACGTACACGCCGGTGCAGATCGAGACGAGCCGGGTGCCGGGCCGGACGTGGGTGAGGGCGGCGGCCAGTTCGGGTGTCAGGACGCCCTCGTCGTAGACCGGGCCCAGCTCGTACGACGTCGGGACGACCAGGGTGTCGGCGGTGGCCAGCGTTTCCGGCCCGTTCTCGACGAGTACGGCGAAGTCGGCGTCCGTGTCGACAGGGCCCGGCGGGCGGACCGAGCAGGTGACGACGTCGTACAGCGGGCGCCCCTCGGCGTCCCTGGCCCTCCCGAAGATCCGCTGCGGAATGCCCAGTTCGAAGGGCATCACCCCGTCCAGGGCGAGGACGGCGACGCGGTGCCGGTGGCCGGGTCCGGGCCGGGCCCCGGGGTCGGCGGCTTCCGCGGCTGCTCCGGGTCCGGGGGCTTCCGCGGCCGTCCTCGGATCCGCGGCCCTCCGCGGCTCGACGGGGGGCTTCCGGCGCGGGGCGGGCTCGGGGATCGGGACGGTCGCGGGGGCGTCCGGGGTCGTCGCGGCGGTGGTGGCCTCGGGTGCCGCCGTCGTCGGGGCCGTGGTGTTCCCGGGCGGGCGAGGGAGAAGGGCGGCCATGGCCCGATCCTAGCGAATGCTGTCCTTCGGGCCACTCGATCAGGCGGAGCGCGCCCCGGAAGCTCTAGGTCGTGTCCGCACAGTCTCGTCGTCCGCCCGGAGGGCGGGTTCCGCGGCGTCTGGTGCGTGCTCTCGGCGTGCCGGGCGGAGACCCTCGTACTGGACGTACTTGGGGCTTCGCCCGGTGCGGCGAGAGTGCGTGCCAGGCGTCGCGGAACAGGCGGGACTTTGCGGACACGGCCTAGGACGTGACCCAGACATCCGAAGCCACCGCAGCCGGAACGGAATCCGGACCCGCCCTGCCGTCCCGTCCCGGACGCAGCCACCGCGCGTGGTTCGTCGCGGCCGTGACCTTCGTGACGATCATCGGCGCGGCGGCCTTCCGCTCGCTGCCGGGCCTGCTCATCGACCCGTTGAACGAGGAGTTCGCGTAGTGATGCTTCGGGGAACTTGAAAGTGGTCTTGCGCACCTGCCGGTTTCGAACCGGTCGGGGCGGATTGGGTGGTCAGGCGCCCGCACGGGGCGGCTCCCGCAGGGGAGCGCCCCGATCCCTCACTGCGGTGTGGTCGAGTACCGCTCGATGCTCGCGCGGCCTGTCGATCGGTCGAGTAGGCGCAGTTCCCACGGACCCGTGTTCACATCGAAGTCCTTGCCGAACCCGACCCACTTGCCCGCCATACGTCGGCCCGTCGGCTCGATGAGCAGCTGAATCGCACCGTGGTACCGGGCGCCCTGGTAGTACCCGTCAGCTGCCGTCTGCTCGGTCCACGTACCGGTGACGACGTTCCGATCAACGGTGAGATCCAAAGACAATGGGCTGTCCGGGTTGGTCGATGCTCCGGGCAGACTCTGGGCTGTCAGCCGGTTGCCGTGCTGGACGATCACGACGTGATGCTTGCAGTCGAACGTCTCGTCACGGCTGGACGAGTAGAACTCGTACCGGGACAGCCAGATGCCCGCGTACTCGCTCCGCAGCCCTGGCTCCCGGCTCGTGGCAGCGTCAGCCGTGCCGACTTCCCCAGCTTCCATGTCGTGGCCTCCTGCCCCGTCCGAGTGGACGCGTGCCATCGGGATCGCGAACCCCAGCGACTCAGGGGTACGGCCGGTCGACCGCTTCAGTGCCCGCGCATACAGCGGGCGGCATGTCCTGGTCTCCCCGGACTCCCAGCGTTGCACGAGTCGCTTGGAGGCGTCGTTCGGCTCCCCCCCAACTCCTCGCCTGCGCCGCGTAAGCCCCGGGCGAACTCGTCTTGGCTGAGATTCATCGACTTGCGCACGGACGTCAGCACGTCGTTGGGGATTCGCTCCCGCTCGGCCGGAGTCGTCATGATCCGAGGGTAGCCACGTCACGCCTCCAATGACACCGGTTTGACGCCCTTGGGGTGGCACCGGCATGACGCCCGAGAGACGCCTTGAACGTCGCCGCAAGGGTCGTGATCGATCCGGAACATGGTCGTCATGTCCATCCGCATCAGCGCTTACACGGTGAGAGCCGACGGCACTCGGACCAAGCCGCGAACCCGCGGAGGCCAAGTTCGGACAGGCCATCGCCTACCTGGTCACGTGCGGCGAGAACCCGGACCTTCTCATGGGCCCGTCTGAGCAGGTGGACGAAGCATGGCACTCGTTCATGCTCGACTCGATCCCGTACCACCTCTTCACCAGCCGGCACTTCGGCCGGTACATCCACCACGTTCCGGAGCTTCCGGGGACGACGGCCGGGGTCCAGTGCGTCAGCGACGACAAGGCGAAGCAGGACGGGCGCGACCGCAGGAGCGGCGGCCCGCTCGTTCTGGAGCGGACGATCAAGGCCATCAAGGCGGCCGGGTTCGAGATCGACCCCGACCTGTGGGGCATGGACGACGCGGCCGACTGCAACCAGTGCCACGCCGGGTGCCACGACTCGCCCAAGTAGCGGTTGACGACCATGTGAGTTGGGGCCTGTCTCCGTAGGTTGGGGGTGGGCCCCTCTTGTCGGAAAGGATCAACGCATGTCATTGGCTGAGTCCTGGGACCGGTACGCGGTCGGGAGCAAGCCGCGCAGGACCGTGAACGCCAAGGGTGATACGAGCTGGCTGAACTGGACCCAGTACGCCGATCACGGCCCGAACGAGAGCGTTCTGGGCCCCGTGGCCGGACGCCGGGTGCTGGAACTCGGCTCAGGGAGCGGTAGTAACCTCGCGCACCTCGTGGCGCTTGGCGCGACCGGTCAAGGGGTGGACATCGCCCCTGCGCGCGAGACGGTCGCGCGGGAGCGCTGGGGCGATCTGCCGGGCCTTGAATTCCGTACGGCGGAGGCGACGGCGTTCCTGAACGAGACGGACGAGAGATTCGATGTCGTGCTCTCGATCTTTGGTGCCGTGTGGTTCGTCGATCCGGCCACCTTGCTCCCGCTGATCCGCTCGCGTATGGCCCCGGGCGGCATCCTGGCCTTCTCTCATTTGCCTCCAGCGAGCCAGGGGCCCAAGCCTGCCAAAGCCGGACTGCGGCACGACCGCACTCCGGATGAGTGGAGTCACATCCTGACGGGGCACGGCTTCTCTGACGTGCGTGTGTCTCTGATCGACCCACCAGAGGGCAGGGCCGTGGGCACGATGCTTGTCCGCGCCCTGGCGGCCTGACCGCATGGCCCGTGCGCCTGCCTCAGGCGCTCTCTCCGAGGTGGCGGTACAAGGGCCCGTGATACCCCGAGAGCCTTGGCGATGGCGCTCACGCTCTTGGAGAAGGGCCATGGCCCGATCCTAGCGAATGCTGTCCTTCGGGCCACTCGATCAGGCGGAGCGCGCCCCGGAAGCTCTAGGACGTGACCCAGACATCCGAAGCCACCGCCGCCGGAACGGAATCCGGACCCGCCCTGCCGTCCCGTCCCGGACGCATCCACCGCGCGTGGTTCGTCGCGGCCGTGACCTTCGTGACGATCATCGGCGCGGCGGCCTTCCGCTCGCTGCCGGGCCTGCTCATCGACCCGTTGAACGAGGAGTTCGGCTGGTCGCGCGGCACGATCGGCGCGGCGGTGTCGGTCAACCTCGCCCTGTACGGGCTGACAGCACCCTTCGCCGCCGCGCTGATGGACCGCTTCGGCATCCGCCGGGTGGTCGCGGTCGCGCTGCTGGTGATCGCCCTCGGCTCCGGGGCGACCGTGTGGATGACGGCACCCTGGCAGCTCCTGCTCTGCTGGGGCCTCCTGGTCGGCCTCGGATCGGGCTCGATGGCACTCGCCTTCGCCGCGACGGTCACCAACCGCTGGTTCACGCAGCGCCGGGGCCTGGTGACCGGCATCCTCACCGCGGCCTCGGCGTCGGGCCAGCTGATCTTCCTTCCGCTCCTGTCCTGGATGATCACCTCGCAACGCGACTGGCGTCCCGCGGCCGTGACGGTGTCCCTGGCCGCCCTCGCCGTGGTCCCCTTCGTCTGGCTGCTGCTGCGCGACCACCCGGCCGACGTGGGCCTGAAGCCGTACGGCGCGACGGAGTTCGTGGAGAAGCCCCCGCCGGTGCCGGGGGCGGCGCGGCGGGCGGTGACGGTGCTGTTCTCCGCCGTCCGCACCGGCCCCTTCTGGCTGCTGGCGGGCACCTTCGCGATCTGCGGCGCCTCCACCAACGGCCTGATCCAGACCCACTTCGTGCCGGCGGCCCACGACCACGGCATGCCGATCACGGCGGCCGCCTCGCTCCTCGCGGTCATCGGCGTCTTCGACGTGATCGGCACGGTGGCCTCCGGCTGGTTCACCGACCGCTTCGAGCCGCGCCGGCTGCTCGCGGTGTACTACGCGCTGCGGGGCGTCTCGCTCCTGTTCCTGCCGATGCTGCTGGCGCCCGGCGTGCATCCGCCGATGATCTTCTTCATCGTGTTCTACGGCCTCGACTGGGTCGCCACCGTGCCGCCCACCCTCGCCCTGTGCCGTGAGCAGTACGGCGAGGACAGCGCGATCGTCTTCGGCTGGGTCCTCGCCTCGCACCAGGTGGGCGCCGCGCTGGTCGCCTTCCTCGGCGGGGTCGCGCGGGACGCCTTCGGCTCGTACGACGTCGTCTGGTACGCCTCCGGGGCGCTGTGCGCGGCGGCGGCGCTCATGGCGCTGGTGATCCGGCGGCGGCCGGTCCGGCCGGCTCCGGCGGTGGCCGGGGCACCGGCCTGAGCATGGGGTGAGCCGCGGGCGGGGGTGCGGCGGGTGCGGTGAGCGGGCGGCGGGCCCGGCGGAGGGGCGGCGGTCGAGCGGCGGGCGGGCTCGGGCCGGCCGGCGGGGCGGCTCAGGCCGGGGGATGGAGGAAGCGTCCCCGGTGGAAGAGGAGCGGCGGCCGGTCCTCGTCGGACGTGCCGAGCGCGGCCACCCGTCCCACCACGACGAGGTGGTCGCCGCCCGTGTGGACGGCGTGGACGGTGCAGTCGATCCACGCGAGGGTGCCCGCGAGGCGCGGGGAGCCGGAGGCGGGCGCCGCGTCGTACGCGACGCCGGCGAACTTGTCCGCGCCGCTCACCGCGAAGCCGCGGCACAGCTCGCCCTGGTGCGCGCCCAGCACGTTCACGCAGAAGACGCCCGCGCGGGCGATGCGGGGCCAGGTCGCCGACGTACGCCCCACCATGAAGGCGATCAGCGGCGGGTCGAGCGAGAGGGCGGAGAAGGACTGGCAGGCGAAACCGGCGGGGCCGCCCTCGCCCTCGGCGGCCGGGGCGGTCACCACGGTCACGCCGGTCGCGAAGCTCCCGAGCACCCGGCGGAACTCCGCCTGGTCGACCGGGGCCCGCTCGTCGTCGCCGACCGCGCGCAGCCCGGGGCGCGGCAGCGTCCCGACCGGCGCCCCGGCGGGCTCCGCGACGGTGGGAGCCCCGGCCGACCTGAGGTAACGGACGGCGGCGGCCGCCATCCCTGCGTGTCCCATCACTCCTCCATTGAAACTGACGGAGCGTCAGATGGGAAGGGGTGGACGGCGACCGACCCGTGCCCCCAACGCCCTCATGAAGCAGGGCAGTTCGGGAGGCCGGGTGCCGCCGCGGCGTCCGGTCAGCGGGTGGCGAGGAACTCGAGCGTGTCGATCACGCGGTTCGAGAAACCCCACTCGTTGTCGTACCACGCGACCACCTTGACGTGGCGGCCGTCGACACGGGTGAGAGCCGAGTCGAAGATCGACGAGGCGGGATTGCCCGTGATGTCGGACGACACGAGCGGGTCGTCCGAGTACTCGAGGATGCCGGCGAGCGGCCCGTCCGCCGCGGTGCGGTATGCCGCCAGCACGTCGTCGCGCGTCACGTCGCGGGCGACGGTCGTGTTGAGTTCGACGATCGAGCCCACCGGCACCGGTACGCGGATCGAGTCGCCCGACAGCTTGCCCGCGAGGTTCGGCAGCACCAGGCCGATCGCCTTGGCGGCGCCGGTCGTGGTCGGCACGATGTTGACGCCGGCGGCCCGGGCGCGACGGGCGTCGCGGTGCGGACCGTCCTGCAGGTTCTGCTCCTGCGTGTAGGCGTGCACCGTCGTCATGAACCCGTGCTCGATACCGGCGAGTTCGTCGAGGACCGCGGCCAGCGGCGCGAGCGCGTTGGTCGTGCAGGAGGCGTTCGAGACGATCGTGTGCAGGGCCGGGTCGTAGGCGTCGTTGTTGACCCCGAACGCGAGCGTGACGTCGGCGCCGTCCGACGGCGCGCTGACGAGTACCTTCTTCGCGCCCGCGTCGAGGTGGGCGCGCGCGGCCTTGGCCGAGGTGAAGCGGCCGGTGGCTTCCAGGACGATGTCGACGCCGAGTTCCGCCCACGGCAGCTGCGCCGGTTCGCGCTCGGCCAGCACCGTGATCCGGTGTCCGTCGACGACGAGGGCGTCCCCGTCGACGGTCACCGGGCGCCCGAGCCGGCCGGCGGTGCTGTCGTAGGCGAGCAGCCGGGCGAGCGTGGCGGGCTCCGTCAGGTCGTTGACGGCGACGATCTCCAGGGCGGTGTCGCGCTCCAGCAGTGCGCGCAGCACATTGCGTCCGATGCGGCCGAATCCGTTGATGGCGATGCGAGTCATGAGTGGGGTCCCTTCCCTTTCACCCCAGGCTCGCCCGCGGCCGCCGCCGCTGACAGTGGCGGGATCGCCATGGTTCAAAAGGATCCCGCCACGCGGTGTCGACGGGGCTACTCACCCCGGGTGAAGGTGCGCCGGTACTCGCTCGGTGTGGTGCCGAGGATGCGCTGGAAGTGCAGACGCAGGTTCGCGCCGGTGCCGAGCCCGATGTCGGCGGCGATCTGTTCGACGCCGCGCTGCGAGCGCTCGAGCAGCTCGCGGGCCAGGTCGATACGGGCACGCATCACCCACTGCATCGGCGTGTAGCCGGTCTCCTCGACGAAGCGCCGGGAGAACGTGCGCGGCGAGACCCCCGCCTGCCGCGCCAGTACATCGAGGGTGAGGGGCTCACCGAGCCGGTGCAGCGCCCACTCGCGGGTGGCCGCGAACCGCTCGCCGAGCGGCTCGGGGACGCTGCGCGGCACGTACTGGGCCTGGCCGCCGCTGCGGTAGGGGGCGGCGACCAGACGCCGGGCCGCGTGGTTGGACGCGGCCACTCCGAGGTCGCCGCGCAGGATGTGCAGGCACAGGTCGATGCCGGAGGCGGCGCCGGCCGAGGTGAGCACGCTGCCCTCGTCGACGAACAGCACGTTCTCGTCGACCTGGACGAGCGGATGCCTGGCCATGAGTGCCCGCGTGTAGTGCCAGTGGGTCGTGGCACGTCTGCCGTCGAGCAGGCCCGTGGCGGCGAGCGCGAAGGCACCCGTCGAGATGGCGGCGAGCCGCGCGCCCCGCTCGTGGGCGGCGACCAGCGCGCCGACGACGGCCCGCGGCGGGTCGTCGCGGTCCGGGAACCGGTAGCCGGGGACGAAGACGATGTCGGCCCACGCCAGCGCGTCGAGGCCGTGGGCGACGTAGTACGCGAGGCCGTCGCCGCCGGTCACGAGACCGGGTGCCGCCCCGCACACCCGCACCTCGTACGGCATGCTCGCGCGGGTCGTGAAGACCTGGGCGGGGATTCCGACGTCGAGCGGCTTCGCCCCCTCGAGCACGAGGACGGCGACGCGATGCGGGCGGGGTGCGGGCACGGGTAGAGGTTACGGCGGGCCGTCGCCGCCGTGGGTTCAGCGGCCCCGGTACCGCGGGCTTCGGCGTTCCACGAAGCTCGCGACGCCCTCCCGGGCGTCCGAAGTCGTCATGTTGATCTCCTGCGCCGCCGCCTCCAGCGCGAACGCCGCGGCCCGGTCGCCGTCCAGGGAGGCGTTGACGAGCTGCTTGGTGAGGGCGAGGGCGCGGGTCGGGCCCGCGGCGAGCCGCTCCGCCCAGGCGCGCGCGGTCTGTTCCAGGTCCCCGGCGGGGACGACACGGTTGACGAGGCCGAGCCTTTCCGCGTCCGCGGCGGTGAGCGCGTCGCCGAAGAACATCAGCTCCTTGGCGCGCTGCGGTCCGGTCAGGCGCGCGAGGAGATAGGCGCCGCCGCCGTCCGGGACCAGTCCCCGGCGCGCGAACACCTCGATGAACGTGGCCGGTTCGGCCGCGAGGACCAGGTCGCAGGCGAACGCCAGATGGGCGCCGATACCGGCGGCGGTGCCGTTCACGGCCGCGATCACCGGCTTCTCGCAGTCGAGGACGGCGGAGACGAGCCGCTGCGCGCCGAGCCGGATGGTGCGGGCCACGTCGCCGGGCACGCGGTCACCGCCGGTCGGCGTGCCCCGCAGGTCGGCGCCCGCGCAGAAGCCGCGCCCTGTCGCGGTGACGACGACGGCCCGGACGCCGGGGTCGGCGGACGCCTCCGCGAGCAGCGCGATCACGCGTTCGCGCTGGTCCGGGGTGACGGCGTTCATGGCCTCGGGCCGGTTCAGGGTGATCCACGAGACGGCGTTGTCAGTGGCGTGCAGTACCAATGAGCCGAGGGATCTCTCCGGGTCACGGGGGCCTGGGTCGCCGGTGCGCCCGTGGCCCGGGGAGCCGTCGGGGGAGGACGCGTCGGCAGGGGACGCGTCGGAGAGGGACGCGTCGGGGGAGGACGTCATGGGGGAGCTCCGTTTCGTACGGCGGGTCGCGGCGGCGGTGCCGGCGCGGCGGGCCCGGGGTGGGCCGGCGGGCCGGTCGCGCGGCCGGTCAGTGGCAGACCGCCAGCGCGTCCAGGGCCACGGCGCCCTGCCCCCGGGGCAGCACCACCAGCGGATTGATGTCCAGCTCCGCGATGTCGTCCCCGAGTTCCAGCGCCATCCGCTGCACCCGGAGGATCACCTCGACGAGCGCGTCCACGTCGACGGGAGGGCCCCCGCGTACGCCGTCGAGCAGCGCCCGCCCCCGCAGCTCGGCCAGCATGGTCCGCGCCTGGTCCTCGCCGAACGGCGGCACCCGCACGGCCACGTCCCGCAGCACCTCGACGAGGACGCCGCCGAGCCCGACGGTGACGGTCGGCCCGAAGAGCGGGTCGTGCGTGACGCCCACGACCATCTCGACACCCCGCTCGACCATCTGGCACACGAGTACGCCGTCCAGCGAGATCCCCTCGTAGCGCGCGATGTCGGTCAGCTCGCGATAGGCGTCCCTGACCTGGCTGGCGGAGGTCAGAGAGACCTTCACCAGGCCCAGTTCGGTCTTGTGGGCGATCTGCGCGCCGGACGCCTTCATCACGACGGGGTAGCCGACCAGGCTCGCCGCGCGCACGGCCGCCGCCGCGCTGGTCACCAGCTGCTCGCGCGGCACCCGGATGCCGTACGTCCGCAGCAGCTGCTTCGCCGCGTGCTCGCTCAGCTGCTGTCCCGGACGCATCAGCGCCCGCGCCTTGCGGAAGGAGGGCGAGGGCGTGCGGGGCGCCTCGTCGAAGGGCGAGCGGTACGCGGCGGCGAACCGGTGGTGTTCCAGGTGGGCGCGGACGGCGGTGATGCAGTTGGCGAACGTACGGAAGGTGGCGACCCGCGCCGAGCCGAGCAGGGTCTCGCGGTACGCGGACTCCGTGCCGACCGGCGACCCCCACACCACGCACACCAGCTTGTCCGTCTGTTCCGCCGCGTCCACCAGATCCTGGGCGAGCTTGTCGCTCATCGGCGGGAAGGGCCCGGTGACGGGACAGATCAGCACCCCGACGGACGGGTCGGCGAGGATCGCGTCGATGATCTTCCGGCCCCGCCGGTCACCCACCGGGTGGCCGCCGTTGTCGACGGGATTGGCGACGTTCAGGTACTGCGGTATCCAGGTGTGGAGTTCCGCCTGCTTGGCGGGGGACAGTGTGGGCAGCGACAGCCCGGCCGCCGTCGCCAGGTCCGCGAAGTGCGCGCCCGTGCCGCCCGAGATCGAATAGACGACGACGCCGTCCGCCCGCGGGGTGCGCGCGCGGGCCAGCAGGGCGGCGGTGTCCTGGAGTTCGTCGAGTCCGTCCACGCGGATCACGCCGTACTGCCGCATCGCCGCGTCCACCACGGCGTCGGAGCCGGTCAGCTTGCCGGTGTGAGAGGCGGCCGTGCGTGCGCCGGCCTCGGTGCGGCCCACCTTGACCGCGACGACCGGCACTCCGCGGCGCACGGCGCGGTCGGCGGCGAGCAGAAAGGAACGGCCGTCCTTCAGTCCCTCGAGGTAGCAGGCGATGGCGCCCACCTCGGGACGCTCGGCGAAGTAGGAGATGAAGTCGGCGCTCTCCAGGTCGGCCTCGTTGCCGGTGGGGGCCCAGTGGGAGAGGCGGATGCCCAGCTCCTGGAGGGCGAAGACCGGGCGGCCCTGGTGTCCGGACTGTGTGACGAGCGCGATCGCCGGACCTTCCAGGTCGTCGCGGAACCGCTCGAAGGCGTTGAGGTTGGTGTTGGGCCCGAGCAGCCGCACCCCGGACCGGGCGACGGCGGCGCTGAGGCGGGACTGCGCCGCCGCGCCCTCGGTCCCGGTCTCCGCGAACCCGGACGCGAAGGCGACCGCGAAGCGCACCTTGGCGTCGGCCAGTTCCGCGATCACGGGCACGGGGTCGCCGACCAGGAGCACGGCCAGGTCGACCCGTTCGGGCAGCTCGCCGACGGAGGGGAAGCAGGGGATGCCGAAGACGGAACGGCGGGTGGGGTGCACGGGGTGGAGGCGGGCGCCGACCCGCTCGGCCCACGCGACCAGTTGCCGGGTGATCCCGGCGTTCGGCCGGCCCTCGGAGTCGGAGGCGCCGACGACGGCCACGGACTCGGGACGGAAGAAGCGGTCCAGATCGGGTACGGCGGCATACAGCGGACGGCCGCTGACGTCCAGGTCGTCGGGTTCGGCGGGTCTGCCGTGGACGACCGGTGAGGGTTGCTCGCCGCAGGCGATGACGCGGGCCCGGCGGGAGTCGGTGGTGAGGGTGCCGTGGGTTGATCCAAGCATCGGTCCGCCCGCTCCTGTGTGAGAGCCATTTGACTGACGTAGTGTCAGATTACGTAACTGACGCTCCGTCAGGAACCTTCGTGCAGGCAAAGGCTGTGGGTGGGGAGAGGGGCGTGGGCCGCGGGGACGGCGCGGGTGACGAGGGCGGTGCCGTGGCGGAGGACTCCCGGGGGCCGGGAGTCCCGGGGCCGGGGAGGTGCGTACCGGGTCGGTACCCGCCGTACGCCGGAGCGGAACCCGGCGGAGGACCGCCGTCCGGAAAGGAGCGCCGGGGGGCCGGAACGGGTGGGGTTCGGTTCTCGGGTTCTCGGGTTCTCCGGTTTCCCGGGTCGGGGCCACGCGAGGGGTGTGCCGTGTGCAGGTTCGCGTGTCGGCTGCCCGGCCCCGCGTCAGCCTCCGCTCAGTCGGTGGTTCGGGCAGCGGCTCGCCGCAGTGCGCGGACGCACCACGTCCCCGGGTGGCTCACTGGCGTAGGCCGGTCCTCCGGGGCGGGTTGCTGTCGCCGCCGGTGCTACTACCGGCCGGCGCTTCGGGCGGTCTTGCGGGCGATCGCCTTCGCTATCTTCTGTGCGTCGAGGGCGAGTTCGCGGAACATGCCGCTGATGGGGTTGGTGAAGCCGGTGAAGTACAGGCCGGGAGCGTCCCGCGGGGTGCGGGCGCCGTGGACGACGGGGCGGCCGCGCGCGTCGAGCACGCCGAGGTGACCGACGAGTCCCTCCAGCGCGCGCCGGTAACCGGTGGCGGCAATGATGACGTCCGGCTCGATGCGGTCGCCGTCCGCGAGGACGACCTTGCCGTCCTCGAAGCTCTCGACGGCGGCCACGATCTCGACCCGCCCCTGGCGCACGGCGTCGACGAGACCGACGTCCTGGACCGGGATCGCGCCTTCCCGCACCCGGGAGTAGAGCCCGCGGTCCGGCCGGGGCAGCCCCTGCGCCGACAGGTCGGGCACGCTGACCCGGGCCACCGGGACGGCCAGCCGGTCCACCAGCCGGACCGGCAGGCGGCGTACGAGGATGCCGGTGAACTGGGCGGCCCAGCCGGCCGTCGAACGGCGCACGATGTGCGGTGCCGTGCGCACCGCGAGCCGCACCCGCGAGGCGCCGCCCTCGGCGAGGTCCACGGCGATCTCCGCACCGGTGTTGCCGATGCCGACGACGAGGACGTCCCGGCCGGCGTAGGGGGCGGGGTTGCGGTACTCACCGGCGTGCAGCAGCTCGCCGGTGTACGCGTCGCGGCCGGGCCAGTCGGGCAGCCGGGGGGTGTGGTTGTGGCCGGTGGCGACGACCACGGCGCTGCCGGTCAGCCGTCGGCCGCCGGTGGCGTGCAGCAGCCAGTCGTCCCCCGACCGTTCGATGCGGGACACCTCGACGCCGGTGACGATCTCCAGTTCGTGGTGCTCGGCGTACTTCTCCAGGTAGCGCACCACGTTGTCGCGGGACACCCACCGCCCGAAGGAGCGCGGCATCGCGAGTCCGGGCAGGGCGGACAGGCGGCGCGTGGTGTGCAGGTGCAGCCGGTCGTAGTGGCGCCGCCAGGAGGCCCCGACGCGGTCCGACCTCTCCAGCACGACGGCTCGTACGCCCCGGGCACGCAGTGCGTACGCCGCGGAGAGTCCGCCAGGGCCGCCGCCGATCACGTACACGGGGCGGTCTTCGTGGGACGGCACCGGGCGGGGTGTCGAGGAAACTGTCGAGTCGGCCATGAGCGCGAGCGTAATCACGTCCTGACTTGATGGGTCTCGGTCAAGACCGGAATCGGTTGCGAATTGATCACGGTCGTGGCGAGGGTGGGTGGGGCCGGTGACGCGGGCCGCCCCGCTGTGGCGACGGCGTGTGCCCGAGCGGGCCGTCACGGGGCGCGGGCCGTCACGGGGGCACGGGTAGGTGCCGGGCGCGTACGCCCCTTGCGCGGGCGCCTTCCGATGCGCTGAACTGACGTACCGTCAGATTCCAAGTGGAGGCGTGGATGCCGATGGACACGATCTGGTTCACCGGCGCGCAGTGGCTCGCCGTGCTCCGTGTCGGACTCGGGCTGTGGTGGCTGGAGAGCTGGCGGCACAAGGACAAGAAGGGCTGGTTCGAGCGGGGGACCGGGATCGCGTGGGCGGCGGACGTCGCCTCCAAGCACCGCTGGGACGCCGTCCGCAGCGGCTTCGACACGGTCGTCGCACCCCGGCCCCGGACGATGGCGTACGTCGTCGTCTACGCCGAACTCGCCCTGGGGCTCGGCCTGGTCGCCGGTTTCCTCACCCCGGTCGCCCTGGCCGGCGGCCTGCTGCTGAACCTGCTCTACCTCGTCCTGATGATCCACGACTGGGCCGAGCAGGGGCAGAACGCGATGATGGCGCTCATCTCGGTCGTCGGCCTCTTCGCGATGTCCTGGCAGACCTGGTCCGTGGACGACGCGCTCGGGCTGTTCCTGTGACGGGGGCGAGACAGGCGGCGGGGGCGGCGGCCGGCCCGCCGGGAGCCCTGCGGCCGGACCGGTTCGATCTCCCGGAGGCCGACGCGTTCAGCCGCCCCTACTGGGAGGCGGCGGCCGAGGGACGGCTGCTGCTGCGTTACTGCGCCGCCTGCGCACGTACCCACCACTACCCCCGTGAGTTCTGCCCCCGCTGCTGGAGCGAGGACGTGCACTGGCGGCCCGCGAGCGGCCACGCCACGCTCTACACGTGGTCCGTCGTCCACCGCAACGACCTGCCGCCGTTCCGCGGGCGCACGCCGTACGTCGCCGCCGTCGTCGACCTCGCGGAGGGCCCGCGGATGATGACCGGGATCGTGGAGTGCCGGGAGGCGGCGCTGCGGATCGGGATGGGGCTGGAGGTGACGTTCCGGGCCACGGGGTCGCAGGGACCGGCGGAGGTCTGGATGCCGGTCTTCCGGCCCCGGGGGTGAGTCCGGCTCGGGAACCGGCGGTGCTCACCGGTGGTGCGGGCGGTCGCGCCGACCCGCGTGGGTGCCGGGCCGACCCGGGTGGGTGCCGGGCCGCGGGGCGGGATTCAATGGCTGGATGGCCGACGCGCACGAGCAGTACCCCGCCTACCCCTTCCGCGAGCCGACCGGCCACGGTCTGCGGCTGCGTCCCTGGAACGCCGCCTCGGACGCGGAGGTCAGGGCCTGGCTGCGCGGGCTGTCCGACCCGGAGTTCCAGCGGTGGAACACGCCGCTCAAGGCGGTCCGGGACATCGACGCCGCGCGGGAGTCGCTCCGCACGCGGGCCGAGAGCGCCGTGGACGGTACCGCGGCCTCGTTCTGCGTCACGGACGCCGCGAGCGGGGAGATCCTCGGGCACATCGGGGTCAACGAGATCGACCACGTCATGAGCTGCGCCCGCGTCGGTTACTGGGTGCTGCCCGAGGCGCGCGGCCGCGGGGTCGCCACCCGCGCCCTCGCGACGATCGCGCGCTTCGTCTTCAGTGACCTGGGCCTGCACCGGCTGGAGCTGGGGCACGCGCTCGGGCACGACGTCTCCTGCCGGGTCGCGGAGCGGTGCGGGTTCCGGTACGAGGGGACGCTGCGGGGCGCGATGTTCGAGGCGGGGCGGCAGGACGCCTTCCGGGACGTCCACCTGCACGCGAGGCTCGCCACGGACGCGGAGCCGGAACCGGGGCCGGGGCCGGGGCCGGACCCGGAACCGGGATCGCACCCGGACCCGGAACCGGAGTCCGAGCCGACGTAACCCCGTCACCCCGAACCGGGCAACCGGGCAACCGGGCAGCCGGGTGGCCGCCCGTGGCCGGTCCTCCCGGCCGGTCCTCCCGGCCGGTGCTCATGGCAGTTGCAGACGGCCGGTGCTCACGGCCAGAGCAGCTCCTTTAGCCAGCCGTCCGCAGTGCGGCGGTAGTTCAGCCGCACGTGCCGCCTGCGGGCGTCCCCCTGGAAGAACTCCGCCTCGTCGGGACGGAGCCGGTACAGGGTCCAGGTCGGGGCGGCGGCCTCCGGTTCGCGCTCCGCGTGGGCCCAGGCCGCCTCCGAGGCCCGCTCCAACTCCTCCCGCGCGGGCAGGACCTCGCTGTGCCGGCCCACCAGGGCGGCGGCGAGCGCGCCGGTGGAACGGGCGTGCAGATCTGCCTGCCCCTCGTGCGCAGGCGCGACCGTGACGGGGCCGCGGAGGCGGATCTGACGGCCCTGGGCGGGCCAGTAGAAGCCGAGGGCGGCGTACGGGCGGACGGCCAGCTGGCGGCCCTTGCGGCTGGTCGCGTGCGTCGCGAAGGACCAGCCGTCCGCGTCCGCGCCGTGCAGCATCACCGTGCGGGTGTCCGGCAGCCCGTCCGCGTCCGCCGTGGCGAGGGACATGGTGTGCGGCTCGGTCTGGCCCGCGGCCACCACCTCGGCGAACCAGCGCCCGAACAGCGTCAGCGGGTCCCCGGGCGCCTCGTCCGGCGTGAAGCCGGGCAGGTCGGTGTCCCACACCCGCAGCGATCGCAGCAGCTCATGAAGATCCGGTTCCATGGAGCGAGTATGGCCCGGGGCCCCGCGGGCACCGGTCCCGGCGCCCCCGTGCGTCAGTCCCGCCCCAGCACCACCGTCCCCGAGGAGCAGAACCAGCCGCCGGTCCCGGACGCCACCGCCAGGCGCGGCAGCCCCCCGTCGGCCCTGCGCACCTGCCGCCCCTCGCCCGCCTCGCCGCGCAACTGCCGTACCGCCTCGACCAGCAGGAACAGTCCGCGCATGCCCGGGTGCTGGGCCGAGAGGCCGCCCCCGTCGGTGTTCACCGGCAGGTCCCCGCGCAGTGTCAGCCGGCCCTTCTCCACGAACGCGCCCCCCTCGCCCTTCCCGCAGAACCCGAGGTCCTCCAGCGTCACGAGGGTCATGTAGGTGAAGGCGTCGTAGATCTCCGCGAGGTCCATCTCGTCCGGGCGCAGGCCGGCGCGCCCGAAGGCGAGGCGTCCGCTCACGGCGGCCGGGGACACGGTGAAGTCGGCCCACTCGGACATCGTCGTGTGCGAGACGTGCTCCCCGGTGCCGAGGATCCACACCGGGCCGGTACGGCAGTCGCGTACGTACTCCTCGGCGGCGAGCAGCACGGCCGCGCCGCCGTCGGAGCGGATGCAGCAGTGCAGCTTGGTGAAGGGGTCCGCGATCATCGGGCCGGACAGGACGTCGTCGACCGTGATCGGGTCGCGGAACATCGCCTCCGGGTTGTGCGCGGCGTTCGCCCGTGCCTGGACGGCGACCGCGGCGAGCTGTTCGAGGGTGGTGCCGTACTGGTGCATGTGGCGGCGGGCGGCCATCGCGTACTTGGCGACGAGCGTGTGGCCGTACGGGACCTCGAACTGGAGCGGGCCCCGGGCGCCGAACGAGAGATCTCCGGTGCGGCGGCCCGCCCTGATGTCGGCGCGGGCGGTGGAGCCGTAGACCAGCAGGACCGCGTTCGCGTGGCCTGCCGCGATGGCGTCGGCCGCGTGGGCGGCCATCACCTCCCAGGTGGCGCCGCCGACCGAGGTGGAGTCGACCCAGGTGGGCCTGAGCCCCAGGTATTCGGCGACTTCCGCGGGGGCGAGGATGCCGAGGCCCGCGGAAGCGAGGCCGTCGACGGCCTCGCGGCCCAGTCCCGAGTCGGCCAGTGCGCGGCGGGCCGCCTGGGCGTGCAGTGCGTACGGGGTCGCCGTGTCCACCCGGCCGCAGTCGGCGAGCGCGGCACCGACGATGGCGACCCCGCGCCGGCCCGGGGTGCCGGCCGTCCGGGGCGCAACGGTGCCGCGTCGGGTCACGGCACTGCGTGGGGTGGTGGTGCTGCGTTCGGTGGCGGCGCTGCGTGGGGTGGCGGACACGTATCTGACGGTACATCAGATGCGGCGGGACGCGGGAGGGTGCGGTAACCGCGTGACTTGGGAGGGTGCCGTGCCCCTGGGCTTCTGTCCGGCCCCGACCTAACATGACGGTCCGTCAGGTTCGGTGGCGGGAGATCGGGCCCGGGGGAGGAGCCCCCGGGCCGGGGGCCGCCCCGGGGAGGAGCCCGCCCATGGACGCCCGCTTCACCGCCGAGCAGGACGAGATCCGCCGTACGGTGCGGGAGTTGCTGAACAAGCGCTGTGGTCCCGGGGAGTTGCGGGCCGCCGTGCGGACCCCCGCCGGGTATGACGCGGCACTGTGGGAGACGCTCGCGCACCAGCTCGGACTGCCCGGCCTCGCTCTCCCCGAGGCGTACGGCGGCGTCGGCTGCTCGATGACCGAACTCGCCCTCGCCTGCGAGGAGTCGGGACGCTTCCTCGCCCCTTCGCCGCTGCTGGCCACGGCCGTGCTCGCCGCCCCGCTGATCCTGGCCCTCGGCACCGGTGCCCAGCGCGCCGGCCTGCTGCCCCGGATCGCCGCCGGGGAACTGACCGCCGCTCTCGCCGTGCCCGGTCCCGGCCTCGCCGCCGCCCTCGGTCTGGCCGGCGGCCACCGGGGGGACTGGGCCGGCGGCGGCCGGGCGGGCGGCGTGCAGGCGAGGCGCACCGACGGCGGGTGGCGTCTCTACGGTCAGGTGGCCCAGGTGCTCGACGGACACAGCGCGCGGCTTCTGGTGGTGGCCGCGCACACCGGGGGGTTCGCGCGGTCGCGGACCCTGTTGTTCCTCGTCCGGCCCGCTGCGGAGAGGCGTACGGGCGAGGGGGCCGCGTCCGAGCCGGGCGGGGGGCTCGTGCGGGTGCGGCAGACCGCGCTGGACGGGACGCGGCCCCAGGCCCGGATCGAACTGCGTGACGTGGAAGCCGAGTTGCTCGGGGACGAGGACGCCGACGTGCTCGGCCCGCTCGCCGCCGCCGGGGACGCGGCGGCCGCCGTACTCGCCGCGGAGGCCGTCGGAGCCGCGGACCGTGCGCTGGAGCGGACCGTGGAGTACGTGCGGCGGCGGCAGCAGTTCGGGCGGCCGATCGGGTCCTTCCAGGCGGTCAAGCACCGGCTCGCGGATGTCTATGTGCAGGTCCAGGCGGCGCGGTCGGCGGCGTACTACGCGGCCTGGGCGTGCGGCGCGGGCGGTGAACGGGTGGGCGGCCTGGCGCTCGCGCAGGCGCTCGAGGCGTTGCGGACCGCCGCGTCCGAAGGCATCCAGCTGCACGGAGGCATCGGGTTCACCTGGGAGCACGAGGCGCACCTGTACTTCAAGCGGGCGGCGGGCGACGAGCTGCTGTTCGGGCCGGTGCACCGCCTGCGGGCGCACGCGGCCGACGCGGCACGGCTCTTCGAAGCGGTAGAGGTGGCGGTCTGATGGCCCGGCGACAGGGGAGAGGCGGCGGTCTGATGGCCCGGCGACAGGGGAGGGGCGGCCGTCTGATGGCCCGGGACGCGGGAGAGGCGGCGGTGGCGGACGGCCTGGCGACGCGGGAGAGGCGGTGGGCTGATGGTGCCTCGGGACGTGGGCGAGGTGGCGGCCTGATGGCCCAGCGACAGGGCAGAGCCGGCGGGCTGATGGCGCCTCGGGACGTGGGCGAGGTGGCGCTCTGATGGCCCGGCGACGCGGGAAGCGTGGCGGTCCGATGGCGCCGCGAGGCCGGAGTGGTGGCGATCCGGTCGCCCCGGGCCTCCGGCTGGTGCGGAAGGTGTCCTCGACCAGGGCCTTCGCCCGGATCGCACCGCACGTGATCCCCGCCCTCGACCGAGCCGTGCACCGGCTGACGCGCGGCAGGGTGCTGCTCAGCGCGCGACTGCTGCCGGGCGTGATCCTGACGGCGCGCGGCGCCCGGAGCGGCCTGCCGCGGCGTACGCCCCTGGCCTGCATGCCGGAGGGCCGGTCCGGCGGCGCGCTGCCCGGCAGCTGGGTCGTCGTCGGCTCGAACTTCGGCCGGGCGGGACACCCCGCGTGGACCGCCAACCTGCTGGCGCACCCGGACGCCGAGATCAGCTGGCAGGGCCGGGACGTGCCCGTCACCGCCCGCCTCCTCCAGGGGGACGAGCGGGCGGCGGCATGGCGGGCGGCGCTGGCGTTCTGGCCGCCGTACGCCACGTACCAGCGGCGGGTCAGCCGGGAGATCCGCCTGTTCCGGATCGTGCCGCGCTAGGGCCTGTCGTTTGGATCACGCCGGCGTCGCGGGGTCTGGCACGCACATCTGCGGCGTTGCCGTCGGTCGCCGACGCTCCGCGTCGACTCCCTCCTCCGCCTTGCAGCTGCACGCGCCAGACCCCGCTCGGGCCGGTCAGGACGAACCGTCGGTCACAGCCAGCCTGATCCAAACGACAGGCCCTAGGTCCGGCCGCCGGCGCGGTGGCCGGACCCGCCGCCCCCCCGGCGGCCCTCCGGCACGGGGCGGGACGGCCCCGCACAGCGCAACGGGCGGCAGTCCACACCGGTGGACTGCCGCCCGCTTGACAGGAATTGTGCCGGAAGAGAGGAAGGGTGCTACTTCGTCGGCTTCTTGCCCGTGACGCCGAGGTGCACCAACATCGCCAGGTTCGGCTTGAGTTCAGCCTGCTTGACGCCCCACGTCTGGAAGCCCTTCTGGTGCGAGGCGACCGCGGCGAGCATGGCGACGAGCGAACCGGCCATCGCCGCCGGGTTCACGTCCTTGTCGACCTTGCCCTTGGACTGCAGCTCGGCGACCGTGTCCGTGAGGGAGTTGTTCACCGAGTTCAGGATCTTCATCCGGATCTTGTAGAACCGCTTGTCGCCCTCGGCGGCGCCCAGGTCGACGACGCGCAGGATCGCGTCGTTCCGGCGCCAGAACTCCAGGAACCCGTCCACGAGTTCCTGCGCGGTCTGCCACCCGGCCTTGCCGACCCAGGAGCGCCCTTCGAGCAGTTGGGTCAGCCCGGCGCCCTCCGCGGCCATGTGCTCGGCGATCTCCAGGACGGCGCCTTCGACGTCCGGAAAGTACTGGTAGAAAGTCGCCGGTGACGTGCCCGCCTTCCGGGCGACATCAATGACTTTGACGTCCCGGTAGGGCGAGGAGCTGAGCATTTCGCTGAGGCAGTCGAGCAGTTTCTGCCTGGTCGCCTGCCCACGCCGTCCGGCCACACGGCCGTCGACGGTACGCACTTGTCCTGTCATGCCGTCAGCTTACCGAGGGGTGATCGGAGCGCGATTCGGCCGACTGCAAATGGGGAGTACGGCCATTTCCGGGCCCCGGGACAGGGGTGCGCCCACCGTGCGCGGTGCGTGCGGGGCCGTTAGCTTGGCGGCATGGCCGAATCCACGGCATCTGCCGCATCCGCCGCGTTCGCGGAGGGCGTCCCCTGCTGGACGGACGCTCAGCTCTCCGACGTCGAGGCGGGCAAGCGCTTCTACGGCGAACTCTTCGGATGGACCTTCGAGGAGGCGTACGGCACCCCGCGCACCCCTCGTACCGCCTCCTCCGCGCGGCGCGGCACCTCCGTGTGGGCCCACCGGGACGGGCAGCCCGTCGCGGGCCTCACGCCCAAGCGGGACGGCCGGATGCCCACCGTGTGGACGGTGTACTTCGCCACCCGCGACGCGGCGGCCCTCGCCCGGCGGACCGGGGCGGCCGGCGGGCAGGTGATCACGGGCCCGCTGCCCGTGGACTCCCTCGGCACGACCGTGCTCGCCGCCGACCCCGAGGGCGCCGTCTTCGGCCTCTGGCAGGCCGAAGGGCACCCCGGCTTCGGCCGCCGCCACCAGCAGGGCTCCTTCTGCTGGGCCGAGCTGTACGCCAGGGATCCGTCCGGCTCCTTCTACGAGGACCTCTTCGGCACCCCCGCCCAGCCAGACGTCGGCCGGGCCGCCGTGTCCGACATCTTCCCGGCCGAGATGCCCCCGCACTTCCTCGTCCACTTCGGCGTCCGGGACTGCGAGGACGCGCTGGAGACGGTCCGGCGGCTCGGCGGCCGGGTACAGGCACCCCCGTTCGACACCTCGTACGGACGGGTGGCGGTGGTCACGGACAATCAGGGGGCGTCGTTCGCGGTGATGCAGCGCTGACCGGGCCGCTGCCCGCGTTCCACCATCCGGCCGCCGCTTTGCAGAAGCCGCCCGACATGGTTTTGTCCTGAGACACCCCGATCCGCACCCGGGTTCGCAACCGGTGGCCAGGACAGGAAGAATCGGGGTGCGTGCCGCTGTGGCGGTTCGGTGGTGAGACGCTGCACGGGGCCGTGTTCATACGTGGATGACGCGGCCCGTACGGGGAGGTGGCAGGCAAGTGGTGGATCAGCTGACGCAGCACGATCCGCGGCGGATCGGGCCGTTCGAGGTGCTGGGACGGCTGGGTGCGGGCGGCATGGGGCTGGTCTATCTCGCGCGCTCGGCGTCCGGCCGGCGCGTGGCGATCAAGACGGTCAGGACGGAACTCGCGGAGGACCAGCTCTTCCGGGTCCGCTTCACCCGTGAGGTGGAGGCCGCGCGGGCCGTCTCCGGCTTCTACACGGCGGCCGTCGTCGACGCCGACCCGCGCGCGGCGGTGCCGTGGCTCGCCACCGCGTACGTCCCCGCGCCCTCGCTCGAGGAAATAGTGAACGAGTGCGGGCCGCTCCCGGCCCAGGCGGTGCGCTGGCTCGCGGCCGGTGTCGCCGAGGCCCTGCAGTCCATCCACGGCGCGGGGCTGGTCCACCGCGACCTGAAGCCCTCCAACGTCCTCGTCGTCGAGGACGGCCCCCGGGTGATCGACTTCGGCATCGCGTCCGGGGTCTCCAACACCCGGCTGACCATGACGAACGTCGCGGTCGGCACCCCCGCCTACATGTCACCCGAGCAGGCCAAGGACTCGCGCAGCGTGACCGGCGCCAGCGACGTCTTCTCGCTCGGCTCGATGCTCGTCTTCGCCGCCACCGGCCACGCGCCCTTCCACGGCGCGAACCCCGTCGAGACCGTCTTCATGCTGCTCCGGGAGGGGCCGGACCTGGCAGGCCTCCCGGACGAGCTGCGGCCCCTCATCGAGTCCTGCATGCAGATGGACGCGACGGCCCGGCCCAACCCCGCCGACCTCCAGGCCCAGCTGGCACCGCACCTCTTCGGCTCCGGCTCCGACGACAGCGGTACGGCGTCGGCGTGGCTGCCCGAGCGGGCGGTGGGCCTGATCGAGACGCGCCGCGGCGGCCGTCCCCCGGTGCAGCCCGCCCCTGCGCCGGGCCGCGGCGGCGGAGCCCGGGGCGGCGCCGCGCTGCCACCCGTCCCGCAGCACGCCCCGGCCCCGTCGGCCGTCGGCGCGCCCGACACCGGTCCCGTGCGGCTGGCCGGCGCCCGGGTGCCGATCGGGCCGGGACCGCGCGTCGCCGACGCCCGCGCCGCCGCGGTGAAGGCGCCTCCTCCCGAGGCGGGCCTCGCCGCGTCCTGGTCCCGGCCGCGCCCCGGCGTGAACGGCGCCGACCCGGCACCCGCCGTCGCGCCGCCCGCCCGGGCCCCGGAGTCCCCGTCCGGCTGGCGCCCCTGGCGTTTCCGCATGTCGAACGACGTGTGGGGCACGCCCGCCGTCGCCGACGACCTCGTCTACGTCACCTCCTTCGAGGTCCACGCGCTGGACGTGGCCACCGGCCGGCGCCGCTTCAAGACCCGCGACGTCGCCTGGTCGATGGCGGTCGCGGACGGCCGTATCCACGCCTCCGACGGCCCCACGCTGTTCGCCCTGGACTCCCGCGAGGGCGCGGACCTGTGGCGCCTGTCCACCGACGCCTGGGTCTACTCCCTCAAGGCCGACCGCGGCACCGTCGTCACCGGCACCCGCGGCGGCGGCGTCCAGGCCTGGGAGGCCGCGAACGGCCGCAAGCTCTGGGAGATCACCGGCGCCCAGACGGACTTCGAGACCACTGAGGCCGGACCCGCGGTCCACGACGGCACGGTCTACGTGTGTAAGGACGCGCGGCTGCGCGCCCTGGACTCCCGGACCGGCGAGGAGCGCTGGTCGTACCCCATCGGCGACGCGGCCTCCTGCGGCGGCGTCCCGGTCCGGCTGACCCCGGCACCCGACGGATATGTGTACGTCTCCGCCGGCACCCGGGTCCTCGCCATCGACGTGACGAGCGGCCACGTCCGCTGGCACTTCGAGGCACCCGCGGTCTTCCTCTGCCCGCCCACCTTCGCCCCCGGCCCCGCCGTGACGGGCGGCGGCGTCTACCTCGCCGACTACCTCGGCACGGTGTACGCGCTCGACGCCACCGACGGCCGCGACCGCTGGCGCATCGCGACGGAGTCCCGCGCCTCCGCCGAGCCCGTCCTGGTCGCCGCGGGCCACGTCCACGTCGGCAGCGGCAAGGGCCTCTACACGCTCGACGCCGTCACCGGCACCCCGAAGTGGCGCTTCCAGGCGGGCGGCGACATCGTCGGCGCCCCCGCCGTCGCCGAGGGCCGCATCCACTTCGGCTCCACCGACCATCTCCTCTACACCCTGAAGGCCGACGACGGCCGCCTCCGCTGGAAGCTCGCCACCGGCGGCGAGATCACCGGCGCCCCCGTCGTCAAGGACGGCGTCGTCTACGCCTGCAGCAAGGACAGATGCGTCTACGCCCTGGACGCGGAGAAGGGCACGGGCACAGCGAGAACGACGTGAGGCGCGAGGGCACGTCAGCCCGACCGGCGGGACGGCAACCGGCGTCGGCCGGGCGCCCCGTCAGTACTGATCCGGCGGACGCCGCCACCTGTCAGTGCTGATCCGGCGGACGCCGCCACCTGTCAGTGCTGATCCGGCGGACGCCGCCACCTGTCAATGCTGATCCGGCGGACGCCGCCACCTGTCAGTGCTGATCCGGCGGACGCCGCCACCTGTCAGTGCTGATCCGGCGGACGCCGCCACGTGGCCGTCGGCTCGTCCTCCGCCGCACCCGTGCCGCCGGGCTCCCGCTGCGGCGGCCGGTCCGGCGTCGGATCCGTCGGCCCGGACTGCCAGGACCCGGGCTCCTCCTGGGGCGGGTACTGCGAGGACCGGGGCTCCCCGGCCGGCCCGGACTGCCACGACCCCGGCTCTTCCGCGGGCGCGGACTGCCGTGACCGGGGCTCCTCTTCGGACGGGGACTCCCAGGACCTGGGCTCCTCCTGGTGGCGCGGGGACTGCCAGGACCTGGGCTCCTCCGACGGCGCGGACCGCTCGGACGGCGGCAGCGTCGCCATGCGCTCGCGCCGCCCGTCCCGGCCCCGCATCACGGCCGCGCCGAGCAGCAGCAGCACCCCACCGGCGAGAGCGCCCGCGACACCGGTGCCGAGGCCGTTCCCGTCGCTGTCGACGGTCAGGCCGGACTCGGCCTGACCCACGCGCACCATCCACAGCACGGCGAAGCCGAGCACGACGACGCCCGCGAGGGCGACCAGCAGCCGCGACCGCAGCAGCACCCCGATGACCGCCAGGACCGCCGCTGCGAGGAGAGGGAGGAAGAGCGAGGCGAACAGCCCGGCCCGGGCGTCGCCGACGCCGGCTCCGGAGAACAGGTCACCCACGCGGTAGTACCGGCCGTGACGGCCGTCGTACCAGGCACGGAAAGGGCTCCAGACGGCGGCCGCCGCTCCGAGGAGGGCGAGTACCGACCCGAGAACGTTGCGGACCATCGCGGGCCTCCTCACTGCTCTCGCAACCGACGCTACGCCGCGAAGTGCGCACCCGCCATGCGGTGTGGAGGATGCGCGGCCATCTCTGTCATGCGGTGTGACCGGGAGCGAGCGGTGAGTAGTCTGATCACATGCATACACGGGGGCGCAGTCTCAAATTCGCAGCGGTTCTGGCCATGGTGGTGCTCGCGTTGACCGGCTTCTCGTCGGGGCGCGGTCGCGGCGGCGGCAGCCACAGTGGCGGCGGGGGCGGCGGGGGCGGCGGTTGCAGCAGCTCCAGCCAGAACCACGACAGTTCGTCGTCGTCGACGTCGGGCGGAGGGTCGTACAGCTCCGGCTCGACGAGTTCCGGCTCGACGAGTTCCGGTGACGACTACGACGATGACGACACGTACGGAAGCAGCAGCACCGGCGGAGGCAGCACCAGCGGCGGCTACGACCGGCGTCCGAACCACCGCTCCACCTCCTCCTCGGGCAGCGGCTCGAAGTCGCTGGAGGACGCGAAGGCGCGGCTGCTGAGCTGCGCGACGAGGAAGACTCCGTACGCGACCGTCGAGGTGTCCAACCCGAACGCCCGCAAGGGCACGTTCACGGTGACGGTCGAGTTCCTCGACGAGAACGACATCTCCGTCACCTCCGGCTACGAGCGCGTCACGATCCCCGCGAGCGGCAAGGAGACCGTCCGCGTGAAGGTCGGCGGCTCGGGCCTCGTCGACTCGGTGGACCACTGCGAGGTCGACCCGGCGGCCCGGCCGAGAAGCTGACGCCGGGCCGACCGGACAGCCGGAGCGGACCGACCGAGCAGCCGGGGCGGGCTCACCGCATCCGGTACCCGTCCGGCCGCCGTGCGGCGAACAGTTCGGCCTGCCGCGACGTTGGCAGGTTGCCCAGCGCGATGAGGTGCGGCGCCTGCGCGAACGCGTGGGCGCGCGCCGCCTCCCGTGCCGTCCACAGGGCGCGGACGGTGCCCTGTACGGCCGCGGCCGGGTAGGAGGCCATGACGGCGGCGCACCGCACGGCGGCCTCCAACGCCTCGCCAGAGGCTGTGAGTTCGGACACCAGGCCGATCTCGTACGCCCGGCGGGCGGAGAGCCGCTCGGCGGTTCCCATGAGCGCCGTCCGCGCGGCCTCCCCGTACGGCATCCGGTGCGCCATGTGGACGGCCTCGTACGCGCTGACCATGCCGTACGTCGTGTGCGGGTCGAAGAAGGCAGCCGTCTCGCCCGCGACGACGAACTCCGCCTCGCCCAGCAGGTAGAAGGCGCCGCCGCAGGCCATCCCCTCGACCGCGGCGACCACCGGCTTCCACAGGTCGTTCGCCTTCGGGCCGACCGTGAGCAGCGGATCGTCCGTCATGTAGGGCGAGTCGGGCTGGGGTACGTCCACGCTCCGGTCGATCCCCGTGCAGAAGGCGCGGCCGCCCGCTCCGGTGAGGACGACGGCCCGTACGGAGTCGTCGAGCCGCAGCTCCCGCCAGGCACGGGCCAGTTCGGCGGCGAGTGCGAGGTCGATCGCGTTGAGCTTGTCGGGCCGGTCGAGGGTGAGGACGGCGACGCCGGTGTCCTGGTCGGTGCTCGTGCGCAGGCCGCCGCTCACGGCCGCTCCAGTACCCAGCGGGGCACGGTCATGCCGGTCCCGGCGCCGGTGAAGACCACCTGCACTCGCGCCCCGATCCGGATGCGGCCGGGGTCGACCGAGTCGAGCCGGGCGTCCGGCGCGCTGACCAGGTTCCCGACGAGCCGGATCCGCGGCGCCTCCGCCAGCTCCACGACGATCGCGTTGTACGGGGCCTGCTCCTCGTAGGCCGGGAGCAGCGGCGGATGCGGGACGACGTAGGACCAGATCCGTCCGCGCCCGCTCGTCCTGCGCCACTCGGCGGCGAAGGAGTGGCAGTGCGGGCAGCAGGGGCGCGGCGGGAAACGCGGCTCGCCGCAGCCGGGTCCGGCGCAGGCCTGGACGCGCAGTTCGCCTCGGGCGGCGTACCGCCAGAAGGGGGCGCCGTCGTCGTCGGGGACGGGGGGCAGCAGGGGCATGGCGGCTCCTCAGGTCCTGAGCAGGAGGGCGGAGGTCGGGACGCCTTCCCCGGCCGTGACCAGGCAGGTGGCGGCGCCGGGGACCTGGGCGGTGCTGGTGCCCCGCAGCTGCTTGACGCCCTCGTTGATGAGGTTGAAGCCGTGCACGTACGCCTCGGAGAGGCCGCCGCCGCCGGTGTTGAGGGGCAGCCGGCCGCCGATCTCCAGCGCGCCGCCCTCGGTGAAGGCGCCGCCCTCGCCCCGTCCGCAGAAGCCGTAGCCCTCGAGCGAGAGCGGTACGAGGGGGGTGAAGGCGTCGTAGATCTGGGCGACGTCGACGTCCTCGGGGGTGAGGTCGGCGTGCTTCCACAGCTGCCGGGCGGCGGTCCAGGCGGGGCCGGTGAGGGGGTCGTCGTTCCAGTAGTTGACCATGCCGTGGTGCTGGGCGGGCAGGCCCTGCGCGGCGGAGTGGACGTAGACGGGCCGGTGGCGGCAGTCGCGCGCCCGTTCGGCCGGGACGACCACGCAGGCGAGCGCGCCGTCCGTCTCCAGGCAGTTGTCGAACAGGCAGAGGGGCTCGCTGATCCAGCGGGAGGTCATGTACATCTCGCGGGTCAGCGGGCGCTCGTACATCATGGCGGCCGGGTTCTGGTTGGCGCGGTTGCGGCAGGCGAGGGCGACGTTGAACAGGTGGTCGCGGGTGGCGCCGTACTCGTGCATGTAGCGGCGGGCCAGCATGGCGATCTCGTCGGCCGGTCTGAGCAGCCCGAAGGGCCGGGTCCACTGGGCGGGGGTGGGGAGCTGGACGGTGGTGTTCCGCCACGGGCGGGGCCCGCTGCCCCGTTTGCGCGAGCGCCAGGCGACGCCGACGGTGGCCTGTCCGGTGGCGACGGCGGCGGCGAGATGGGCCACGGTGGCGCACGAACCGCCGCCCCCGTAGCCCACTTTGCTGAAGTGGGTGAGGTCGCCGAACCCGACCGCCTTGGCGACCTCGACCTCGTCCGTCTCCTCCATGGTGTAGGAGGCGAGCCCGTCGACCTCGGCGGGTGCGATCCCGGCGTCGTCCAGGGCGGCGAGGATCGCCCGGCAGGCCAATGCCTTCTCGGATTCGGCCAGTTGCCTGGCGAAGGCCGTCTGTCCGATGCCGACGACGGCGGTGGCGTCCTTGATCCCTGCCGTGCTTCCCGTCCCCTTGCCCGCCATGGGCACACCTCCGCGCGCGGTCACGCCTGCTGACAGGGCGTCAGGCTACAGCTAATCTGACGGTCAGTCAGCTAGCGGTACGTCCGGTCGTCCGGTCAGGGGAGGCGTGCGATGCGCGGGGACCTGGAGTGGGGCAGCATCCCGGGGCTGGTGCGGGCCGCGGCCGAGCGGTACGGCGACGCCGAGGCGGTCGTCGAGGGCCGTACGCGCGTCTCGTACGCGGAGCTGGGCGCGCGCGTGGAGCGGGCGGCGGCGGCCTGTCTGGCGAACGGGGTGCGGGCCGGCGACCGGGTGGCGGTCTGGGCGCCCAACACCCTGGACTGGATCGTCTCGGCCCTCGGCGCCGTGTGCGCCGGTGCGGTGCTGGTCCCGCTGAACACCCGGTTCAAGGGCGCGGAGGCGGCGTACGTGCTGTCCCGGAGCCGGGCCAGGCTGCTGTTCGTGACGGGCACGTTCCTCGGGACGTCGTACGTGGCGTCCCTGCGGCGGGCCGCGGGGGAGGGCGCGGGGCGGGGCCCGCTGCCGGGGCTGCCGCACCTGGAGCAGGTCGTGGTGCTCTCGGACGACGCCCCCGCCGACTTCCGTACGTTCGCGGACTTCCTGGCGAGCGGGCAGCAGGCCGGGGTGGCGGACGTCCGGGCGCGCGGGGACGCCCTCGACGGCTCCTCGCCCTCGGACATCGTCTACACGTCCGGGACGACGGGCCGGCCCAGGGGCGTGGTGATCACCCACGCCCAGACGCTGCGCGCCTACGCCGTGTGGTGCGAGCTGTCCGGGCTGCGGGAGGGCGACCGCTATCTGATCGTGAACCCGTTCTTCCACACCTTCGGCTACAAGGCGGGCATCGTGGCATGCCTCATGCGGGGCGCGACGATGATCCCGCAGCCCGTCTTCGACGTGGACACGGTGCTGGCGAACGTCGCCGCGGAACGCGTCTCGGTCCTGCCCGGGCCGCCCACCCTCCACCAGTCCCTCCTGGACCACCCGTCCCGGGACGCCCACGACCTCTCGGCGCTGCGGCTCGTGGTGACGGGAGCGGCGGTGGTCCCGCTGCGCCTGGTGGAGCGGCTGAAGGCGGAGCTGAAGATCGACACGGTGCTGACGGCGTACGGGCTCTCGGAGGCGAGCGGAATCGTCACCATGTGCCGGCGCGGTGACGCGGCGGCGGTGATCGCCTCGACGTCGGGGCGGGCCGTCCCCGGCACGGAGGTACGGGTGGTGGACGCGTCCGGTGCCGGGGCGGCGGCCGGTTCCCCCGGCGAGGTCCTGGTCCGCGGCTTCAACGTCATGCGGGGCTACTTCGAGGACGCGCCCGCCACGGAGGCCGTGCTCACCCCGGACGGCTGGCTGCGCACCGGTGACGTCGGCGTCCTGGACCCCGACGGCAACCTCCGCATCACGGACCGCATCAAGGACATGTTCATCGTCGGCGGCTTCAACGCGTACCCGGCGGAGATCGAGCAACTGCTGGGCCTGCACCCCGACGTGGCCGATGTCGCCGTCGTCGGCGTCCCGGACGCCCGCCTCGGCGAGGTCGGCAAGGCCTACGTCGTACGCCGCCCGCACGCCACCCTGACCGCCGACGACCTGATCGCCTGGTCCCGCCGCGAGATGGCCAACTACAAGGTCCCGCGCACGGTCGAATTCGTCCCGGACCTCCCCCGCAACGCGAGCGGGAAGGTGGTGAAGGGGGAGTTGCGGGGGCGGGGAGAGGACACCCGCCGACCGCCCTCCGTCCCCGCCGTCGGCGAGGCCGACCGGCCCGGCCACAAGCGCTGAGTCGGGCCCCGTCGCCCCGGACACGCCTCGGGCGCGGGGGGGGGGGTGGGGGGGGGGGGGGGGGGAGGCCCCGCTCCGGGGGGGGGGGTGAGGATTGTTTTTTGTTGGGGGGGGGTTGTGGTGTGTTCCCCCTTCCTC
>NZ_JBWKDS010000004.1:182470-211664 GCF_056435845.1 Streptomyces sp. NPDC043867 | reverse complement strand
CGGGGGAGGGGCGGGCTGACCGGGAAAAAAGAGTTGGGGCGGCCCCCCCCCCCCCCCACCCCCTCCCCCCGCGCCCCCCCCCCCCCCCCCCCCCCGCGCCCGATCCCCGTCGACGGGTGGCTTGTCAGGCCTTCGCGTCGGTGATGTGGGTGTCGAGTGGCTTCACCGTGCCGGCGTCGGCGTCGGTGATGTGGGTGTCGAGCGGCTTCACCGTGCCGGCGTCGGCGTCGGTGATGTGGGTGTCCAGCGGCTTCACCGTGCCGGCGTCGGCGTCGGTGATGTGCGTGTCGAGCGGCTTGACGGTGCCGTCGGTCTTCTTCTGGGCCATCGTGTTCAACTCCCCGTTGTGTGTGGTGAGACAGCCCGCCCGGCGACTCCCCCGAGGGCCGCCGGGCGGGCTGACAAGGCCGTTCACCATATGTGATGGGCCTCGCGGCGATTCGTCTGCCCCCCGACGCGACGGATCGACGAACTCAGAGTGGCGCAGCGCGATAAACGAACGATGAACGTCCGTGCGGTGGGGACCTACGCGGCCGCCAGCGGTGAGAGCAGGCTCCGTACCTCCGCGGACTCGGGCGAGCCCAGGTCCTCGTAGATGGTCAGGGCCTCGCGCCAGCAGGCCTGGCCGCGGTCGGTCTGGCCGATCGCGCTGAGCGCCCGCCCGAGGACGGTCAGCACGTTCCCGCGCCGCCAGTCACCGCCGATGCCCCGCAGCACGGCGAGCGACTGCTCGGCCAGCGCGGCGGCCAGCGCGGGCTTGCCCTGGGTCAGGCGGACCTCGGCCATGCGGAAGATGGACATGCCCTCCCACAGCCGCTGACGGCTGTCCCGGAAGACGTCGAGCGCCTCGGTGAGCTGGGCGACGGCCTTGCCGAGGTCGCCGGCCTGGGCGAGCGCGAGCCCGAGGGCGTAGCGGCCGTTGGCGCCGCGGAGGGTGTGCCCGAGCCGGTCGTAGATGCCGATGCCCTGCTCCGCGAGCGCGATCGCGCTGGCCGTCTGCCCCATCGCGAGGTGGGCGCGCGACAGGTTGCACAGGGCGCTGGCCTCACCCGCGAGGTTGCCGTCGGCGCGGAAGCACGTGATCGCCTGCTGGAGGTACGCGGCGCCCGCCCCGTGCTGCCCGCGGTAGACCGCGGTGACGCCGAGGTGGTTGGGCACCCAGCAGTTGAGGGCGGGGTCGTCGATCCGGCGGACGAGTGCCTCGGCGTGCTCCGCCTCCTCCGCCGCCCGGTCGAAGCGGCCGCCGGCCAGGTGCGCCTCGGTGAGGGCCGTGCGGGCCCGGGCCTCGGCGCGCGGATCGCCCGCGCGCCCGGCGGCGTCGCGCGCGAGGACGGCGTTGGTGCCGTAGTCACGGGCGTTCGCGCCGGACTCCGCGAGGTCCTTCGCGGCCCAGAGGAGATCCACGGCTCTGCTCAGCCTGTCGTCTGCGAGGGACTGGTGGACGCAGGCCAGCAGGCAGTTGGCCTCGGCGTACAGCCAGTCCAGGGCGGCGTGGCGGTCGGCGAACCGCATCCCCGGGTACTTGGTCGGCTCCAGGTGATCCACCAGCCGGTCCCCCGGCCGCTCGATCGCGTAGACGCCCGCCGCCGTCGCCAGGTAGAAGTCCAGGAGCCGCGACATCGCCGCGTCCCGCTCGGTCGGCGGGTGTTCGTCGCGTTCGGCGCAGGCACGCGCGTAGAGGCGGACCAGGTCGTGGTAGCGGTAGCGGCCGGGGGCGGCGGACTCCAGGAGGGACGTGTCGACGAGGGACTCCAGGAGGTCCTCCGTGTCCTCGGCCGGGAGGTCCAGCACCGCGGCGGCGGCAGCGAGCGAGATGTCGGGGCCGTCGGCGAGGCCCAGCAGCCGGAAGGCGCGGGCCTGGGCCGGCTCCAGCTGGCCGTAGCCGAGTTCGAAGGTGGCCTTGACGGCGAGGTCGCCGGCCTGGAGCTCGTCCAGGCGGCGGCGTTCGTCGGCGAGCTTCGCGGCCAGCACCGAGACGGTCCAGGTGCGCCGCGCGGCCAGCCGGGAGGCGGCGATCCGGATGGCGAGCGGGAGGAACCCGCAGGCGGCGACCACGTCGAGAGCGGCCTCCCGCTCCGACGTCACCCGCTCCGCGCCGACGATCTTCGTGAAGAGCTGGAGCGCCTCCTCGGGGGACATGACGTCCAGGTCCACCAGGTGCGCCCCGGCCAGGTCCACCATGCGCACCCGGGAGGTGACCAGCGCCGCGCACCCCTCCGTCCCGGGCAGCAGCGGACGTACCTGCGCGGCGTCGCGCGCGTTGTCCAGCAGCACCAGGACGCGGCGGCCGTCCAGGGCCGTCCGGTACAGCGCGGCGCGCTCCTCCAGGGAGTCGGGGATGGCGGAGTCCGGGGTGCCGAGGGCCCGCAGGAACGCGCCCAGGACCGTTTCGGGCTCGGCCGCGCGTGCTCCGGCGCCCTGGAGGTCCACGTACAGCTGCCCGTCCGGGAAGGCGCCGCGTGTCCGGTGCGCGACGTGCACGGCCAGCGTCGTCTTGCCGACGCCGCCGATGCCCGCGAGCGCCGAGACCGCCATCACCCGGCCCTCGGCCGTCGACGCGGCGGCCAGCACGTCGCCCAGTTCCTGGACGAAGGACGCGCGGCCGGTGAAGTCGGTGACGGAGGCGGGCAGTTGGGCGGGACGGACGGGCGCCGGGGGAGGCTCCGCCGGCGAGGCGGAGGGTTCCGCGAGTCCGGGGTCGGCGCGGAGGATGCGCTGCTGGAGCTCCTGGAGGTCCGCCCGGGGGTCGACGCCGAGCTCGTCGGCGAGCAGGCGCCGCGTGTCGGCGAACACCGCGAGGGCCTCGGCCTGCCGGCCGGAGCGGTACAGCGCCAGCATGAGCAGTTCCCGCAGGCGTTCGCGCAGCGGGTGGGCGGCGGTCAGCGCGGTCAGCTCGGACACCGCCTCCGCGTGGCAGCCCTGCTCCAGGTCCATGTCGAGGCGCGTTTCCAGCAGTTGGAGGCGCCACTCCTCCAGCCGGGTCCGCTGGGTGTCGGCGTAGGGGCCGGGGACGCTCGCCAGCGGCTCCCCGTCCCACAGGCCGAGCGCCTCGTTGAGCAGGGCGCGGGCCCGGCACAGGTCCCCGGTGTGCTTGGCCTTCTCGGCGTCGGAGGCCAGTTGCTGGGCCCGGGCGAGGTCGAGTGCGCCGGGGTCCGGGAGGCGGATGGCGTAGCCGCCGGACTCGCTGACGAGCGCCCCGGGGTTGAGGACCTTCCTGAGCCGGGAGGCGTAGGTGCGGACGGCGGCCAGGGCCTGGGGCGGGGACTCCTCGCCCCACAGCGCGTCGATGAGTTCGGGGGCCGTCGCCGTCCGTCCCTCCCGCAGCAACAGCGCGACGAGCAGCGCGCGTTGCTGCGGTGATCCCATGGGCAGGGGTTCCGTCCCGCGCCAGGCGCGCACCGGTCCGAGCACGCCGAAGCGCAGCGCCGCCGAATCCTCGGGGCTCCGCTGCTCCGGCACTCGCGGTACACCGTCCATCGCCGTCCCCCTGCCGACCGTCATGACAACGAGGCCAGTTTGCCTTGTTCATGGCGGATGCGTCAGCCGTGGGAGACAGCGATCACAGGGGGGCGCACGGTACGGCACAAGGTCCTCACACGCTCTCCTCACGGATCGGTGCGGAACCGGCCGGTGCGAGCGGAGTACGGCGAGCCCGGCAGGGAGCTGACGGGTCGTCAGATCAGCGCTACGGTGACTCGTATGGAGACCACGCGAAGCGCGGACAGCCCCTCGCCCCCCTTCCCCAGGATCATCTCGGTGGACGACCACACCGTGGAGCCGCCGGGCGTCTGGCAGGACCGGCTCCCGGCGCGGTACCGGGACCGCGGCCCGCGCGTCGTCCGGGCGCCGCTGAAGGAGATGACGTTCCTCGGCGGCAGGTTCGCGCCCGTCATGGGCGCTCCGGGCGACGACGGGCCCATCGGCGACTGGTGGGTGTACGAGGACCTGCGCCGCCCTCTCACCCGCCTCGACACCGCCGTCGGCTACGCGCGCGACGAGATCAAGCTGGAGATCATCACGTACGAGCAGATGCGGCCCGGGTCGTACGACGTGCCGCAGCGGCTGGCCGACATGGACGTCAACCACGTGCAGTCGGCGCTCTGTTTCCCGACCTTCCCGCGCTTTTGCGGTCAGACGTTCACCGAGGCCGAGGACCGCGAGCTGGGCCTGCTCGGGGTCAGGGCCTACAACGACTGGATGGTGGAGGAGTGGTGCGGTCCGGCCGCGGCGGGACGGCTGATACCGCTGACGCTCATCCCGCTCTGGGACGCGGAACTCGCGGCCCGGGAGGTGCGCCGCAACGCCGCCCGCGGAGTCCGCGCCGTGGCCTTCTCCGAGATCCCGCCCCACCTCGGGCTCCCCTCCGTCCACACCGACGACTGGGACCCCTTCCTCGCCGCCTGCGACGAGACCGGCACGGTCATCGCCATGCACATCGGCTCCAGCAGCCGCATGCCCTCGACCTCCGCCGACGCCCCGCCCGCCGTCGGCTCCACCATCACCTTCGCCAACTGCTGCTTCTCGATGGTCGACTGGCTGATGAGCGGCAAGTTCGAGCGTTTCCCGAACCTGAAGGTGATGTACGCCGAGGGCCAGATCGGCTGGATCCCGTACATCCTCGAACGCGCCGACGTCGTGTGGGAGGAGAACCGCGCCTGGGGCGGCGTCGCCGACAAGGTCCACCGGCCGCCGTCAGAGCTCTTCGCGGAACACGTTCACGGCTGCTTCTTCGACGACGCCTTCGGCCTGAGGAACCTGGACGCGATCGGCGTCGGCAACGTCCTGTACGAGACCGACTACCCGCACTCCGACTCCACCTGGCCCAGGTCCCGCGAGGTCGGCGAGGCCCAGATGGGCCACCTCGGCCCGGACGTGGTCGACCGGATCGTACGGCGCAACGCGATCGAGCTGCTGGGACTGACGGAGGACGGGCTCTGGGCGGCGTGAAACCCCGCCCGGCCCGAGTCCGGTGAACCGCCGGACGACACCACGAGCGCCCACATGACAGCACGGCAGGAAGGTTGCGTGCCTTGGAGATGCCGCCGCACGGGCGACCGGTGTACGGGATGCAGCTCCCCGTCCAGTCGCAGAGCACCCTCTACGCCGAGCCCTGGGAGGCGGACGCGGGCCCCGGCGACCTCGTCGAGATCGCCCGTACCGCCGACCGCTCGGGCTTCGCCTACCTCGCGAGCTGCGACCACGTGGCCGTCCCGCGCCGCCTGGCGGGCGCCATGAGCACCGTCTGGTACGACCCCGTCGCGACGCTGGCCTTCCTGGCGGGCGTGACCGGGCGCGTCCGGCTGCTCAGCCACGTCGCGGTCGTCGGGCTGCGCCATCCCCTCGTCACCGCGAAGCAGTACGCGACCCTCGACCACCTGTCGGGCGGCCGGCTGATCCTGGGCGTCGGCGCCGGGCACGTACGGGAGGAGTTCGAGGCGCTGGGCGTGGACTTCGAGCGGCGGGGCCCGGTGCTCGACGAGTGCGTCGAGGCCCTGCGCGCCGCGCTCGGGCCCGACGAGTACCCGGCGCACCACGGCAGGATGTACGACTTCGAGGGCCTCGGGCAGCGCCCCCGGCCCGCGCAGGACCGGGTCCCCGTCTGGATCGGCGGCTCCTCGCCCGCCGCGGTGCGCCGGGCGGCGCTCCGGGGTGACGGCTGGCTGCCGCAGGGCGATCCGCGCGACCGGCTTCCGGAACAGATCGCGACGGTGCACCGGCTCCGGGCGGACGCGGGCGTCACCGGGCCCTTCGTCGTCGGGGCCATCACCGAGCCGCTGTACGTGGGCGAGCCCGCGTGGGACGTCGGGCGGCGGACGCTGCGCGGGACACCGGAGGCGCTCGCCGAGTCGCTGCGGGCCTACCGCGCGATGGGGGTCCACCAGATCCAGGTGCGGTTCCGCTCCCGCGGCCGGGAAGAACTCCTCGACCAGATGGCCGCTTTCGGCGCGGAGGTCGCGCCCCACCTCGACCAGGGAGAGCCATGGGCAAGCTGGACGGACGCGTCGTCCTGATCACCGGCGCGGCGCGCGGGCAGGGTGAGCAGGAGGCGCGGCTCTTCGCCGGGGAGGGCGCCGAGGTCGTCCTCGCGGACGTGCTCGACGACCGGGGCGAGGCGCTCGCCGAGGAGATCGGGGCGCGCTACGTCCACCTCGACGTGAGCCGGGAGGACGACTGGCGGGCCGCCGTGGAGGCCGCGAAGAACGCGTACGGGCGGATCGACGGGCTGGTCAACAACGCCGGCATCCTGCGCTTCAACGAGCTGGTCAGCACCCCGCTGGAGGAGTTCCAGCAGGTGGTGCAGGTCAACCAGGTCGGTGTCTTCCTCGGGATCAGGACCGTCGCGCCGGAGCTGGCCGCGGCGGGCGGCGGGACGATCGTGAACACGGCCTCGTACGCGGGACTGACCGGGATGGCGTACGTCGGGGCCTACGCGGCGACCAAGCACGCCATCGTCGGGCTGACCCGGGTGGCCGCCCTCGAACTGGCCGCGAAGAAGATCCGCGTGAACGCCGTCTGTCCGGGCGCCATCGACACGGCGATGAGCGACCCGTCCCAGCTGGACCCGGCCGCGGACAACGCGGTGAGCGCCGAGGCGCTGGAGGAGCTGTACGGCAGGCTCGTGCCGCTCGGCCGGATCGGCAGGCCGGAGGAGGTGGCACGGCTCGCCCTCTTCCTGAGCTGCGAGGACTCCTCGTACATCACCGGGCAGCCGTTCGTGATCGACGGGGGCTGGCTGGCGGGCGTGAGTGTCGTCTGAGGTACCGGTCCGGCGACCGTGGCTGACGCGCCGTCAGCTCTTGACGGTCCAGGTGTCCGGTGGAACAGTCGCACTCAACATATCTGACGGTGCGTCAGAAACACCGTCTTCAGTGACAGGGACGGTGAACCGCCTTGGAATTCGGGCTCTTTGTACAGGGATACGTGGGCAAGCGCGCCGAGACCGACCCCCTCGCGGAGCACAAGGCGCTGATGGAGGAGACCGAGTACGTCATCCAGGCGGACAAGTCCGGCTTCAAGTACGCCTGGGCGTCCGAGCACCACTTCCTGGAGGAGTACTCGCACCTCTCCGCCAACGACGTCTTCCTTGGCTACCTGGCCCACGCCACCGAGCGCATCCACCTCGGCTCCGGGATCTTCAACCCGCTCGCGCAGGTCAACCACCCGGTGAAGGTCGCCGAGAAGGTCGCCATGCTCGACCACCTCTCCGAGGGGCGCTTCGAGTTCGGGTCCGGCCGCGGCGCCGGTTCGCACGAGATCCTCGGCTTCATCCCCGGCGTCACCGACATGAACTACACCAAGGAGATCTGGGAGGAGACCATCGCCGAGTTCCCCAAGATGTGGCTTCAGGACGAGTACGCCGGGTTCCGGGGCAAGCACTGGCAGCTCCCGCCGCGCAAGATCCTGCCGAAGCCGTACGGGAAGTCGCACCCCGCCATGTGGTACGCCGCCGGGTCGCCGCCCTCGTACGCCATGGCCGCCCGCAAGGGCCTCGGCGTGCTCGGTTTCAGCGTGCAGAAGGTCTCCGACATGGAGTGGGTGCTGGAGCAGTACAAGACCGCGATCGTCGACGCGCGGCCCGTAGGGGACTTCGTCAACGACAACGTGATGGTGACGTCGACCGCCGTCTGCGCGCCCACGCACCAGGAGGCCGTGCGCATCGCCGCCGGTGGCGGGCTGCACTACCTCCAGTCCCTCGTCTTCCGCTACCACGACACCTTCCCGCGGCCCGAGGGCTTCCCCGTCTGGCCCGAGACGCTGCCCGAGTTCAACGAGGAGATCATCGAACTCCTCATCGCCGAGGAGCTGTTGATCTGCGGCGACCCCGACGAGGTGCTGACCCAGTGCAAACGGTGGGAGCAGGCGGGCGCCGACCAGCTCTCCTTCGGACTGCCCATCGGCATCTCCTCCGAGGAGACGCTCCAGACGATCAGGCTGGTCGGCGAGCACGTCATTCCGAAGATCGACACGGATCCGGTGCACCGCACGACCCGGTTCCGCCGGTCCGCGTGAGACGGCACGGACGCGAGGAAGGGGCGTGGCCATGCTCGACCACCTGATCAGGGGCGCGACCGTCGTGGACGGGACGGGCGCACCCGCGTACACCGCCGACGTCGGCGTCCGCGACGGCCGGATCGCCGCCGTCGGACGGATCACCGAGGGGGCGAGGACCGCCGAGGACGCGCACGGACTCGTCCTCGCCCCAGGCTTCGTCGACCCGCACACCCACTACGACGCCCAGCTGTTCTGGGACCCCTACGCGACGCCGTCCCTGAACCACGGGGTGACGACCGTCGCGGGCGGCAACTGCGGCTTCACGCTCGCCCCGCTCCACCCGGAACGCCCCGAGGACGCCGACTACACCCGGCGCATGATGTCCAAGGTCGAGGGCATGTCCCTGGTCGCCCTGGAGGAGGGCGCACCCTGGAACTGGCACTCCTTCGGCGAGTACCTGGACGCCCTGGAGGGGCGGATCGCCGTCAACGCGGGCTTCATGGTCGGACACTGCGCGCTGCGCCGGTACGTCATGGGCCCGGACGCGGTGGGCGGGCAGCCGACCCCGGAGCAGCTGGCCCGGATGCTCACCCTCTTCCACGAGGCGATGGAGGCGGGGGCCTGGGGC
This sequence comes from Streptomyces sp. NPDC043867, assembly GCF_056435845.1. Classification (NCBI taxonomy): domain Bacteria; kingdom Bacillati; phylum Actinomycetota; class Actinomycetes; order Kitasatosporales; family Streptomycetaceae; genus Streptomyces; species Streptomyces sp. NPDC043867. The sequence goes on along the minus strand of NZ_JBWKDS010000004.1, from coordinate 203,044 downwards.
CTGTCGACCACCCAGTCGTCCACGCACTCGGACGGCGACGGGAAGCCGGTCGCCTCACGCCACGCCCGGCCCGCCGAACTCCTCGCGCTGGCCCGGGCGGTGGCGGACCACGAGGGCACCCAGATCGAGGCGATCGTGGCCGGCTGCCTCGACCAGTTCGGCGACGACGAGATCGACCTGCTCGTGGGGATGAGCGCGGCGGCGGGACGGCCCCTGAACTGGAACGTCCTGACGATCGACGCCGCCGTGCCCGAGCGCGTCCCCCGCCAGCTGGAGGCGAGCGAACGCGCGCGCCGGGCCGGCGGCCGGATCGTCGCGCTGACCATGCCGATCCTCACCCCCATGAACATGTCGCTCGGCACCTTCTGCGCCCTGAACCTGATCCCCGGCTGGGGCGAGGTCCTCGGCCTGCCCGTGCCGGAGCGCATCGCGCGGCTGCGCGACCCGGGGGTCCGGGCGGAGCTGCTGCGGCGGGCGGACAGCAGGGAGGCCGGCGTCTTCCGCAGGCTCGCCCACTTCGGGCGGTACGTCATCGGGGACACCTACAGCCCCGCGAACGAGGGCCTCACCGGCCGGGTCGTGCGGGACGTCGCGGCCGAACGCGGCCAGGAACCCTTCGAGTGCCTCGTCGAGATCTGCGCCCGCGACGACCTGCGCACGGTGCTGTGGCCGATGCCGAGCGACAACGACCCGGACTCCTGGGCGCTGCGGGCGAAGACCTGGCAGCACCCGGACGTCCTGCTCGGCGGCTCCGACGCGGGCGCCCATCTGGACCGCATGTGCGGAGCGCCGTACACCACCCGCTTCCTCGGGGACTGTCTGCGCGGACGCAAGCTGGTGGGGCTGGAGCAGGCGGTGCGGATGCTCACGGACGACCCGGCGCGGCTCTTCGGACTGCGCGGGCGCGGCCGGATCGAGGAGGGCTTCCACGCCGACCTCGTGCTCTTCGACCCGGCGCGGATCGACGCCGGCAAGGCCACGCTGGTGCACGACCTCCCGGGAGACGGCCCCCGGCTCGACTCGAAGGCGATCGGGATCACGGCCGTGTGGGTCAACGGAGTCGAGTCGATCCGCGACGACGTGGTGACCGGTGCCGTACCGGGCAAGGTGCTGCGCTCCGGGCGGGACACCCGGACGGTGGGCACCCGGTGAGCGCCCGCGGGCCACGGCCCCGCCCCGAGGGGGCCGGGTGAGCGAGGGGCAGCGGCTGTTCGTCGGGGGCTCGTGGGTCCCGCCCGACGACGGCTTCTACGAGGTGACCGACCCGGCGACCGAGGGCGTCGTCGGGCTGGCCCCGGAGGCGTCGCGGGACCAGGTGTACGCGGCGACGGCCGCCGCCCGGGACGCCTTCGGCGCCTGGTCCCGCACGCCCGCCGAGGAGCGGGCCGCCGTCCTCGGCCGGGCCGCAGGTCTGATCCGGCGCGGTCTCGTCCCCTACGCCGACCTCGCCCGGGCGGAGAGCGGCGCCACGACGGGCACGGCGCGCGCCATGCAGGTGGGGGTCGCCGCGGCCCGTTTCCAGCGGTACGCGCGCGTGGAGCCGGTGGAGCAGCCGCTGTTGCCGCAGGTCAACGAGGCCGGGCCGTTCGGTCCTGCGGCGGTGCTGGGGGCGCTGGCCGTGCGCCGGCCCGTCGGCGTGGTCAGCTGCGTCACGTCGTACAACAACCCCTGGGCGAACGCCGCGGGCAAGGTCGCCCCCGCCCTGGCCATGGGCAACACGGTGGTCGTGAAGCCGGCTCCGCAGGACCCGCTGTCCGTGTACCGGATGGCCGAGGCGCTGGAGGCGGCGGGCGTGCCGCCGGGCGTGGTGAACGTGGTCGGCGGCTCGCGGGCGGAGGTCGGGCAGGCGGCCGTGGACTCGCCCGATGTGGACATGGTGAGTTTCACCGGTTCCACCGCCGTCGGGCAGCGCATCGCCGAGGTGTGCGGGCGCGGGATGAAACGGCAGCTGATGGAGCTGGGCGGCAAAGGGGCGGCGGTCGTCTTCGACGACGCGGACCTGGAGTCGGCGGTGGCCGGGATCGGCACGACGTTCTCGTTCTACAGCGGGCAGATCTGCACGGCGCCGACCCGGGTGCTGGTGCAGCGGTCCGTGCACGACCGGCTGGTCGAGCGACTGGCCGCGTACGCCGAGCAGTTGAGGATCGGCGATCCGCGCGAGTCCGGCACGGTGGTCGGGCCGGTGATCTCGGCGGCCCACCGGGACCGGGTCGAGTCGTACGTGGAACTGGGGCGCGAGGAGGGGGCGCGGGTCGTCACGGGGGGCCGCCGGCCGCCGCACGCACGCGGGTTCTACGTCGCCCCGACCCTGCTCACCGACTGCACCCCCGGCATGCGGGTGGTCCGCGAGGAGATCTTCGGGCCGGTGGTCGTGGTGGTGCCCTTCGACGACGAGGACGAGGGGGTCGGGCTGGCCAACGACAGCGACTACGGCCTGATCGACTACGTCTGGTCGGGCGACGTGGCCCGGGCCTTCCGGGTGGCCCACAGGCTGCGGGCGGGCGGGGTCGGCGTCAACACCGTGGGCCGCAACATGGAGGCGCCGTTCGGCGGCTTCAAGAAGAGCGGGGTGGGACGGGACGTCGGGTCGTACGCGCTGCACGCGTACAGCGAGGTGCAGTCGATCGTCTGGGCGGGGTGAGAGGCCGGGTCCTGGCGAGCGCCGGGACCGGGCTCAGTCGGTCAGGTCGACGCGTACCGTCAGCAGACGCGTGCCGAGGGCGCGGACCGCGGTGCTGTTCAGGCGCGGCAGGGTCCTCAGCCGCGCCCGGGCGTCGTCCGCCGGCATCGGACGGGCGACGCCGTGGTGCCAGCGGCCGTGGACCCGGACTCTGACCCGCGGGTCCGCCCGGATGTTCCGTACGTACTGCGACTTCTCCCCGTACTCGGAGACGAGCCAGAACGTCCGCCCGGTCCTGCGCCCGCCGACCGGTGTCCGGCGTGGCAGGCCCGAGGTCCGTCCGGTGGTCTCCAGCAGCGTCTGGAACGGCAGCCGCCGCAGCAGGGGGTTGGCGACCCGCCGCTGGAAGGCCGTGACCGCCCGGAATTTGACCTCGTCGTACCGCGACATCCCGCGCCTCTCCCGTCCCCGGCTCCTTGCGGCTGAAGGTACTCCCCGTGCCGCCCGTAGCGTCGCTACGAACACGGGTAGCATCGTTACCCACACAGTGTTAGCGTTGCTTTTATCGGGGCGTCAGCACCGCTGCCCCACCGAGACGAGGAGCGCGCCATGAGCGAGCAGCCCACCACCGCCACGGCCACCGGCACCCGCGTCGCGATCGTCACCGGCGGCTCGCGCGGGATCGGCCGGGAGACCGCCGAGCGCCTGGCCGCCGACGGATACGCCGTCGTCGTGAACTACGCCGGCAACAAGGCCGAGGCCGACAAGGCCGTCGCCGCCATCACCGGCAGGGGCGGCCGGGCCTTCGCCTTCCGCGCCGACGTGGCCGAGGAGACCGAGGTGGCGGCCCTCTTCGACGCCGTCGAAGCCGCCTTCGGCGGCATCGACGTGGTCGTCCACGCGGCAGGCGTCATGACCCTCGCCCCGCTCGTCGACACCGGCCTCGACGCCCTGGACCGGATGCACCGCACCAACATCCGCGGCACGTTCGTCGTCGACCAGCAGGCCGCGTGACGGCTGCGCGCGGGCGGCGCCCTCATCAACTTCTCCAGCTCGGTGGTGGGCCTCGCCCTCCCCGGCTACGCCGCGTACGCCGCCACCAAGGGCGCCGTCGAGGCCATGACCCTGATCCTGGCCCGCGAGCTGCGCGGGCGGGACATCACCGTCAACGCGGTGGCCCCCGGACCCACCGCCACCGCGCTGTTCCTGGACGGCAAGGACGAGGAGACCGTCGCGCGGATGGCCGCCCAGGCACCGCTGGAGCGCCTCGGCAGCCCGGGGGACATCGCCGAGGCCGTCGCCTTCCTCGCGGGCGCCGGACGCTGGGTCAACGGCCAGGTGCTGCGCGCCAACGGCGGCATCGTCTGAGCGCCGGGCCCTGCTACGGGGCGGGTAGCGTCGCTCCCGTGAGTACCAGAGCGCGCATTCTCGAAGTGGCGGCCGCCCTCGTCGCCGAGTCCCCGGACGGGGACGTCTCCACCCGGGCCGTGTGCGAGGCGGCCGGCGTCGGGGCGCCCGCGCTCTACCGGCACTTCGGGGACAAGGAGGGACTGCTCTCCGCCGTCGTCGACCACGGCTTCGGCCGGTACCTGGCGACCAAACGCGAGCGCACCCCGGCCACGGACCCCGTCGAGGACCTGCGCGACGGCTGGGACACCCACACCGGCTTCGCGCTGCGCAACCCCAGCCTCTACCGGCTGATGAACTCCCCGGCGATGCGCACGCCCCCGGCCGCCGCCCTGGAGTCCCACCGGATCCTCACCTCGGACCTGCGCCGGGCCGCCGAACAGGGCAAGCTGCGGCTCTCCCCGGAACTGGCCGCCCAGATGATCATGTCCGCCAACGTCGGGGTCTCCCTGATGCTGGTGTCCCGGCCGGCGACCTTCGACGACCCGGGCATCTCCCGGCGCGTCCGGGACGCCGTGCACGCGGCCGTCTTCACACCCGAGGCCATGGCCGGCGCCCCCGCGGACGACCCCGGCGCGACCAGTGCCGCAGTCCCGTCCTCGGCGGCCCGGCTGGCCGCCGTCCTGCGCCGCTCCCCGAGCCCGTCCCTCACCCAGGCCGAGGGCGCCCTCCTCACCGAATGGCTGACCCGCCTGGCCGACGACCCGCAGGCCTGACCCCCCTGCCCGCGCCCGCCGGGGACCCGCGCCGCCGGCCCCGCCCCTCACCGCCGCCCCAGGAACACCGGATTGGTGAACGCGGCCAGGGCTCCCGGCAGGCCGGGTGCCGTCGGGGCGTGCCGGACCTCGGCCCGTACGTAGGCCGCGTGGGCCGGCGTCGTGCGCCACTCGGTGGTGCCGGAACCGGAGTCCGGCACGGCCGAGGTGAGCAGCACGCCCTGGTCGGTGACGAGGCGGACCGTGCAGCCCGCGGCGCCCGTCACCTCCAGCCGGACGGTCACCGGGGCGTCCCGGTCCACCCGCAGCCGCTCGCCGATCCCGGCGTGCTCACCCCTCCGGCCGGTCGCCGTGAACGCGAGCGACACCGCCCGGGACTCGGCGACGTAGCAGCGGCCGGCGCGGATGCCGTCCTGGATCGCCTCGCGGGTCAGGTCGTCGGCGAGGACGACGGTCTGGGGCAGGCCGACCTGGTCGGGGTCGCGGTGGGCGTCGCTGTTGCCCATCGCGGGGATCCAGGCGTCGCCCGCCCGCACGGAGGCGACCAGCATCGCGTCCCAGTCGGCCAGCGCGATCTCGTCGTCCGGCGTGCAGGGGCCGTTCCACACCTCGATCGCGTCCGCCTCGCCGAAGCCGAACTTCCAGCCGCAGCCGATGCACGTCGCGTGCGGGTGGGCGGGCACCACCAGGCCGCCGGCCCGCCGGATCCGCCGGGCGTACCTGCCGAAGCGGTTGTCGCGGGCCCGGTAGCGCCAGTCGACGAAGGTGCCCGGGTCGGTGCCGAGCGCCACCACGTGACCGTTGCGGGTCGTCACCTCCTCACCGAGCATGATCAGCAGGTCGTCGCCCGCCACATCCGCCCAGTGGGGGTGTGCGGCATGGGTGTTGTGGTCGGAGGAGTTGATGAAGTCCAAACCCGCGGCACGCGCGAGCGCGCCGATCTCCGCCGGGGTGCGGCGGCCGTCCGAGTACCAGGAGTGCAGGTGGCAGTCGCCGCGGTACCAGGCCCTGCCGCGCCCCCTGGCACGGGCGGGCGGGTACACCGGTTTCACCGCGGCGCCCGGCTCGCCGTAGGTGAGCGTGACGGTGACCTCGTAGCGCAGGCCCTGCGGCGCCACCGTGTACGGGCCGAGGGCGATGTGCCAGGTGCCCGCGCGGACCGGCCCCGGAAGGTAGCCCGGTGTCGCGTCGTCCGCCCGGACGAAGAACTCCGGGCGGGCGCCGCCCGACCAGCCGCGGAAGCCCTCGCCGCCCAGCTCGGTGCCGCGCTCGTCGAACAGCCCGATGTCCAGAGCGTTGCCGGGAGTGCCGGCCGGCACCGACGGCTTCTCGTAGGTGTACGCGACCCTGAACTCCCGTACACCCGAGGGGACATCGACCGGCAGATACACGAAGTCGGGTGAGCCGGTGGGCAGGGTGCCCCGCACGGTCCTGGTCTCCTGACCGTCCGCCGCGTGGGCGCCGCTCGGGAACTCCACACTTCCCAGCGTGAGCGCGGCGGCGGCTCCCGTCACGAACAGCGCGCGTCTGCCGATGCCGTGGTCGTCGTCGCACATGCTGCTGCTCCCGGGGTGTGATGAGGGACGGGGGTGGCGCGAACCACCCTGCTATTCACCCGTGAACTCCGGTGCAAGGGAAGGGGATACGCGGCCATCGAGCCGACGGCAGGCGCACGGTGACCGGCTCCGGACCCGCGGCGGCCGGCGACGCGCGTACGGTGCCCCGTCCCGGACCGCGGCATCCGGTGGAACCCGGCCCGGCGGCACGAATCGGACAGTACCGGTTTCCGCTGATCACGCCGATCGTATGCTCGACGGATGACGACTTCCGCGACTTCCGAGGCCTCCGGAACCGGGCCGACCGCGAACTCCATGCGGCGCGCGCTCAGACGCGCGCGTGACGGCGTCGCGCTCGACGTCACCGAGGCGGCCGTCCTGCTCCGGGCCCGCGGCGCGGACCTGGACGACCTGGCCGCGTCCGCCGCCCGTGTGCGGGACGCCGGGCTCGCCGCGGCGGGCCGCCCGGGCGTCATCACGTACTCCAAGAGCGTCTTCGTCCCGCTGACCCGGCTGTGCCGCGACAAGTGCCACTACTGCACGTTCGTCACCGTGCCGGGCAGGCTGCGCCGGGCCGGGCACGGCATGTTCATGTCCCCGGACGAGGTGCTGGACATCGCCCGCCGGGGCGCCGAACTCGGCTGCAAGGAAGCCCTGATCACCCTCGGTGACAAGCCCGAGGACCGCTGGCCCGAGGCCCGCGAGTGGCTGGACGCGCACGGCTACGACGACACGATCGCCTACGTACGGGCCGTCTCCGTCCGCATCCTGGAGGAGACGGGCCTGCTGCCGCACCTCAACCCGGGCGTGCTGTCGTGGACCGACTTCCAGCGGCTGAAGCCGGTCGCCCCGTCCATGGGGATGATGCTGGAGACCACCGCCACCCGGCTGTGGAGCGAGCCCGGCGGCCCCCACCACGGATCGCCCGACAAGGAACCCGCCGTCCGGCTGCGGGTCCTGGAGGACGCGGGCCGCTCCTCGGTCCCCTTCACCAGCGGGCTGCTCATCGGGATCGGTGAGACGTACGAGGAGCGGGCCGACTCGCTGTTCGCGCTGCGCCGCGTCTCCCGCGCCTACCACGGCATCCAGGAGCTGATCATCCAGAACTTCCGCGCCAAGCCGGACACCGCGATGCGCGGGATGCCGGACGCGGAGCTGGACGAGCTGATCGCCACGGTCGCGGTCGCCCGGCACATCATGGGACCCTCCGCCTGCCTCCAGGCGCCGCCCAACCTGGTGGACGCCGAGTACGGGCGGCTGATCGGCGCCGGCATCGACGACTGGGGCGGGGTCTCACCGCTCACGATCGACCACGTCAACCCCGAGCGGCCGTGGCCGCAGATCGACGCGCTCGCCGAGCAGTCCGCGGCGGCGGGCTTCGAGCTCCGCGAACGGCTGTGCGTGTACCCGGAGTTCGTGCGGCGCGGCGAACCGTGGCTGGACCCGCGGCTGCTGCCGCACGTACGGGCGCTGGCGGACCCGGAGACGGGCCTCGCCCGTGCGGACGCGGTCGTCGAGGGGCATCCGTGGCAGGAGCCCGACGAGGCGTTCACGGCGACGGGCCGCACCGACCTGCACCACACCATCGACACCGAGGGGCGCACCGGCGACCGGCGCGAGGACTTCGACCTCGTGTACGGCGACTGGGCGGAACTGCGGGAGGCGGCTGCGCCCGGGATGGTGCCGTCCCGCATCGACACCGACGTGCGCCAGGCCCTCGCGACGGCCGCCGACGACCCGACGAGGCTCACCGACGACGAGGCCCTCGCCCTGCTGCACGCGGACGGCCCCGCGCTGGACGCGCTCTGCCGGATCGCGGACGACGTCCGCAGGTCGGCGGTCGGTGACGACGTCACGTACATCGTCACGCGGAACATCAACTTCACCAACGTCTGCTACACCGGCTGCCGCTTCTGCGCCTTCGCCCAGCGCCGCACGGACGCCGACGCGTACACGCTCTCGCTCGACCAGGTCGCCGACCGCGCCCAGCAGGCCTGGGAGGTGGGCGCCGTGGAGGTCTGCATGCAGGGCGGCATCCATCCCGACCTGCCCGGCACTGCCTACTTCGACATCGCCAGGGCGGTGAAGGAGCGCGTCCCGGGCATGCACGTCCACGCCTTCTCCCCGATGGAGGTGGTGAACGGCGCCACCCGCACCGGCCTGTCCGTCCGCGAGTGGCTGACGGCGGCCAGGGAGGCGGGGCTCGACTCCATCCCGGGCACCGCCGCGGAGATCCTCGACGACGAGGTCCGCTGGATCCTGACCAAGGGCAAGCTGCCCACGGCGACCTGGATCGACGTCGTCACCACCGCCCACGAGCTCGGCATCCGCTCGTCCTCCACGATGATGTACGGCCATGTGGACCAGCCCCGGCACTGGCTCGGCCACTTCCGCACGCTGTCCCGCATCCAGCAACGGACGGGCGGATTCACGGAGTTCGTGACACTCCCGTTCATCCACACCAACGCGCCGGTGTACCTGGCGGGCATCGCCCGGCCCGGCCCCACCGTCCGCGACAACCGCGCCGTGACCGCGATGGCCCGCCTGCTCCTGCACCCCCACATCCCCAACATCCAGACCAGCTGGGTGAAGCTGGGCACGGAAGGCGCCGCCGAGATGCTCCGCTCGGGCGCCAACGACGTCGGCGGCACCCTGATGGAGGAGACCATCTCCCGGATGGCCGGATCGAGTTACGGCTCCTACAAGTCCGTCAAGGACCTGATCGCGGTGGCCGAGGCGGCGGGCCGCCCGGCGAAGCCGCGCACGACGCTGTACGGCGAGGTCCCGCAGGAGCGGCAGCGGGTGGCCATGGCATCGGACGGGCACCTGCCGAAGCTGCTGCCGGTACTGGAGTGACAGCCCCCGGGCGGGCGGTACTGGAGTGACGGGCCGCCCGGCGGCAGGGGGTCTCCTAGGGCCTGTCGTTTGGATCAGGCTGGCTGTGACCGACGGTTCGTCCTGACCGACCGCGACGCCGGCGTGATCCAAACGACAGGCCCTAGACCCTGTCAGAAGGCGCCGAAGGCTCCGCAGCCCCGCCGAACGGCAGATGGATCACGACGAGCACGATGCCCGCGAGCGTGACGACACGGGTCGCGGCGTCGAGCCCGTTCCACGTCTTCGACTGCCACATGGCGAACCACTCGCCGCCGACGCCGATGAACCCGGCGCCGAACAGGAGCAGCACCATCAGCAGACCGTAGGTGGAGACGCGCCGGGCGAGGGCGTGGCCGCCGCGTATCCACAGAAAGGTGCCGGCCAGCAGGACGAGAGCGGCGAGGGTCTCCCAGACGATGACACCCACGTACGCGGCGTCCTGCCAGGCGTGCGAGGTGATCGCCCGCCACATCAGGTCGTCGTCCTCGAACGTCGTGTCCATCGCGAGGACATGCCGCACGAACTGCTGGTTGGTACCGAAGTCGGTGATGTTCCCGAAGGCGACGAGCGCCATGTAGAGCGCGACCGTCGCGGTGAGGAGGGTCGCGGCGAGGGAGAGGGGCGAGGGGGCGCGAGAGGGGCGTGAGGCGGCCATGGTTCAACCATGCCGTCGGGGGCGGGGTGACTCCCAGGTGTTTTCCGGCGCGTTGGGCCAGACTGGAGCCGTCCGACCGGCGGACGAGCGGAGGGAACGGCACATGACGGGGGCACGGTCGTCGACGCAGCAGGTGATCAACGAGCGCAGGCGGCGCGCCTTCGTCGGACGGGATGCCGAACGGGCGCTGTTCCGGGCGAACTTCGCACGGTCGCCGCAGGACGAGCGGCACACGTTCCTGTTCCACGTGCACGGCGACGCGGGCGTCGGCAAGACCTGCCTGGTGCGGGAGTGGGAGCAGATCGCGCGGGAGTGCGGGGCGCTGACCGTGTACGCCGACGAGGCCGTGGGCAGTGTGCCGGAGGCGATGGCGGCGATCAGCGTCCGGTTCGCCCGCCAGGGGCACCGGACGAAGGACCTCGACCGGCTGCTGGCCGCCTACCGCGAGCGGCGCCACGAGGCGGAGACGGCGGTCGCCGCGGCCCTCGGACCGCAGGGTCCCGACACACCGCAGGGACCGTACCCGCCGCGGCCGGACGCCCCGCCCCCGCCGTCGCAGGTGACGCTCGCGGCGGCCCGCGCCTCCCTCGTCGGCCTCGGACTGGTCCCGGGCGTCGGCGCCCTCGCCGGAGCCGTCGACCCGGTGCAGCTCGCCCAGGGCGCCGACCGGTTGCGGGCCTCGGTCGGTACCCGCATGCGCAACCAGGAGGACCTGCGGCTGGTTCCTCGCCCCCGAGGAGGTCCTCACCCCCGTGCTGCTGGACGAGCTGGCCGGGATCGCCGCCAAGGTCCCCTGGATCGTCCTGTTCTTCGACACCTACGAGCGCACCTGGACCTTCCTCGACGGCTGGCTGCACGACGTGCTGGGCACGGACCGCCACGGCGCGGCCCTCCCGGACAACGTCGTGGTCGTCACCGCCGGCCAGCGTCCCCTGGACACCGCACGCTGGGCCGGGTTCGCGGACTCCGTCACGGACGTACCGCTCGGGCCCTTCACCGAGACCGAGGCGCGCCTGCTGCTCGCCCGCCGGGACGTCGTCGACGAACCGGTCGTGCGGCAGGTGCTGCGGCTGACGGGCGGGCTGCCGGTGCTCGTCTCCACCCTGGCCGCACACCGGCCCGCCGCACCGGACGAGGTGGGCGACCCCAGCGGCACCGCCGTGGACCGCTTCCTGAAGTGGGAGCAGGACCCCCTGCGCCGGGCCGTGGTGCTGGCCTGCGCGCTGCCCCGGCGGCTGGACGCGGACGTGTTCCAGGTGGCCGCGCAGTGTGCGGACGAGGAGGCCGACGCGCTGTTCGCCTGGCTGCGGGAGCTGCCCTTCGTCGGTGACCGCGGGGACCGGGTGCAGTACCACGACGTCGTACGGGCACCGATGCTGCGCCTCCAGCGGCACCGTTCGCCGCGCGGCTGGACCGAGCGGCACACCCGCCTGGCGCGGACGTTCGCACAGTGGCGCGGCGAGACGGAGACGGGCCCGGACGCCGAACGGCCGTGGGCCGACGCGCAGTGGCGGGAGCTGCGCCTCGCGGAGTCCTACCACCTGCTGTGCGCCCGCCCGCGGGTCGCGCTGCCCGAGGTGCTGGCGGACGCGGTCCTCGCGTGCGACCTGGGCGAGGCCGTGGCCGGGCGGTGGGCGCGGGTCCTCATCGACGCGGGCGAGGACGCGGACGCCGTGGACGTGGCGCGCTGGGGACGCGAGCTGTCCGAGGCGCTCGCCGGCACCGGTGCGCCCGCCGGCACCGGTGCGCCCGCCGGCAGCGGCGCGGACGCGGGGGCGGCGGACATTGGCGTCGTCGCCGCGCTGGGCCTGCTGCTGAACCGGGCCGTGCTCGACCCGCCCCGGCAGGCCCTCGCCCGGACCGCCCGCGGCGCCGCCCTGCGACGCGCGGGCGCCCACGCCGGGGCGCTGGCGGAGTACGACCGGGCCCTCGCCCTCGATCCGGAACTGGCCCGCGCCTACCGGGGCAGGGCGATGAGCCGGGGTGAACTGGCCGACTACGAGGGCGCCCTCGCCGACCTGGACCGCGCCGTGGCGCTGGCCCCCGGCGACGGCCGGGCCTTCTCCGTGCGCGGGGAGTACCGGCGGATCCTGCGCGACTACGACGCCGCGATCCGGGACCTGGACCGGGGGATCGCCCTGGAACCTGCGCGGGCCTTCGCCTGGGCGTCCAGGGGGGCCACGCGGCTCAGCCGCGGCGAGCTCGACGCGGCCCTCGCGGACCTCGACCGGGCGCTGGAACTCAACCCGGAGTACGGGTGGGCGCTGGCCCGCCGGGCCCGCGTGTGGCGCGCCCGCGGCGAGCACGCCCGGCAGCTCGCCGACCTCGACCGGGCGGTGCGGTTCCAGCCGGACTGGGCGTGGGGCGCCTGCGAGCGCGGCGACGCCCTGCGCGTCGCCGGCCGGTACGAGGACGCTCTCGCCGACTACGACAGGGCCCTCGCGCTGGACGGCGCGTACGCGTCGGCGTACGCGAGCCGCGGCGCCTGCCTGAGCGCCCTCGGCCGCCACACGGACGCCCTCGCGGACCTGAACCGCGCCCTGGAGCTCAGGCCGGGCTACGCGTGGGCCCTGGAGCAGCGGGCGGCCGTCCACGCCCGGCAGGCCGAAGGCGGGGAGTGACCCGGCTCAGTGGGCGAGTTCCGTCCCGAAGAACGCCTCCTTCTCCGGGGCGCCCAGCGCACCCGGGCCGAAGGACGCGATGCGGGTCGTCGTCAGCCCCGTCTTCGAGCCGCGCAGCACCCAGGCCGCGCCGGAGTCCTTGTAGGTGCCGTCCTCGAAGGGGGCGGCGGCGACGAGGTCGGCCCGGTCGTTGGCGTTGACGTCCACCAGCAGGACCGTACGGCCGAAGCCGTCGCTCGTCTCGGACGCGCCGGGGACGCCGGCCGTCGACTGGTGGAACGCCTGGGCGCCGGACCCGGTGAGGCCGTGCGCGCCGCCCTTCAGCAGGACCACCGCGCCCGCCTCGCGGACGGAGCCCACGTCCTCGCCGGGGACGCCGACCGCGATGTCCGGGTAGCCGTCGCCGGTCACGTCACCCGCGGCCAGCGCGTAGCCGAACTGGTCGCCGAAGTCACGGCGGTTGTCGCCCGCCTCGTCCCGGCCGGGCACGCCCGCCGTGTTCTGGGTGATCTTCGCGGTACGGGTGGAGGGACCGTTCGCCGAGCCGTAGACGACGCGGACCGCGCCCGCGTCGAACTCGCTCGTCTCCGACACCTGGCCGACCTGGCGGGCCACGAGGTCGCCGTAGCCGTCCTGGTCCACGTCGGCGACGACGCCGCCCACCGTGTAGTGGCCGGTGCTCTTGTAGGTCGTGCTGAGGCCGGTCGGCGTGCCCTTGTAGAAGCGGGACCGGTACTGCATCTCCTCGAACCCGTGGGTGGTGACGACGTCGTCCTTGCCGTCGCCGTCCATGTCCCCCACGGCCATCCGCTGCGGGCCGGACTCGTCCGCGATGACGAGCGTGTCGGTCCGGGCGGGGACGCCCGCCCGGGTGAACGGACCGAAGCGGACCTCCAGATTGCCGTTGCCGTTCGCGACGAGGTCGGCGTGGCCGTCGCCGTCGATGTCACCGGCCGCCACCCGGTAGGCGGCGTCGGCGAGCGGTGCGCCGCCGCTCAGGCCGTGGGCGGAGCCCCACAGCACCATGGGGGCGTAGTAGCTGCCGACGGCCAGGTCGGTGTAGCCGTCCCCGTCGAAGTCGCGCGCGGCGGTGCTGATGCCGAAGGTGCCGTACTCCATGAGATCGCCGGGCACACCGTCGGCGGCCTGCGTGATCAGCCGGGGGTGCGCGCTGTCGGCGCCCGCGGCGGAGCCGTACACCACGGAGACCGAACCGGCCTGGCGGACGCCGGACACGGTGGCGTAGGGGGCGCTGACCGCGAGGTCGGCGAAGCCGTCGCCGTCGAAGTCCACGACAGGGGTCTTCGGCGCGGCCGCGGCGGCCGGTCCCGCGGTCAGGACGAGGGGGGCCGCCAGCAGGGCGGCCAGCGCCGCGCACCGGGCGGCGCCGCGACGGCTCTTGGGATGAGGCACGGAGGTCTCCGAAAGTTGGGGCCGGGTACGTCGGTCGTTCAGCTGGACCCGCGGGGGGCACAAACGGTTGTGGCGCAGGCGACCGATCGTGGCCCTGAACCGACCGTTCCCGTTCGATTACAGTGCTGAGCGACGCGGACCGGAGGAGGGCGTGGTGGGTGCGACATCCGGTGCCGTCTGGGGCCGCAGGGAGCAGCAGGACTTCCGCAGCCGGGTCCGCGGGACGCTGCTGGGCGCCGCCGCGGGCGACGCCCTGGGCGCCCCGCTCGACGGGCTCACCCTGGCGGAGATCCGGGAGGCGCACGGCGCGGCCGGTCTCACCGACCTCACCACCGGGCCGGGCGGACGCGGCACCGTCTCCCACCTCACCCAGCTGACGCTCTTCACCTTCGACGGGCTGATCCGCGCCCAGGTGCGCCGGGACACCGGCGCCTGGCACCCGCCCACCGACCTCCACCGGGCCTACCGCCGCTGGGCCGCGACCCAGAGCGACTGGGGGCCCGACGAGCGCCGCGAGGACGACGGCTGGCTGGCCCGCGAGGAGTGGCTGTACGCCCGGCGCGCTCCGGCCCGCGCCTGTCTGCTCGGCCTCGGCGACGAGACCATGGGCACGCTCGACGCACCCAAGAACCCGGGTGAGCTGGGCGCCGAGGCCGCCGCCCGGTCGGCGCCCTTCGGGCTTCTGGTCGGCTGGGAGCCGCAGTTGGTGATGCAGCTCGCCGTGGAGTGCGCGGTGCAGACGCACGGGCACCCGCTGGCCTACCTGTCGGCGGGGGCGTACGCGGTGGTGGTGCACGCGCTGGCGCGCGGGGAGAGCCTCGACGGTGCCGTGCAGCGGGCGTTGGCGCTGCTGGCCGCGCGCCCGGGGCAGCAGCCCGTCACGGACGCGCTCCAGCACGCCCTGGGCGCCGTGCGGCAGGGGATGCCGACGCCCGCCCGGGTCGAGGAGCTGGCCGGGGAGGGTACGGCGGAGGGGCTGCTGGCGGCGGCCGTGTACTGCGCGCTGGTCGGCGAGGACGTACGGCACGGCCTGTCCCTCGCGGTGAACCACGGCGGGCCCTCGGGTGCGGCGGGCGCCCTCACCGGGGGACTGCTCGGCGCCCTGCACGGCGAGACGGCCCTCCCGCCGGCCTGGCTGGCCGAGCTGGAGGGCCGTCCCACGATGCTCGTCCTCGCGGACGACTTCGCCATGGAGATGACCCAGGGGCCCGCACTGCACGGGCCCGCCGGATCCTCGCCGGGCTGGCTCGCCCGGTACCCGCGCGCCTGACCGGTTGGGGGCGGCGGCATGCCGGGCGCCGGTCAGTCCTTGACGGGCGTGCCCACCACCCCGTCCGCCGCCCGGGCCGGGCCGGGGAGCGTGGCCGCCGTCGGTCCGGAGCCGTCGTCGTCCGTGTTGATGATCTCGATGATCGCGTCGCGCTCCGGGGTGTCCTCGGGCTTCAGGAAGCCGATGAGGATGTACAGGAACAGGGAGATCGCCATCGGCACCGAGACCTGGTACTCCAGCTTCACGTCCGTGCGCTGCGCGAAGTCCAGGTGGTAGTTCATCAGGAAGAACGCCACCAGACCGCAGGCCCAGCTGGTGAGCGCCGCCGTCGGACCGGACTTACGGAACGGCCGGAGCAGGCCGAGGATGAACGGGATCGCGATCGGTCCCATGAGCCCCGCCACCCACTTGATGACGACGGTGATGATGTCCTTGAAGGTGGGGGAGTTGACCTGCGTGGCCACCGCCATGGAGAGGCCGAGGAAGGCGACGGTGGTGACGCGTCCGGCGATCAGCCCGGCCCGGGTGTCCCAGGCCCGCGCGGCCTTCGAGAGCACCGGCATGATGTCGCGGGTGAACACGGCGGCGATGGCGTTCGCATCCGAGGAGCACATGGCCATCGTGTGGGAGAAGAACCCGACGACCACCAGGCCGAGCAGGCCGTGCGGCAGCAGCTGTTCGGTCATCAGCCCGTACGCGTCGGAGCCGTCGGGCTTCTTCGCCGTCACCAGGAGCGGGGACAGCCACATCGGGATGAAGAGGATGAGCGGCCACACGAACCACAGCGTGGCGGACAGGAACGCGGACCGCGTGGCCTCCTTGGCGCTGCCCGTCGCCATGTAGCGCTGGGCCTGGTTCCACATGCCGCCGTTGTACTCGAACAGCTTGATGAAGAGGTACGCGATGAAGAAGACCGTGAGGTAGGGGCCGGCGAAGCCGTCCGCGTGACCGTCCAGCTTCGGCGAGTCCAGCGCCTTGGACAGACCGCCCTGCTCGGAGATCTTGTTCAGCGCGATGACCAGCATCGCGACGCCGGCCAGCAACTGGATGACGAACTGGCCGAGTTCGGTCAGCGCGTCGGCCCACAGCCCGCCGATGGTGCAGTACACGGCCGTGATGCCGCCGGTGATGAGGATGCCCTGGGTGAGCGAGACCCCGGTGAAGACGCTGAGCAGGGTGGCGATGGCGGCCCACTTGGCGCCGACGTCCACGATCTTCAGCAGGATGCCGGACCAGGCGAGCGCCTGCTGGGTCGGCAGGTTGTAGCGGTCCTTCAGGTATTCCAGTGGCGAGGCGACGTGCAGTCGCGACCGCAGCCGGTTGAGCCGGGGCGCGAAGGCCTTGGCGCCGATCGCGATGCCGATGGCGATGGGCAGCGCCCAGGTGACGTACGAGGTGATGCCGTAGGTGTACGCGATGCCGGCGTAGCCGGTGAACATCACCGCGCTGTAGCCCGACATGTGGTGCGAGATGCCGGACAGCCACCACGGCATCTTGCCGCCCGCGGTGAAGAAGTCGCTGACGTCGTCCACGCGCTTGTGGGACCAGATGCCGATCGCGGTCATCACGCCGAAGTACGCGACCAGGACGGCCCAGTCGAGACCGTTCATGTGCCCCCTCCAGGGGTCCGCCTTGTGAATCTGCAGGTACCGGAAGGCACTTCGCCAGTACGCCTGGGGTCCCCCCTGCTCGGGCGGAGCCGAGAGCCCGGGGGAGGGCGGAGCCCCCGTGCGGGTGCGGGGACTTCCGGGATTGAACCGCCGGTTCGACCGGCCGGTCAAGACCCGCACGATCACGGATATGAACACAGATCAGAAAGCAGAACGATTTTGCTTTCTCTTGACCTGTCGGGATGTTGTCGTGCTCGTGGCGTGAACCACACGATGAGCGGGCACTTCGCCAGACGGACCAGCGACAAGGAGACAGGCGTACGGGATGCGGGTCCCGTGCGGCCGGGAAGGGAGGCACCCGCCGCGACTAGCGCATGAGTTCGCCGGCGTTCACGAGCAGGGACTGCCCGGTGATCGCCCGCGCCCGGTCGGACGCCAGGAACACCACGGCGTCCGCCACATCCCCGTCCGTGGCAAGCTCGGGCAGCGCCATCCGTTCGGTGAGCCGCTCGCGCACGACCGCCTCCGGCACGCCCTCGGTGTGCGCAGTGAACCGGACGTACGCCTCGACGGGCGGGCCCCACATCCAGCCCGGCAGCACGGTGTTGACCCGGATCCGGTACGGGCCGAGTTCCCGGGCCAGTGAGTACATCGCGCTGGTCAGCGCGCCCTTCGACGCCGCGTACGCCGCCTGCCGCACCTGCGAGGGGGCGGCCGCCGACGACTGGGTGCCGATGACGACGACCGAGCCGCCGCCCTCCTTGAGGGCGGGCAGACAGGCGCGGGTCATCCGCAGCGTGCCGAGCAGGTTCACGTCGATGACCGACTGCCAGGTGGCGAAGTCGGCGTCCTCCAGACCGCCGAAGTAGCTGTCCCGGGCGGCGACATGAACGACGGCATCGATCCCGCCGAACCGCTCCCGGGCGAGCGCCGCCAGCGCCTCGCACTGCCGCTCGTCCGTGATGTCCGTCGCCCGGTACGCCGAGTGGGCGCCGCCCGGGTCGACTTCGGCGGCCGACTTCGCGAGGTTCGCCTCCGTACGCGCGCCGAGGACCGCGTTGCCGCCGTCGCGCACGACGGCCGCCGCGACCCGGTGACCGAGCCCGGGGCCGACCCCCGACACGACGACGGTCTTCCCCGCGAGCAGCGGCATCGGAGACCTCCCGGCTCTGGCGCATTGTCTGACGGAGCGTCAGAGTATGGGCTGCCGCCGGAGGAGGGAAGCCCCGCGCGGAGCCGCACCGGAAGGGGAGCGACATGAGCGAGGACACCCGCAGCGAGGTGTACGCGGAACTGGCCGCCCTCGGCCCGTACGGAGTGCACCCGGGCCACGCCCTGATCACCATGGTCGAGCCGCACCCGGGCCACGAGCACGCGTACAACCGCTGGTACGAGGACGACCACTACTACGCGGGCGCGATGGCGATGCCGTGGATGTTCGCCGGCCGCCGCTGGGTGGCCACCCGCGATCTCCAACTCCTGCGCTACCCGGCGGAGTCGGCCGTCGCCCGCCCTGTCACCGCGGGCTGCTACCTCTCCACGTACTGGGTCACCGAGGGCCGCTACGACGATCACATGCGGTGGACCGTCGGCATCAACAGGCGCCTGAACCGCGACCACCGCGTCCACCGGGAGCGCACGCACGTCTTCACCGCGTTCCAGGACCACGAGAGCACCGTCTACCGCGACGGCGCGGCCGGTCCCCGCGACTTCCACGCCCTGGACCACCCGTACGCGGGCCTGGTCCTGGAGGTCGTCGACGCCGACTCCACCGAGGGGCGCGCCGAGCTGCTGGAGTGGCTGCGCTCCCGTCATCTCCCCGGCCGGCTGGCCGGCTCCCCGTCCGCCCTGGTCACCGTCTTCTCGCCGACCCCCCTGCCCGGCGACCGGATGACCTACGTCAAGCAGGTCGAGGGCGTCGGCACCCGGCTGACCCTGCTGTGGTTCCTGGAGGCGGACCCGCGGGAGTGCTGGCAGGCATGGTTCACGGGCCTGGACGAGGCGGTGGCGGCCTCGGGCCTCGGCCGCGTGGAACTGGTCGCCCCCTTCGTCCCGACGGTGCCCGGCACGGACACCTACGTGGACCGGCTCAGGTGACCGGGCGGCCGGCTGCCGAGGGAAGAAGGACCGAGGCAGGGGCCGAGGCAAGGGCCGAGCCCCCTCGGCCAGGACGGCGGGCCGGACGAGAGGGCTCTGTCTGTGGTGCGTATGCGGTTGGTCGGTGCGGTTGTGGGTGGGATGGATCGGTGGATCGGTGCATCAGGTCAGGCGAGGTCGAAGGCTCCCCGGCCGACCTCGGCCACGAAGGTGTTCCACGAGCGTGCGGGGAACGCCAGCGTGGGACCCTCGGGGACCTTGGAGTCCCGGACGGCCATCGCCGCGAGAAGAGGGGACTTGACCTCGACGCACGCGCCGTTGCCGGTGGAGTACGAGGACTTCGTCCAGGTGTCCGTGGCGCCTTGCTGGATTGCCATTTTTGCTCCGGTAGCCAGTCGTTGAGTTGCTGTCACCGCGCAGCGGGTTCCTTCCGGAGCCCGCGGTTCGGATTGCGCCACCGTTGTTGCTCGATGGCGTGATCGACGCTACTCGCCCGCACCGGTGGGCGAAGCGACTATTCACTCGACTGGATGGCATATTCCAGGTGGGTCTTCCATCCCGGTCCAGCGAAGGTGTAGTGTCCGCGCCTTCGCCTCGGGAGGCCCGTTTCGGAGCGCCTGCGCATCCGTCCGGGACCCCGGCGTGCGGCTCAGCGCGCGTACTCCTTCGCGATGTCCGCGATGAACTGACGGGACTGCTCCACGTTCAGTGCCTGCGCCCGCAGATGCTCGTACATCACGCTGTACTTCTGGACGTCGTTCGCCTTCTCCAGGTACAGGTCGCTCGTGACGCCCTCGATGTAGACGACGCTCGAGTCCGCCGCGTCCGGGAACTCCAGGATCGCGTACTGCCCGTTGAGCCCGGGATGCGCGCCCATGTCGAAGGGGATCACCTGCACGGTGACGTGCGGCAGCTGGGACTGCTCGACCAGGTGCTCCAACTGGTCCCGCATCAGGGAGCGGTTGCCGACGGTGCGGCGCAGCGCCGCCTCGTCGAGCACCGTCCACAGGCGCAGCGGGTTGTCCGGGGCGGAGATTCGTTCCTGCCTGCGCAGGCGCACCTGGACGCGCTTGTCGATGTCGCCCGGGGCCGTCTCCGGCAGGGCGCCGGCGATCAGGGCCTCTGCGTACGGCCGGGTCTGGAGCAGCCCGGGGACGACCTGCGGATCGTAGACCCGCAGCGAGGCGGCGTCGGTCTCCAGACCGATGTAGACGCTGTACGGGATGTCACCGAACGAGTGCCACCAGCCCTGCTGGCGCGAGTCCTTGGCCATCTGCATCAGCGAGTCGACGATCCGGTGGTCCTCGACCTCGTAGACCCCGCACAGGTCGCGGACATCACGCTGGCTGATGCTGCGCCGCCCGTTCTCCAGCCGGCTGATCTTCGACTGCGAGACCAGCAGCCGCTCGGCGACCTCCTCCGCGGTCATGCCCTTGAGCTCACGGAGCCGTCGCAGCTCCTGGCCCAGTCGGCGGCGCCGGACGGTGGGATTGACATTGGACGCCACGGGACGTGCACCTCCGGCTGCGTGCCTCTACTTTGCGTATCTGCTGCTGAGCAGACTGCCACCAAGGTGCTTGATACCGCTGGGAAACAACGGATATGCGCTGCGTACACGACAGTTCGGGCTTCGACCGTACATGCGGCCGCGGGGGGGGGGGGGGGGGGGGGGGGGGGGGGGGGGGGGGGGGGGGGGGGGGGGGGAGGCGCAAGTGGACGATCGGACCACCGC
>NZ_JBWKDS010000004.1:87527-182460 GCF_056435845.1 Streptomyces sp. NPDC043867 | reverse complement strand
CTTCCCCTTCTCCCTCCGGGTTCCTCCTCCCCCCCCCCCCCCCCCCCCGCCCCCCCCCCCCCCCCCCCCCCCCCCCCGGACCAGCGGCTCCCGAACCGGGTCGTGGGGACTGCGGTGCGGCGCTGACGTGCTGATGGTGCGGTGGTGGTGCGGGTCGTGCCGGTGCCGGGGTGCGTGGATCAGTGGACCACGGCGCGCGCCATGGAACCGTGGCGCGGTTGCATCGGGACGCCGCCTGCGGCCTCCGGTGCTGACCTGACGCCGGCGGTGGCCGGACGGCCTGCCGGTGCCGGGTTGCGGCGCGGCTGAGCGGCCACGCCGTTCTGGACGTCCATGACCGCGTGCGCCACGAGGCCGCCCATGGGGTCGTGCCTGATCAGGTCCCGGAGCCTGGAGCGGGACGATCGTCCCTCATTCCCCGGGTAGAGGTGCTTGCCGAGACCGACCGCGTGGGCCAGCGCGGCGAGCGCCGCGGTCCGCGGGTCCGGCGGTACGCCGGTGCGGATCGCACTGTCCAGCCGGGCTCTGATCTCCCGGCTGATCTCCGTGTCCGTCGCCTGGTAGCGAGTCGTCGGAAGCACCCCGCACATCTGGCCGGCCACGGCATGGACCATGCCGCACCTCTCCAGATGCGAGAGGTAGGTCTGGCGCAGCCCCAGGCGGGGTCCGCCAATCCAGTTGACCGCGCGTACGGGTGCTCCGCGTCGGCGAAGCAGTTCCAACGCACAGTCCAGTGTCGGATCTCCTGTCGGCCGTGGTACCACCACGGCGATACGATCCCCGTCTGGGGCTATCCGTCCGGCCAGCGCCAGCTCCACTAGCTGTGCTCCGGCCAGACCGAGGTCGAGCGACTGCGGCTGTGCGGTGGTACCCGTGGTCGGGTCCAGCGCCAGCAACAGAAGCTCCTCCGGAATTGTTCTGCGGCTCCTGCCCATCCATGCCTCCCCGCGTGGATGAATGACAGGGTGACCCCTCTCACATTGGTCTGTCGAGGGCACGTGACCGGTTCGTAGTGGAACCGGTAGGTATGTCGTTCTCGTCTACCGCGGAGGGCAGGCCCGCACACAGGACACTGGTACATGGTTCGGACAGCGGTGTCCGGGCGGCGGTTTCGAGGGTTCACGGTTCGGTTGGGCGCCGCTGGGCGGCGCATGGAGGAGGCATCGGTGGCGGGCGAGTCCCCCGACAGGTCGAAGCAGCACGAGTCGTCGGCGTCGTCGGCAGAAGCGACGTCGGGGACCCCGGCCGCGGTTCCGGGGCCGACGCGGGGGTCGGCGTCGACCCCGGCCGACCCCCGGATGGCGGTGGCCCGCGAACGGGCCGCCACGGTACGGGTCGACCAGGCGACGGCGGTCTTCTCGACCCGGGCGCTGAAGGAGGCCGAGAGCTCCCCGGAGGCTGCCGAGGAGCCGGAGGGCGCGGCTCCGTCGGAGAGCGCCGGGAAGGGCGCCACGGGCGACGCGCGGCTGCGGGCCGCGGTCGCCGCGTGGGTGGCGACCGCGGACGACCCCGAGGACGCGGCACCGGACACCGACGCCTCGTCCCCCGACGAGGACAGCTCCGTCGGGGACACCCCGGGTACGGGCGCCTCGGGCGGGTCCGCCCCCGACGAGGGCACCACCGACACCTCCGTCAAGGACACCCCGGGTACGGGCACGGCCGTCCCCGACGAGGACAGCTCCGTCAAGGACACCCCGGGTACGACCGCCTCGGGCGAGGACAGCTCCGACGCGAGCACCCCGCGTACGGCCGCCCCCGGCAAGGGCAGTTCCGTAGTGGGCGCTTCCAGCGAGTCCGTCTCGGGCGGGGGCACCCCGGCGAGGGGCGGCGCCGGTACCGGCGCGTCCCGCAAGGGCGCCGTGGGTTCGGCTGCCTCCGGCGAGACCGCCGTGCCCGCCCCCGGTGTGGGCGCTTCCCGCGAGCGCGGCTCCGACGCGAGCACCCCGGCTGCGGGTGCCCCCGGCAAGGGCACCCCGCGTACGGCCGCCCCCGGCAAGGGCAGTTCCCGTGGGACCAGCTCGGGCGCGAGCACCTCCGTCTCTCCGGAGGGGACCGCCGCCGCGGCTGCGGTCACCGCCGCCAAGGGCGCGAAGACCCCCGAGGACGCCGAGCCTTCGGCAGAGGCCAGGGCTGCCGCACCCGAGGACGCCGAGCCAGCTCAGGCAGCCAAGGCCCCCGTGGACGCGAAGGCTCCCGAGGACGCGAAGCCGTCGGCGGACGCCGCCCCCGAGGACGCCAAGCCGTCGGCGGACGCCGCCCCCGAGGACGCCAAGCCCGCCCAGGCTGCCAAGCCTCCCGTGGGCGCGAAGGGCCCGCAGGACCCCAAGCCCCCCGTCGGCGCGAAGGCCCCGCACGACGCCGAGCCGTCCGCAGACGCCGAGGCCCCCGCGGGTGCGAAGGCCCCCGAGGACGCCGAGGGGGCCGCGAAGCCCGACGGCGCCGGGCGTCCCGTGGACCAGCCCACCGCCGTCTTCAAGGCCGTACCGCCCGCCGCCCCGCCGGTGGACCAGCCCACGACCATGCTCAAGCTGGGTGACGCCGGCAGGACCCCGGCCGACAAGACCCACGCCAGGCGGACTGCCACTCCCGGCGCCAAGCCGGCCGTCGCACCCGGCGCCGGCCCGGAAACCAAGCCCGGCGCCAAGCCGGCGGCCGCCTCCGGCGCGAAGCCGGCTACCGCACCCGGCGCCAAGCCCGGGAACGACACCCCCGGCGCCAAGCCGGAGCCGAACCGTGTTGGGGACGGCGACGAATCCCCGGCGGAGCGGACCAGCAAGTTCGTCGCGCTGAAGCCGCTGGACGAGCCCCCGGCGAAACCGCGCGCGACCACGCCGACGACGGCGAAACCCCCGGTCCCGCCGGCCGGGGCCACCGCCGCCGGCCCGCAGGTCGGCCCCGAGCGGACCACCCAGCAGCCGCTGCCCCCGAAGCCCCCGCTGGACCTGCTGGCCGAGCTGACGAACACCCCGCCGCCCCCGGAGACCCCGGTCCGCACGCTCGTGCGGCGCTTCAAGATCTGGACCCCGCTGGTCCTGCTGCTCGCCGTCGTCTTTGCGGTGGCACAGGCCGTGCGACCGCTCCCGGAGCCGGGCCTCGCGCTCACCGCCGGCGAGACGTACACCTTCGACGGCGGCGACCTCGACCTGCCGTGGCCGGGCCAGGGCCAGTCGGCCATCGAGGTCGAGGGCGTCGGCAGCCTCGGCACCGACGGCAAGCAGAAGCCCGCTCCCATCGCGAGCGTCGCCAAGATCATGACGGCGTACGTCATCCTCGAGGAGCACCCCCTCAAGGGGAACGAGGGCGGCGAGAAGATCACCGTCGACCAGCAGGCCGAGGACGAGTCGAAGAACGAGGACGAGTCGACGGCCGCGCTCTCCAAGGGCCAGAAGTTCACCGAGCGCCAGATGCTCCAGATGCTGATGATCCCGTCCGGGAACAACGCGGCACGGCTGCTGGCCCGCTGGGACTCCGACGGTAAGACCTTCGTCGGCAAGATGAACGCCGCCGCGAAGAAGCTCGACATGTCGAAGACGACGTACACGGACCCGAGCGGTCTCGAGAAGACGACCGTGAGCACTGCCACCGACCAGCTCAAGCTGGCCAAGGCGGTCATGCAGAAGGACGTCTTCCGGTCCATCGTGGGCATGGCGAGGGCCGACGTCCCCGGTCTGGACAAACCGATCTACAACAACAACGACCTGCTGGTGAAGCAGGTCGGCGTGATCGGCCTCAAGACCGGTTCGTCGACCCCCGCGGGCGGCAACCTGGTGTGGGCGGCCACCAAGACGGTCGCCGGCAAGACGCAGACGGTGTACGGCGCGGTCCTGGGCCAGAACGCCGGCACGGGCCGGGTCTGGGACAGCCTGCAACTGGCCCTCACCAACAGCCAGAAGCTGATCGACAAGGTCCAGCAGGGCCTGACCACCGCCACGGTGGTGAAGAAGGGTGACGTCGTCGGGTACGTGGACGACCGGCTCGGCGGCAAGACCCCCGTGGTCGCCACCGAGAACCTGAAGGCGGTCGGCTGGCCGGGGCTGCGGACGAAGCTGTCGATCGGCCCCGGCGACAAGACCGTCCCGCACTCCGCCAAGGCCGGCACGGTCGTCGGCGAGCTGACGGTGGGCGACGGTTCCGACCACGCCGTGGACATCCCGGTGGCGCTCCAGTCGGACCTCGGCGAGCCGGGCTTCGGAGCGAAGCTGACGCGCGTGAGCTGACGCACGTGCGCTGAAGCACCGGCGCTGAAGCACGTGCGCTGATGCACGGGGGCTGATGTACGTGGATCGACCCGCGAGCCGGCCCGGTCGGCCGGCGCGGGGGAGCGGGCCCGGGCGTTCACCCGTCCGGGCCTGCCCGGCGTACGCACCCTGACGCGGGCGGGCGTACGCCGGGCTGAGGTGACCGGATGCCGCGAAGCGCGCCGTGCACCCCGTCGCCGGCGCCCCGCCCGGGCGCTCCCCGGCGGGGTGCGTGCTAGCGTCGCGAACCGGGGCGGGTCGTGGGCCGTGGGGCCCGGCGAGAACACGAAACGGGACACGGGGAGTGCCGACAGGTGGCCACAGCGGAGCCGACACACGCCGACGACGCCATGCCGGATCCGGACTCCGGCCCGCGAATACGGCTGCCCGCCGACGCCCCGGCGCAGGCCGCGGCCGAGGCGGAATCCGACCCGGACACCGCTCCCGTCACCCCCGGAGCCACGGCCGAGCCCGCGCCCGCCGCCGCCACCACCGGCGGCCGTCTCGACCCGCTCCTGCGTCATCCGGTCCTGCTCGTCACCCTGCTCTCCGGAGTGCTCCACCTCGTCTGGTTCTTCACGTTCGCGAACAGTGGCGGGGACCTGGCGGCCCAGGACGCGTGGGCGGAGTTCGTGGGGCGGCACCCCGACTCGGCGTACAACCTGGCCTGGTACGGCGGCATGCACCCGGTGTCGTACAGCGTGGTGTCGCCGTATCTGATGTCCGTGCTCGGCGTGCGGACGACGATGATGATCGCGGGGACGGTCTCGGCCGGGCTGCTGACGATGATCCTGATCCGCAGCCGGGTCGTACGGAATCCGCTGTGGCCCGCACTGGCGGGCGTGTTCGGGCTGCTGTGCAACGCGGCGTCGGGCCGGGTGACCTACGGCCTCGGCATGGTGTTCGGGCTCGGAGCCACCGCCGTGGTCTTCTGCTGGCCCCACCGCTGGCGCTACAAGCGCTGGGCGAAGGCCCTCTGCGCCGCCCCGCTCGCCGCCCTCGCGACCGCCGCCTCGCCCGTCGCCGGGCTCTTCGTCGGGCTGGTCGCCGTCGCCCTCTTCCTCCAGAAACGGCGCCCGGGCGCGTGGGCGCTGGGTATCGCCCCGGCCCTCGTCGTCGCGGTCTCCGCCTGGCTGTTCCCGTTCTCGGGGACCCAGCCGATGGGCTTCGGATCGGTCGTGCTGCCGTTCCTGTCCGCCGTCGCCGTCTTCCTGCTGGTGCCCGGGGAGTGGAAGACGGTACGGATCACGTCGGCGGTGTACGGGCTCTCCGTGCTCCTGGTGTGGCTGATCAGTTCCCAGATCGGTTCCAACATCACCCGGCTGGCGATGCTCTTCACGGGCGTCGTGCTGATGGCGGCGCTGCCTTTCGCGGCGCCGCGCAGCCGCAAGTGGTACGCGACCGTCCTCTCCGTCGCGGTGTTCGTCGGCTGGATCGGGTTCAAGTCGGTCGACGACGTCGTGCACACCACCCCGACGGCGTCCTGGGCCCGGGAGCTGGCGCCTTTGGTGAACGAGCTCCAGGTGGTCGGCGCCGAGCGGGGCCGCGTCGAGGTGGTCCCGGCGCGCTCGCACCGCGAGGCCTCGGCGCTCGCCCCGTACGTGAACCTCGCCCGCGGCTGGAACCGGCAGGCGGACATGGAGCGCAACCCGCTCTTCTACGACGACACCCTCAACTCGGCGAACTACCACGAGTGGCTCCAGCGCTGGGCCGTGCACTACGTGGTGCTGCCCAAGGACGAGCCGGACGGCGACGGCGGGGAGCGGGAGCGCCAGCTCGTCCAGCGGGGCATGCCCTACCTGAAGCAGATCTGGGGCGACGCGAACTGGCAGCTGTTCGAGGTGACCGACCCGACGCCGCTCGCCGACCCGCCGGCCGTCGTGGACCGGGCCGAACAGGGTGAGCTGACGATCGAGGTGAAGAAGGCGGGGCGGGTGCTCATCCGGATCCCGTACTCGCCCTGGCTGGGACTCGTCGACGCGGAGGGCAAGAGCGTCAAGGCCCCCCAGGAGACGGAGGAGTCCGAGCACCGCGAGGACGGTACGCCGAAGTCCTTCGACAACGTCAACGGCTGCCTCATGGAGGCCGAGGAGGACGCCTCCGGCGACAAGTGGACCGAACTCCTCGCCCCCGCCCCCGGCACCTACCGCCTGGCAGCCCCCTACCAACTCCCCCGAGGCACCCCGTGCCCGGACGAACTCCGGTGACGGGGCCTGACGCTCGCAGCACGTCACCTTCTCCGTCGGTCGCACCACTTCAGCCCCGCCGACGGCCGTACAGATTCAGCCCCTCCGGCGATCGCGCAAATTCAGCCCCTCCGGCGTTTGAGGAGCGGGGTCCGGGGCGGAGCCCCGGGACGGGACGGGAAGGGGCGGAGGGGGCGAAAAACCTCCAGCCACCCCCACCCACGGAGGCCCACCCCGCCCCGGGGTCCACCGGGGATACACCCCCTGGGGTGAGCCGCCCCGGCGTTCACAGCCCCGTTCACCCACCCGGGGAGATCCACCCCGCCCCGGGAAGACCTACCGCACCGGAAACGCCACGTCGCAGACGGGATCCCCCGGCCCCGCCGACTCCCAGTCGGCGAAGTACACCTCCCGGCAGGGACCGGCGTAGCCCAGCCCCTGCTCCCCCATCCACGCCTCGACCGCCTCGAACGCCGCGAGAATCTGCGGATGGGCCACCTGCGCCTTGGTGATCCGGGCGTACGCCAGCCGCCGCGCGGGCTCGACCCGCACCCGCGTCCCCCACTCCCGCCCGTACCGCTCCGCCCACTCCCGCGCGGCCGACCCGTCCCCGACGGGCACACAGGACTCGACGGGCCCGTCACTCTCCTGCGAGACCTCGGAGTGGTAGACGACGAACGGCGCCGCGACCACCCCGCCGCACAGCCGGGCCCCCTCCTCCAGACGCCCGAGGGACGCCCCGATCCAGGCCGGCAACTCGTCGGCGAGCGTGTGCCGCGTCTGTGTGAGCACCACCCGCTCGGGTACCTCAACCGTCTCCACGACGAACTTCCCGTACATCTCGGAACCCCTTCCCGAAAGCCGTCCACGGAGGTACTCGGCGAGCGTCCGCTGCGAGGCGAACCGCTCCTCGGCGTCCGCCCAGTACGCGGCGAGCCGCTCCGCCCCCAGGGCGCCCTCCGCCTCGACCACCTCCGCGATGCGCGCGAGCGGCATGTCGAGCCGGCGCAGCAGCGCGACCAGCCGGGCACGCTCGGCCTGGTCGGCGCGGTAGTAGCGGTAGCCGCTGGCCCCGTCGACGTGCGCCGGGGCCAGCAGTCCGAGCCGGTCGTACAGCCGAAGCGCCTTCGGCGAGAGCCGCGCGCGGGCGGCGAACGCACCGATGGTGAGCAGTTCCTGAGGCACGAGCCCATCCTCCGTCACCGGGCGCCCTCCGCCCGGCACCAGAACGCTCACCCCTGCCCCAGGGGCAAGGTCAACGCGCGGGTGCCGGGACGGGAACACAGCGGCCGGGTAGGACCACGGGCCCCCGTCGGCCAAGGGGCTTCGGGGCCTCGGCGGACCGAGGGGTTACGGCAGGGCCTTCTCCACGGCCGCGACCAGCTCCGGCGCCTCCGGCTCGGTCTGCGGCGAGAAGCGCGCGAGCACGTCACCGCCGGGGCCGATCAGGAACTTCTCGAAGTTCCAGCGGATGTCCCCGGTGTGGCCCTCGGCGTCCGCGGTGTCCACCAGGCGCGTGTACAGAGGGTGCCGGCCGTCGCCGTTCACCTCGGCCTTCTCGGTCATCGGGAAGGTCACGCCGTACGTGGCGGAGCAGAACTCGGCGATCTCCTCGGAGGTCCCGGGTTCCTGTCCGAGGAACTGGTTGCAGGGCACGCCGAGCACGGTGAAGCCCCGGTCCGCGTACTGCTCGTGGAGCCGCTCCAGACCCGCGTACTGCGGGGTGAGCCCGCACTTGGAGGCCACGTTCACGATCAGGACGGCCTTGCCCCGGTACTGCCCGAGGTCCGCGGAACCGCCCTGCAGCGCACCGATCTCTATATCGAACACGGAACCGAAAGTGTCAGAAGTAGTCATCCCCGGATGCTAGCCCTGCCGGGCGCCCCCTCGGCGCCCGCCCGCCGCCCCCTCGGCGTCCGCCCGGTGTCCGGCCGGCAGCCCGCCCGGCGACCGGCCCGGAACCCCGCCCGCACCCGCGCCGGAGTCAGCCGTCCCGCTGCGCCCGGACGAGGACCTCGCCGGCGGGCGTCCGGTAGTACAGCACCGACCGCCCGGCCCGCCGCCGCTCCACCAGCCGGGCGTCCAGCAGCACCCGCAGATGGCGCCCCACCGAGCCGAGCCCCTGCCCGGTCACCGCGACCAGCTGGCTCGTGCTCATCGGGGAGCCGAGCAGGACGAGGACGCCCGCCCGGGAGGGCCCGAGCAGCGCGCCCAGACTCTCCGGCACGGACTTCGGCCCGGTCCGCACGAGCGCCCCCGAGCACGGGTACACGACGGCGTACCGGTGCGGCTCCTCCCACGACACCCAGCCGTGCCGCTGGGACGTGATGGGCACGAAGAGCAGCTCGGCGCCGGAGATCTCCCGCGGCGGATACGCGTGAAGGTTGACCTGGAGCCGGTTCTCGCCGAGCCAGCGCGTCCCGGGCCGCAGGGTGTCCAGCGCCGCGGCCCAGCCGCCCTGGCCGAGCTGCGCGGTACGGGAGACCACGTCGGCTTCGAGGATGCGCCGACGCCGGGTCCAGTACGGGCGTACGGCCTCGGTCCACACGAAGGTGAGCAGGTCGGCGGCGCGCTGGGGGAGGTCGTCCCGCTCCAGGGCGGCGGGGAGCGGACCGCGCAGCGACACCCGGAGATGGGCGCGGGCCGCCTCGGAGGACGCCCCTCGCACCCGCGCGACCTCGTCCCCGAAATCCTCGAAGTCACCGGACCCTCCGGACCTTTCCGGGGCCCGCCCGCGAGGCGTCGGCGTCAGGAAGTCGGCGATCCACTCCCGGCCGAGCCCGGAGCGGATGAGCAACGCGGTGACCGGGTCCCCGGCCAGCCGCCGCCGGTACGCAGGCAGATGGGCGTCCAGCCAGGCCCGCTCGCCGGCGTGCGCGCCCGTCCCCGCCTGGAGGAGCTTCAGCGCCCCGAACGTCTCCGCGAGCGGCGACAGCACGAACCGGCTTCCCGCGAGGGTGTCCGCGTTGACCTGCCACCAGCCCATACACCCCGCCCCGCCCCGCCCCGTCGGTTCCGCCCGTCCCGTGGGTTTCGCCCAGGCGCGAAACAATAACGACTGTCACGGGGCCCGCCGCAGACTCCGCCCATGCGCACCTACTCCGACCTCTTCCGCACCCCGGAGTTCACCCCGCTCTTCCTGGCCTCCGCACTCAGGTCGGCGGCCCAGACGATGAGCGGCCTGGCCCTCGGCACGCTGGTGTACGAGGCCACCGACTCGCCGCTGCTCTCCGCCCTGAGCATGTTCGGTCCGTCCCTCGCCCAGGTGCTGGGCGCGACCACCCTGCTCTCGGCGGCGGACCGGCTGCGGCCCCGCGCCACCCTGACCGGTATCGCCCTCGCCTTCGCGGCCGGTACGGCGTTCCTCGCGCTCCCCGGGGCCCCGGTGTGGGGCGTCCTCGTGCTGGTCTTCGGCCTCGGTCTGGTCGCCTCGCTGGGCGGCGGCGTCACCTGGGGCCTGCTGAACGAGCTTCTGACCAGGGACGGTTACCTGCTGGGCCGGTCGGTCTTCAACATGATGCACGGCATCACGCAGATCCTGGGCTTCGCGACCGGCGGCCTCCTGGTGGCCGCGCTGTCACCACGGCTCGGCCTCGTCGTCGCCGCCGCGCTGTACCTGGTCACGGCGGTGGTCTCCCGATTCGGTCTGAGCCGCCGCGAGCCCAGGGCGGCGGGCCGGCCGTCCGTGGCGGAGACCTGGCGCACCAACGCCCTGCTGTGGTCGTCCGGTCCCCGCCGCCGCGTCTATCTGCTCCTGTGGATCCCCAACGGCCTGGTCGTCGGCTGCGAATCCCTCTTCGTCCCGTACGCCCCGTCCCACGCGGGCCTGCTGTTCGCCTTCGGGGCGTTCGGCATGTTCGTGGGGGACGTGACGGTCGGCCGCTTCCTGCCGCCGCGGGTACGCGCGCGACTCGGCGTCCCGTTCCTGCTGCTCCTCGCCGCCCCGTACCTGTTCTTCGTCCTGCACCCGGGGACGGCCGTCGCGGCGGCCTGCGTGGCGGTGGCGTCCGTGGGCTTCGGCGCGAGCCTGATCCAGCAGGAACGGCTCATGGAGCTCACGCCGGACGAACTGAGCGGCCACGCCCTCGGGCTGCACTCCTCGGGCATGGTCACGCTCCAGGGAGTGAGCGCGACGCTGGCCGGAACGATCGCCCAACTGACCTCGGCGGCCACGGGAATGACGGTGATGGGCGCCGCGTCGGTCGCCGTGACGCTCGCGCTGTCAGCGACGGGCAAGCGTGAGGAACGCCGTCCAGGCGACGGGCGCGACACGGAAGAAGGGGCCGTCGGGGGCCTTGGAGTCGCGGACGTGGACGGCTGAGGGAAGGGTGGCGACCTCTAGGCAGGCGCCGCCCTGATCGCTGCTGTAGCTGGACTTGAACCACTGCAGTGCCGTGCTCATCGCTCTCCTAGCAAACGGTCCAACAGGCTCTTGGTCTCATGGGGGTTGAGGGCCTGTGTCCGCAGCATCGCATACCTGTGCTCCAGTGAGGACACCTCATCGAGGCTGGCCGTAATCCGGCTTCCGTGCGGGGCTTCGGTGTAGGCGAGCCGCTGGTGATCGGGCGTTTCCAGCAGGATGAACGGGCCCGCGAGACCGGCATGGAACTCGCGTCCGACCCGTACGACCTGGAGGGTGGTGCCCGGCGTGACGACCCACTCCCGCAGACGGCGCAACTGCTCGAAGTAGACCCCGCTGCCTCCGAGACGGTCCATCAAGGTCACCTCGGAGAAGATGAAACTGGCCGTGGGCGGCACTTTGCGGTGCAGGATCTCCTGACGCGCCAGGCGTGCTCCGACCCGCAGCTCGATCTCGTCCTCGGTCAGCGCCGGAACGTCATTGCGAAGCACGGCACGGGCATACGCCTCCGTCTGAAGCAGCCCGGGCAACACCTGGTTCTCGTACCAGGACAGGGCGATGGCCTCCCGCTCCAGGTCCATGTACTCCTCGGCCCAGCGGGGGAACAGATCCACCTCGGGCATGTGCTCCAGGGCCGCCGACAACACGCCCCTGGAGTCGAGGACTTGGTCCAGCAGCGCGGCGAAGTCCTCCTTCAGCGGGCGTCTGCCCTGCTCGATGGAGGCGATGGTCTCCTCGTCCACGAGGGCCCGCTCGGCGAGCGAGCGCTGGGTGAACCCGGCGGCCCGCCGCAGGACGCCCAGCTGCGCGCCGACCATCTTCATCGCTGACGCGTTCTTGCGCGAACGCTTCCTGGAGGTCATACGGTCCAACTCCCCCTCACGGCTGGTACATCCACCGCGGGGAACCCGTACAAGAAATCTGTACGGGTCCACTCACTGCTCCATCATGACCACAGAGCGTGACTCTGGTCACGTGAACAACGAAACCGCTCACAGCCCTCGCGAGCGCTTCTACCGGCGCGAACGCCAGTCCGTCCCGGCTGCACGGGACTTCACGAGGGCCGCCCTGTCGGACTGGGGAGTGCCGCCGGGCGCGTACGACGACATCCTGCTGTGCGCCGGCGAGCTGACGACGAACGCCCTGCTGCACGGCGTACCGCCGGGCCGGGGCCTGCGGCTGCGCCTCATCCCGTGCGGCGACGTGCTGCGCGTCGAGGTGCACGACAGCGGCGGGGGCGAACCGAGGGTCACCGCGCCGACGGGGGAGTCGGGGCGGGGACTGTTCCTGGTGGCGGAGCTGGCCGACAAGTGGGGGGTGGCGCACCGGGACCCGGGCAAGATCGTGTGGTGCGAGTTCGGACTCACCCGGTGGTCAAGCGGAAGCTGATCACAGCGGAACGCACCGGCCGGGGGACAGGGGGACAGGGGACCCGGAGAGCCGTACGTGAGTGTCTCAGAGGGCGTCGATCCGCCAGGCGATCACACCGGCCGCCCCGACGGCCCCTTCGGTGTCGATCCGTAGCGGCCCGCGCCCCGTGAGCCTTCGCTGGACGACGGACTGATCACACGGCACCGTGCCTCCCGGGGCGCCGCTCTCCGGAGTGAACGTCAGCCGCGAACCACCGGTCCCGAGGCACACCAGACTCAGCCGGTAGGTCTTCCCGTCCGAGCACGAGGCGAGCAGCAGTCCCACCGCGCCCACTGCGCCGATGGAGCCTCCGACAAGCCGGACCCGTACGCGCATGGATGTCGCCCCCGTTGATATGTCGGGGCGCCCTGCCGTCGGCGCAGACCCGGTACGCAGTGATTATCGACCAGACCTCACCCGGCCGGTGACCAGCCAAGTACCGCTAAAAAGGCGGACTTGTCAGGGGCGGTCAAGCCCCCACGTCTGCAGGGCGAAGGGGCGCCCCTTCTCCTCGCCGGTGATCAGCGGGACGTCGAGGAGACGGAAACCGGCCTTGGTGGCCACGGCGACGCTGGCGGCGTTCTCGGCCTCGAGCTCCAGGATCACTCGCTCGGCACCGAGTTGCTCGAAGGCGTAGGCGGCCATCACCCGCACCGCGCGCACGGCCAGTCCCTGACCGCGGTGTGCCGGCCCGACGGAGTAACCGAGTTCCGTGCCTTCGGGTGCACGCCGCAGCATCACCTCACCGAGGGGCGGACCACCGTCGACGGTGATGGCGAGCAGGATGGCCGTACCCTCCGCACGCAACTGCCGGTCCTTCTCCAGCCGCGCACGGGCGGCGGCCTCGTCGAAGGGCGAGACGATCGGCGTCCAGTAGGCGATATCGGGGTGATCGAAGAGCCCCGGCATGGCCGCCAGGTCCCCCTCGGCCCAGTCACGAAGAACAAGCCCTTCCCCGACAAGCTCAACCCGCGAGGGAAAGGACGACACGGCACTACTCACGATGAGGACCTCTCTGCCCGGACCAGGACGAGGCAGGATAACCACCCCGCCCCCCATCCCTCACGCCGCCCTACGACTCGGCAAGCAGGGGGTGTGCCGGGACCTCGGCGTGCAGGTGCCTCAGAGGTGTTGCTTGGCTGCCGTGACCAGTCGGCTGATGCCGTCACGGGTCCGTACCCTGGCACCGTCGAGTTCGGTTCTGCTGTCCGTCTTGAACAGCGCCGTAATGTCTGCCAGCAAGTTTTCCGCATTCCGGCTCAGTGTCTCGTCGTCGGTGAGCATCTGCACCCGGAACAGCGCCTCTTGTGCGTTGGAGCGTAGGTCGTAGGCGCGGATCCGCACCGTGTCGGGGTCCTCGGGCGGCGATTGTTCGTGCTCGCAGAACCACAGGTGAACCAGGCAGCGGCGGTAGTTGACCAAAGCGCCGGCGTAGGCGGAGTAGGCATCGAGTCGTTCCTGTCGGAGCTTCTCGCGGCGGGTGAGCTGGTGGCTTCTGTCGATGGTGCGTTGCTGGAACGCCAGGGTGATCCCCGAACCGAGCAGCGTCCCCAGGACGGCTATGCCGCTGGCGATGATGGTCTCCACACCCCAAGCTGATCACGCACGGCCTCCTCGCGGGCCATAACGCAACTCTGGAGCCGGCAGGCTTCTCCCCACCGCGGTGGTGGCCCGGGGTCCGCGGGGCTGCCTGCTCACGGGCGTTCATACGAGGCCGGTCGCCTGAGCGGCTGCCGAAGACGGTAGGAAGGGCGCAGATGGTGGTCAAGTCACCGCGGTCATTGTCGCGTAGACCACGACATTGCCCCGGTAGCCGGTCTTTTCGGCGTACTCACCCCCACAGGTGATCACGCGTAGTTCCGGCCGGGGGGAACTGCCGTAGACCTTGTCGTCCGGAAACGCCTCCTTGCCGTAGAGCTCCACGGCGTCGACCGTGAAGACGGCCGTTCGCCGGTCTGCCCGGGTGATCTCGATGGTGTCGCCCTTGGCCAGTGCTCCGAGCCGGTAGAAGACCCCGGGGCCGGCCCGCGTGTCGACGTGTCCCGTGGTGACGGCTGTCCCCACCGAGCCGGGAGCCGTGCCGCCGCCGTACCACCCGGCGAAGGTCGGCATGTCTTCCGACGGTGGGCGCAGTGCCCCTGTCTCGTCGAGGGTCAGTTCCGTCATCGGGGCATTCACGCCGATGGCGGGGACCCGCAGCCGGACCGGATCGGACGGAGGCAGCGCCGGCACGGAGGGGCGGTGGGCCGACGCGGTGCTGTTGGGACCGGGCCGCAGGGAGGGGGAGAGGGACTGCGCGGTCGAAGGCCGCGGAGGCTGTCCGCCGCGGAGCGCCGTGGACACCAGCAGTAAGCCCGCCAGCAAGGCGTAGGCGAGGAACTTGGTGGAGGGGGTGAACAGGGGAGAAGGATCGACGGACTCGTCGCCGGGTGCCATCGCTCTGGCGCCTCCGCTTCGTGGCCGGAATGAGTGGAGACGGGGTGCGGCTCGAGCCCCCGGACCCGCACGGGCCCGGGGACTGGGCCGCTGGAGCAGAACGTCAGGTGCGGGCACCGGCCGGGCGGCGGCGCAGCTTGATCGCGCATCCTGTGGCGGCTCCGGCGAGCAGCACCGCCCCCAGGGCAAGCTGTGTGCTCTTGTCGTTGGCCGTCCCGAAACCGGCATCGACGGCTCCGCTGGGGCCGCCGGTGCCGACCACGTACGTGCCTGTGACCTTGACCCGGGGCGGGCACTTCAGAGTGACGGTGTAGGCGCCGGGCTCGGTTCCCCTGGGCACCTCGAATTCGCCGGCCAGCTCGCCCTTGCGGTCGCCGGGGAGGATGTGGAACTTGCCTCCGGCCTCGGACTCGCCCTTCCCATAGGTCTCCGAGCCGCAGGCTGTGGTGCTGACGCGGACGGTAGAGCCTGGGGCGGCGTTTCTGGAGCTGATGTGGATGCCTGGATCACTGTCGGGACCGCTCGCGGCTGCTGCGGCCGGACTCGACAGGGCGACGGCACCGAGAACCAGACCGATGCCGGCGCCTGCACACTTGATACGCATGAAGTTCCTCCGAGAAAGCAGTGGCCGGCCGGAACGCGCGGCACGGTTGTTGTGCTCTTCTCCTGAGAAGACCGACAGACCGTCAGGGCTGCAACACGACATACGGACGGATGGGCCACCCGGCCACACCCGGCGACCGCACTCCTTTGATCATTTCCGCAGGTGAGCGGCCCGCAGGACGAGATTGAAAGATCACACCGCACAGGTGACGGGGGATCAGCGTCCGTCCGTCGGATGATCTTGCAACCACGGCGGGACAACGGTCGCAGTGTGTTCAAGCAGCCAGCGACCCCGAACGCCCCGCTGTCCGGTGACGTCGATGCCCCACGAGCCCAGGGCCTGTCGTTTGGATCAGGCTGGCTGTGACCGACGGTTCGTCCTGACCGGCCCGAGCGGGGTCTGGCGCGTGCAGCTGCAAGGCGGAGGAGGGAGTCGACGCGGAGCGTCGGCGACCGACGACAACGCCGCAGATGTGCGTGCCAGAACCCGCGACGCCGGCATGATCCAAACGACAGGCCCTAAGCCCCGCCGAGAAGGGCCAGCACCGCATGTCCGTCGACCAGGCCTCCTGGGAAGCCGCGATACGCCACCTGTACAGGGACGCGTGCGCCTACATCGCCACCGGCCCGCGCCGCCACGAGGCCTGGACGCTCGACGTCCTCGCGCTGATGGCGCGGGCCGTGCCGGACCCACGGGGCTGGGCGCGTATCGACGACGATGAGAAGGCCCCGGAGCGAGTGGGGAACCCAACGTGGCCCTTCGCCGTCCACCCTCCGGAATACGTCGCGCCGCGCCTCAAGGAGATCGACCGGGACAGTGCCGAAAACCTGCTCCTGGCCCTCACCGAGGGCGGCTGCGCCCTGTCCAACCTCCAGTACTTCGAGGAGTCCCCGGACGAATTGCGAGCAATGGCACGCACGGTCCTCGCGCGCTACGGGAATGAGGCCACCTATCGCACCAATGTCAGCAAGACCGGCAGTGCGCCCGGGACACTCGACTTCACGCTGGAGCGTCTGGGGTACCGCCCGATGAGCGTCTTCACGGAGGACTGCGGCCTCGTCGTCGTCACGGACACCGAGGTCGGCCTGTTCTGGACCTTCAACGACCTCTGATCCCATGCGGGCGCACCCGTGCCCGCCTCGCCGCCGCTCGACGTTTCGCGAGGCTCCCCTGCCTCCAGGGTCGTCAGCGCAGAGGTGACGATCGGGATGTGGAGCCGCGGAGCCGTCTTGATCAGCGCGGTCATCTCCCGATCGCCCTGGACCGCCTCGGAGGACCCCGGAGCCGAATACGAAGACGCGCTGTCGCGGCCGGTGCAGCTTTGCTCGGCGTCATGCGGCTCCACGCCACTCGTCACGGCACCGCCACCCTCCTCACGGTGGCCGGAGCCGAGCCTCGCCCCGTGATGGAGATCGTCGGGCACTCCCAGACCGGCATCACCATGGGCGTGTATGCAGGCACGGTTGTGCCCGCGAGTACGGCTATTGGCCGTGGCTGACCCTCGTGTCTGGCACGGCTGTGGCACGCGAGGACTCGTTGCGTTCCGGCTCCAGACCGGGATGCTCTACGAGAGAACTACAACACTGAGCCTCATCTGTGAGAGAGCCGCCAAATGCCATCAGCGGCGGGGCAATCGGACAGCCCACAGTGAATCCTTCGCGCCGTGGAAGTCAGAGGCGCTTGGTGCCCGCCCCATAGTCCTTTGCCTGAGTTGGCGTCAGAAGTTTCGACACACGGACGAGGACGCCGCCGGCGACGTAGTGGTACTCGGTTGCGGCCGGCATGGACTTGGCGATCGTCTCGATGTAGTGAGCCCGAGACTTCGCCTCCTCCTCGGTCTTGAATACTTCGACGCTGCCGCCGCGCTCAATGGCGTCCTTGTCCAGACCCTCGACGTCCGCGGCAGAGACACGGCTGTCGGAGAAGGCGGCCTTGCTGGTGTAGCCGTCCGGCCGCCCGAGCAGGTGGTTCGGGTCGTTGGCCTCGGTATAGACCTGGACGAGCTTCAACTCCGGGATGGACTTTCCCAGCGCTGTCACGGTCTGTTGTGCGGTCAGTACGTCTGTCTCCTCGGCTGAGGCTACGGCCGCGGAATTTGTTCTCTTCGGCGAAGTGCTCGACGAGGTGTCGCTGGAACCGGTGGAGCTACAGCCGACCAACAGTGCTCCGGCGAACGCGAACCCGACTGCGGTGGTGCGAATGTGCATGATCCCCCCCAAGGATGTGCAGGTGAGGGCACATTACAGCGCTGTGTCGCCCTCTCCTGCCAGGTTTGACAACACCAACCTGAGGGTTGCTCGGGATCCCCGACTGGGTCATCCATCGTGTCCGGTGAGGCACTGGCGGAGGATACGAGGCGCGAACTCGTGAGGGGTCCCCCACACGTTGTCCAACTGCGTTGGTGAGTGCTCGGGTGCGCTGGAGTACGTGCTCATGGACGTCTACACGCACGTCGTGCAGGACACCCAGCGCGAGGCCATGAGCCACCTGGACCGGTTGCTCAGGAAGCGCCCCGGTCGTCAGTGACCGTGCTCGTTGATGTCAGAAGTGGATGTCAAGGGCACCTACGGAGATCCGTAGGTGCCCTTTCCCTTGTGCCCCCGGCAGGATTCGAACCTGCGACACCCGCTTTAGGAGAGCGGTGCTCTATCCCCTGAGCTACGAAGGCGTGCGGATCTCGGTGGAGACCCGGCGACTAGCGTAGCGGATGGTGGCTTGGGGTGAAGTGGCCAGTCGGCGGTGGCGGTGGGCGGGCCGTCGTGGTGGTGGGGGACGGTGCGGGTTCGGTCGGGGCTCGGCGGTGGCGCTGCGTCGAAAAGGCCCTGTTCGTCCGCGTGTTGAGTTGCTTTTGCGGGCGGCGTCGTGGGGGTCCTGGTCGTGAGGGCCTGGATGTCCTCCGGGTGTGCCCCTCGGTGGCGATCAAGTGTGTCGGTTCCCTTGGCCCTCTCTGTGTTTCGGGGGGCTCCTCCCTGCCCTTTTCTGCGGGGGTCCAGTGGAGGCCTATCGATCCTCGAGTGGAGATTGAGCCTCCACTACCTAAACCGCATGGACGGTTTGTTACCCTCTTCGGAGTCTCCAGTGAGAATGGGAGTCCCCGATGGCCAAGCAGGAGCGCGCGGTCCGTACCCGCAACGCGTTGATCGAGTCCGCCGCCCAGCTCTTCGACCAAGAGGGCTTCGAGGTGGTCACCCTGGCTGCCATCAGCGCTCGGGCCGGAGTCAGCAATGGGGCGTTGCACTTTCATTTCGCCAGCAAGGCGGCCCTCGCCGACGCGGTGGGCCGTGCTGCCGCCGAGCGGCTCGAACGGATCACCGGAGTGGGTGAGGGCTCGGGCGGCGGGGGATCCCCCTCGGCGGCGGGGCCGCCCCGGAACGGAACGGTGTCGTCAGCCGGCGGTTCCCTTCAGGTCCTCGTCGACGCCTCCCACGCCCTCATTCACGGGTTGAGCCACGACGTCGTTCTCCGGGCCGGTTTCGCACTGACCGGAGGGGCTGATTCCGGCAGCGTGGGTGATCAGTTGCATCGCCGGTGGCACGAGTACGTCATCGACGTCCTGGGCCGGGCCGACCGCGAGGGCGTGCTCGCTAAGGGTGTGTCCGCGCGCGACGCGGCCTCCACCGTCGTGGCCGCCGTCGTCGGCTTCGAGACGCTCGGGGCGCGGGACGAACGGTGGCTCTCGCGGTCCACCCTCACCCGGTTCTGGGCGCTGCTCCTGCCGCGGCTCGCCGCCGCGGACGCCGTCGGCGCGCTGGTCCCCGCAGGGCGGCACCCCGCGGGCCCGCCCGGGGCACCCGTCGCGTCGGGTGCCCCCGCCGCGTCCGGTCCACCCGGAGCGTCCGGCACCCGGGGTGATCCGGTCGGCCGCTCCTATCGTGCACCCGGCAGCGGACCCGGGCAGCGGAGCAACGGAACAGCGGACCAGCGGAACGGCGGAGCACCGGAACGGTAGAGGTAGGGGGACGCACCCCGAATAATCCACCAACGGTTCAGCGGCGTCGGGGGCCCAGGCTCCCACGCCCCCGGCCCCCCGGCCCCCCGGCCCCCAGGCCCCCAGGCCCCCACGCCCCAGGCGGCCCGCCTCTCACCCGCCAGGCGCCCGCCCCCATCCCCCAGGCACCCGCCCCTCACCCGCCAGGCACCCGCCCCTCACCCCCCAGGCACCCGCCGGAACCTCCCCGCCACCCGCAGATCCGTCTCGATCCGCGTCGCCGCCGCGTGCAGTTCGGGCAGGACCTCCGTCACGCACTGCTCCACCGTACGGCGGCTGCTGTGCATGGCGACGTTCACCGCCGCCACGACCCGGCCGGCGCCGTCCCGCACCGGTACGGCGATGGAGCGCAGGCCCTCTTCCAGTTCCTCGTCGACCAGGGCGTACCCCTCCGCGCGTACCCGGTCCAGGGCCGCTCGCAGCTGCCCGGGGTCGGTGATCGTACGAGGGGTCAGCGGGGCCGGATCCGGCAGCCGCGGGTCCGGGAGGTCCGCCAGCATCACCCGGCCCAGCGAGGTCGCGTACGCCGGCAGCCGGGTGCCGACCGTGACGTGGACGCTCATCACGCGGCGCGTGGCGACCCGCGCCGTGTACTGGATGTCGTCGCCCGCCAGGATCGCCAGCGACGCCGAGTCCTGGAGTTGCTGGGAGAGCGTGGTGAGGTACGGGGTGGCGATCTGGGGGAGGGTCAGCCGGGACAGCGGCGGGAAGCCGAGGCCCAGGACGCGGGGGGTCAGCCCGAAGACGTGGTCGCGGGCGGTGACGTAGCCGAGGTGCTCCAGGGTGATCAGGGCGCGGCGGGCCGTGGCCCGGGGGAGCCCCGTGGCCTGCGCGACCTCGGACAGGGTCAGTTCGGCGCGGCCCTCGTCGAACGCCGTGAACACCGTCAGACCGCGGGCCAGCGACTCGATGAACTCGCGGCCCAGTTCCTGCTTGGACGCGCCCGTCCACCCGGCGAGACCCGAGCGGCCGGCCGGCTCGGCCGGGGGTGTCCGCCGCAGCTCCTCCTCCATCCCCGCCACGGCCGTCCGCAGCCGGGGCAGCAGTGTGTCCCGCAGGTCCGCGGCGGTGTGCCGGCTGGTGTGGCTGACCACGCTGACGACGCAGGCGATGCGGCCGGAACCCGGGTCGCGCACCGGTACCGAGAGGGCGACCAGCCCCTGCTCGATGAGCTGGTCGTCGAGCGCCCAGCCCGTCTCCCGGGCCTCGGCCGTACGCCGCTCGAAGTCGTCCCCGAGGGCAGGGTGGCGCCGAGGCGCGTCGGCGGCACCACCCACCGACGCGGCACCGCCCACCGGCGCGGCACCGCCCACCGGCGCGGCACCGCCCACCGGCGCGGCACCGTCCACCGGCGCGGCACCGTCCACCGGCGCGGCACCGTCCACCGGCGCGGCACCGTCCACCGGCGCGGCACCGTCCACCGGCGCGCCACCACCCACTGACGCGGCACCGTACGACCGGCCCTCCCGCTGCCCCGCCGGATCACCGTCCGGCTGCCCCGCCCCGCCTCCGTGCGGCCGGTCCGCCCCCTCACCGTCCTGCTCGCCGTCCCGCCCGCCCCTCGACTCGTCGTTCTCCCCGGCATCGTCGAACTCGGCATAGTCGATCGGGCGGCTCCTGGCCGGTACCGCCGGGAAGCCCCGGTCCTCCGGGTCGGCGTCGCGGCGGGCGTGCCAGTGCGCCCACTCCGCGGGCCCCCACTCGGTGGCGAACAGCGGCCCCGGCGCGGTGCGCTCCGCCGGGAGCAGGTCGCCGATGCGGAAGCTGAGGGACATCGCGCGCCGGCGAGTGGCCTGGTGGATGAACCGGATGCCGTCGAGGTCGCCGACGGCGAGTGACACCGACTCGTCCAGTTCGTCGGCGAGCGCGTCGGCGTGCGCGGCGAGGAGCCGGGGCAGGCGCAGCGCGGCGAGGTAGGCGTTGCCGAGTTCCATGAGGCGGGGCGCGAGGACGGCGTCACGGCCGTCCAGGCGTACGTACCCCATGCGCGCGAGCGTGGCGGTGATCCGGTCGACGGTGGACCGTGCGAGCCCGGTGGCCCGTTCCAGGCCGCTGAGGCTGGACACCCCGTCGGCATCGGTCAGCCGCCGCAGTACGGCGATGCCGCGCATCAGGGGGGCGACGGCCTCGTCGGGTACGGGGGTGTCGAGTGCCGGCGAGACGTTCGATGGCATGGGGCTCTCCGTAACGGATCTCGGATGAGACACCGTAATGCGTGACCGCCCGCCCCAGCAGATCCGGACACCCGACCGGCCCAGCAGGTCAAGGGCACCGGACCCTCCGATGTCGTCACCGGCGTGTCACATAGACCCGGTAGTTCCCCGCCAGGTCCGCCCCGGCGACCGTGACGCGGACGCCCGTCTTCGGGTCCTGGAAGGACTCGCCGGGCGTGAAGGGCGCGTCGGAGAGTTCGGCGTGGACATTGGGGCTGCGGGTGCAGCCGCCGCTGTCGCGCTGGGAGTCCAGGACGTTGACGGGTCCGTTGCCGGTGTCCACGTCGGCGTCGACCTTGTAGATGAGGATGCCGGGGCGGCAGACGGTGTCGTCGTTGCCCG
The DNA here is from genome assembly GCF_056435845.1 of Streptomyces sp. NPDC043867. Classification (NCBI taxonomy): domain Bacteria; kingdom Bacillati; phylum Actinomycetota; class Actinomycetes; order Kitasatosporales; family Streptomycetaceae; genus Streptomyces; species Streptomyces sp. NPDC043867. The sequence goes on along the minus strand of NZ_JBWKDS010000004.1, from coordinate 160,683 downwards.
CGCGGGTGCGCAGTTCCAACGCGTACCCGGTCTTCGTGCCGAGGGGGACGAAGACGAGCTTGGTGCCGTCGGGCTTGGCGAGCGGCGTCAGCAGGTACTCGCTGGTGCCGGGTGTGGCGGCGCAGCGGACCTGGGACTCGTCGAGCCATCCGAGCTTCCACTTGTGCCAGCCGAGCAGGTCGTTGTCGGCGCCCCAGTCCTCGCTCATGATGTCCCAGTGGCCGACCGCGCCGCCGCCGTCCTGGGTGTAGAGGTCGGGCAGGCCGAACGTGTGGCCGTTCTCGTGCGGCAGGACGCGGTAGCCGGTGTCGCCGTAGGAGCCGGAGCCGTCGTCCTGGCGGCTGTAGACGAAGGACGCGTTGGCGACCGGGACGCCGTCGGCGACGGGGGCCTCCGCGTTGCCCGCGAAGGTCACCGACAGGACGGTGTCCAGGGCGGAGGGGCCCGCGTTCGGGGTGACCAGCACGTTCAGGATGTCGTACGAGCGGAAGTCCACCTTGGGGTCGGCGGCGGCCACGATGTCCTGGACCAGGCCGCGGTAGCCGGGCTCGAAGGGGGCGCCGCGTTCTATGCCGTACTCCTTGAAGGATCTCGGCATCCGCAGCCAGTCCCGGAGGGGGGCTTCCGGGCGGTAGTCGAGGCGGCCGTACGAACTCGTGCGGAACCAGTCGCGGGTCTTGGGGAAGAACTCCGCCAGGCGGTCGAGCGCGTTGCCCTGGCCGGGCGCGTCGGAGAAGTCGACCATCAGGTTGAGGGCCCGCACGGTGCCGGTGGAGCGGGCGTAGCCGGGCGGGGTGGGTATGCCTTCCGACATCTGGACGCCGACGGCGCCGCTGATCATGCAGGGACCGAGCGCCGTGGAGCGGGCCAGCGCGATGGAGCCCGACGCCGTCGGGCCCGCCGTTCGGTGCCCGGTGCCGGCGGAGGTGCTGACCGCCAGCGTGAGGACGGTCACCGACGCGAAGGCGGCCGCACGGCGCGGGCGTATCCGACGGCTGGTCGGCTGCATGCATCGGCCCTTCGCTCCCCGGCAGCCGCCGGTCTCCGGCTGCACCCTTGCCCTCACCCTCGGACGGGGGGTGCGGGGGCGCTCGCTGGAAGAGACCGAACGTGGGTTTCCCGCCCCAGGATGATGTGACGCAGGTCACATGCGGTCGGGGAAATAACCGGGGATCCTTTCCCCGTTTAGCCCTGTGTCCGACCGAAACGGGGAAAGGGCCCCCGGATCTACCTCGGACCGGCCCGGCCGCGACGGAACCCGCCGCGACGGACCGCCCGGACCGCGACGGAACCCCGCCGCACCGGACCGCAGGACCGCAGTACCGCAGACCCACCGGACCGCGACGGAATCCGCCGCACCGGGACCGCAGGACCACCGGACCGCGACGGATCTTCGCCGCACCGGACCGCAGGACCGCAGAACCACCGGACCGCGACGGAATGCCGCCGCACCGGGTACCCGCACCGTGACGGCGCCCCGTCGCGACGGACCGCACGGCCTCCGGAGCTTTTCCGGAAGCAGGAACGTACGCCCCGAAGTTGTTTCGGACCGCACCACTCCCGGAACCCGCTTCGGACCGCGGCCTCCGGAACCCGTCCGGAGTATCCGACCGCATCCGACCCACCGAAGGAGTACGCCGTGGAGACCGCCACCCCCACGCAGCGCCGAGCGTCCCGGCCGCGCGCCGATGCCCTGCGCAACAGGGAGCGGATCGTCGGCGCGGCCCGCGAGATGTTCGTCGAGTTCGGCCCGGACGTGCCGTTCGACGAGATCGCCCGCCGGGCCGGCGTCGGCAACGCCACGGTGTACCGCAACTTCCCCGACCGCGACGCACTCGTGCGGGAGGTCGTCTGCTCGGTCATGGACCGCACGTCGGAACAGATCGAGCGGGCCCTCGCCGAGGGCGGTGACGCGTTCGAGGCACTGAGCCGCTTCGTGCACGCCGCCGCCGACGAGCGCATCGGCGCCCTGTGCCCGATGCTCTCCGCAGGCTTCGACCAGGACCACCCGGACCTCCTCGCCGCCCGGGACCGCTTCACGGAACTGGTCGAGCTGCTCATGGAGCGCGCCCGCGCTGCCGGCCGGCTGCGCCCGGACGTCGAGTTCGGCGACCTGATGATCGCCCTGACCCAGCTCACCCGGCCGTTGCCCGGCACCGCGTGCCAGGGGATCGACCGGTTCGTGCACCGCCATCTGCAGCTGTTCCTGGACGGTATGCGGGCCCCGGCCCGTTCCGTACTGCCCGGGGTGGCCGCGACCGTGGAGGACCTGCGACGAGCCTGACCGATGAGTCCGGCGCCCGGCGCCGGTCCCTACCCGTACGAGTCTTCCGGCCGGTCACCGACGACGTGCCGACTCTCCTGATCACGCCCAGGCCGTCACCGTCGACGACCTGTCTCCTTTCCTCCGACTTCTGATCCTTTTTCCGCTGCGAAGTACCGAAATGGGTACCCCCATGTCTGAAACAGTCCGGGCCACCGCCAAGGCGGATCTGGCCGACGCTCATTCCAACCGCTGGAAGGCGCTCAGCTTCATCGCGCTCGCCCAGCTGATGGTCGTCCTCGACGCGACCATCGTGAACATCGCGCTGCCCTCCGCCCAGCAGGACCTGGGGATATCGGACGGCAACCGGCAGTGGGTCATCACGGCCTACGCGCTGGCCTTCGGCGGTCTGCTGCTCTTCGGCGGCCGCATCGCCGACCTGTGGGGGCGCAAGCGCACCTTCGTCGCCGGCCTGATCGGCTTCGCCGGCGCGTCCGCCCTCGGCGGCGCCGCCACGAACGAGGCGATGATGCTCGGCGCCCGCGCCCTGCAGGGTGCGTTCGGCGCACTGCTCGCGCCCGCCGCGCTCTCCCTGCTCGCGGTGATGTTCACCGAGCCCAAGGAGCGCGCCAAGGCGTTCGGAATCTACGGTGCGATCGCCGGCGGCGGCGGCGCCGTGGGTTTCATCCTCGGCGGTGTCCTCACCGAGTACCTGGACTGGCGCTGGACGTTCTTCGTGAACATCCCGTTCGCGATCATCGCCGCCGCGGGCGCGTACTACGTCATCCGTGAGCCGGCCGGCGGCCGCAACCGCTCGCCGCTCGACATCCCGGGCGTCATCCTCTCCGTCCTCGGTCTGGTCACGCTCGTCTACGCCTTCACCCGCGCCGAGTCCGACGGCTGGGGCGACTCCGTGACCGTCGGCCTGTTCGTGGCCTCGGTGGTGCTGCTCGCCGCGTTCGTCGTCACCGAGTCCAGGGTCAAGGCCCCGCTGCTGCCGCTGCGCGTCATCACGGAGCGCAACCGCGGAGGCGTCTACCTCTCGCTCGGTCTCGCGATCATCGCGATGTTCGGCCTGTTCCTCTTCCTGACGTACTACCTGCAGATCGTGAAGGGCTACTCGCCGGTCAGGACCGGCTTCGCCTTCCTGCCGATGATCGGCGGCATGATGGTGGGCTCCACGCAGATCGGCACCCGCCTGATGACCCGGGTCGCGCCGCGCCTGCTGATGGGCCCCGGCTTCCTGGTCGCCGCGCTCGGCATGCTGCTGCTGACCCGGCTCGAGATCGGCTCCTCCTACGCCAGCACGATCCTGCCGGCGATGGTGCTGCTCGGCCTCGGCATGGGTACGGCGTTCATGCCCGCCATGTCGCTGTCCACGCACGGTGTCGAGCCGCGTGACGCCGGTGTCGCGTCCGCGATGGTCAACACCTCGCAGCAGGTGGGCGGCGCGATCGGTACGGCCCTGCTGAACACGATCGCCGCCTCCGCGACGACCACGTACATCAAGGACCACCTCGCGGGTGCCACCACGCAGTCCCAGCAGCAGCTGGTCCGGCTCCAGGGCCAGGTGCACGGCTACACCAGCGCGATCTGGTTCGCCGTCGGCATCCTCGTGGTCGCCGCGGCGGTGGCCGTCACCTTCATCACCACCGGCCGCCCCGACACCACGGCGTTGTCCGGCGACGGAACGGGCGAGGGCGTCGAGGACGAGCTCAAGGTCCCGGTCATCGCCCACTGACACCCCGTACCCCCGGGAGCCCAGACGCCCGGGGGACCGACGGTGCCTCGCGTGCGGGCGGGGGGTGGGGACGCCTCGCCCGTACGAGTCCCAGGGTCCGCCCCGGTTCCGAGCTCAGCGGAACCGGGGCGGACCCGCGTCCGGAACCGTGGAGCGGACTCGCGTCCGGGAAACCGTAACCCGGGGGGCGGACGCGGACCGGTGCCCTACCGCAGCCAGGGCAGGTCCGCGCCCGCGTCCTGCGGTTGCAGCCCCTCGGCGAGGATCCGCATGATCTCGCCGAGGGACTTCTGCTGCTCCGGGGTGAGCCGGTCGAAGAGGGCCTGGCGGACGGCGGCGACATGGCCGGGGGCCGTGCGCCGCAGCACCTCGCGGCCCTCGTCCGTCAGCACCGCGAACTGTCCCCGCTTGTCGGAGGGACAGTCCTCGCGCCGCACCCAGCCGCTCTTCTCCAGCCGCGCGACGGCGTGCGAGAGACGGGAGCGGGTGATCTTCGCGTTCCTGGCCAGCTCGGTCATCCGAAGCTGTCCGCGCGGGGCCTCCGCGAGCTGCACGAGCAGGCCGTAGTAGATGTGAGGCATGCCCGCGTCACGCTGCAACTGACGGTCGAGATGGTCCTCGAGCAGGGTCGTGGCGTGCATGTAGGCGCGCCATATGCGCTGTTCCTCGTCGCTGAGCCAGCGTGGCTCTTCAGCGGGTGCCGTGTTCATGTACTCCACTGTACGAGCACGCTTCTTGAAACTTAAACAAGTGGGCAGTACGCTCGGAGTAGAGCTTTAGAGTTCAAGTATCCGGGATGCAGGCAGCCGCGTGCACGGGTCATCGGTATCCGAGTTCGAGGGTCGTCAGTGAGGGAGCCGCCGTCATGTCCGCCACCGCCGAGGAGCGCGTCACGCGTGAGCGCATGCCCGCCCTCTACCTGAGCCACGGCGCACCGCCGCTCGCCGACGACCCCGTCTGGCCCGGCCAGCTCGCCGCCTGGTCCGCGGGACTGCCGCGCCCGAAGGCGATCCTGATGGTCTCCGCCCACTGGGAGGAGGCCCCGCTCGCCCTCGGTGCGGTGGAGACGGTACCGCTGGTCCACGACTTCTGGGGCTTCCCCGAGCACTACTACCGGGTGCGGTACGCGGCCCCGGGCGCCCCCCAGCTCGCCGAGTCCGTGCGCAAGCTGCTGCGCGCCCCCGGCATGCCGGTCCAGGACATCCCCGACCGCGGCCTGGACCACGGCGCGTACGTGCCGCTGGTGGAGATGTTCCCCGGCGCCGACATCCCGGTGCTCCAGATCTCCATGCCGACGCTTGACCCGGTCGTGCTGCTGGAGGTCGGCCGCAAGCTGGCGCCGCTGCGCGACGAGGGCGTGCTGATCGTGGGCTCCGGGTTCTTCACGCACAACCTGCGGGCGCTCAGTCCGCAGGGCCGGGTGTCCTCGGTGATGACCGAGTTCGACGACTGGGGACGCCGTGCCCTCGACGCGCAGGACCTGGACGCCCTGCTCGACTTCGAGAACAAGGCCCCGGCGGGCCGGCTGGCGCACCCCCGCACCGAGCACTTCGCACCTCTGTTCGTCACCCTGGGCGCGGCCCACGAGGAGCTGGACTCGCAGCGCACGGTGATCGACGGTTTCTGGCTGGGACTCGCCAAGCGGTCGGTGCAGATCGGCTGACCGGCGCGAAGATCGGCTGGCCGAGGCGAAGATCGGCTGGCCGGGGCCCAGATCGGCTGACCGGGGGGCGGGGCGCCGGAACGGCCGGTCCGGCTCGGAGTCAGAGCTCCTTCTCGTACCAGGCCACGTCCCAGTAGCGGCCGAACTTGCGGCCCACCTCCCGGTACGTGCCGACGTGCCGGAACCCGAAGCGTTCGTGCAGCCGCACGGACGCTTCGTTGGGCTGGGCGACGCCCGCGAACGCGCGGTGTACATCCTCGCCGGCGAGGGACTCGAACAGCGTCTGGTAGAGAAGAGTGCCGATACCGCGGCCGCCCACGCCGGGGGCGAGGTAGACGGTCACCTCCACCGACGTGGCGTACGCGGGCTTGGGGCGGAAGGGGCTGGACGTGGCGTATCCCAGAATCCGCTGTGAGTCGGCGGCTGTGGCAACCATCAGGCGGTGCGGGCCGTCTACCGGGTGGGAGAGCAGCCAGGGGCGGCGCTCCTCCGCAGTGAACGGGACGGTGTCGAAGGTGATCGGGGTTTCGCGTACGTAGTGGTTGTAGAGGTCCGTGAGGGCTTCGAGGTCCCGCTCGACCCCTGGCCTGACCTGCACGTCTGCGTGTTCCGACCCCATCCGGCCTCCCCCTGTGGCGGCACAGGGTACTGCATGATCACGAAAATCCAGGGGCCGCTTGGGAATTCTGTCCGGATTCCAGTCGTTGTTTCCATCGGATGCAGGGCACCCGGGAGGGTGAATCGAGTGTCCAGGACGACCGCCAGCCCACCACCGCAAGGGAGCACGCATGGCAACCCGTGCCGTCGCCCGTCGTAAGTCCGCCACCGGCGAGACCGACGCGGCAAGCAGTGTGCGCGCCGTAGGCGGCGAGATCGCCGATCGCGACCTGGTCGGCATGTATCTCGACGAGATCGCGCGCACGCCTCTGCTCGACGCCGCCAAGGAAGTCGAGCTGTCCCAGGTCATCGAGGCGGGCGTGTTCGCACAGCAGATCCTCCAGGGAGAGGTCGACGACGCCGGTGCGGACGCGACCCGTGAGGAGTTGGAGGCGCTGGTCGCCGACGCCGAGCGGGCCAAGGACGTCTTCATCCGCTCGAATCTGCGGCTGGTCGTCGCCGTGGCCCGCCGCTATCCGCGCAGCGGCCTCCCCCTGCTCGACCTGATCCAGGAGGGCAACGCGGGCCTGGTCCGCGCCGTCGAGAAGTTCGACTACCGCAAGGGCTTCAAGTTCTCGACGTACGCCACCTGGTGGATCCGCCAGGCGATCACGCGCTCGATCGCGGACCAGTCGCGCACGATCCGGCTGCCGGTCCACCTGGTCGAGGAGCTGGGCCGCATCCGCCGCGTGCAGCGCGAGTTCAACCGCGAGCACGGCCGCGACCCGGAGCCCACCGAGATCGCCGCCGAGCTTGGTTCGAACCCGGAGCGCGTCATCGACGTCCTCGACTGGGCCCGCGACCCGGTCTCGCTGAACATGGCGGTGGACGACGCGGGCGAGACCCAGTTCGGCGACCTGCTCGAGGACACCTCGGCGGTCTCGCCGGAGCAGTCCGTCCTCACCCTGCTGCGCAGCGAGGAGCTGGACGACCTGATCGGCCGTCTCGACCAGCGCACGGCCTCCATCATCAAGATGCGCTACGGCATCGAGGACGGCCGGGAGCGCACGCTCACCGAGGTCGGCAAGGAGCACGGCCTGACCCGCGAGCGGATCAGGCAGATCGAGAAGCACGCCCTGATGGAGCTGAAGAAGCTGGCGCGTGACACCGGTTTCGACGCAGCCGCGTGACGGCGCACACCCGTCCGGCGTACATGGCCTGGTAAGGCCGCTTCAAAAGGCCGAAGGCGGGGCACAAGACCTCAGGGCCCGGACATCGGGCCCGGGTCTCGCGGCCCGGGTCTCCCGGGGCCCGAGCCGCGGAGCGTATGGCCCGGCGGTTCGTCCACCACCCACAAGCCGAGTCCCGACGCACTCCCCCCCGGCGCCGGGACTCGCCCGGGCCGAGCTCCGGCGCCTCCCCCCCCTGGCGCCGGGGCTCGGCTCTCTTGTGCGGTCAGGGTGCGGCGAGGGTGACCGCTCCGGCCACGGGGTCAGGGTGCGGCGAGGGTGTCGCCCTGGGCGCCGCCCGCCGCGCGCGTCAGGCGTCCGCCCAGGTCCCGCAGGTATCCGACCAGCTCCGCCGGTTCCCGCACCGTGAACTCGCAGTCGACCATCGCGAGCCGCACCGCCAGCCACTCCACGGAGTCGCCGGCGCGGGCGCGCAGCCGGCAGCTGCGGTCGTCGATCGGCTCGGGCGCGCCCAGCCAGGCCGGCAGCCGCGCGGCGACGAACTCGGCGGGCGCGGCGAAGGTCACCTCGAACGCGTACGTCTCCTGCCGCCGGTACATGGACTGCCGCAGGTACTCCGCCGCGCTCCCCGTCGGCAGCTCGCGCGGGGTGAACCGCGCCCCCGTCGCGAGAGGCTCGGCGACCCGGTCGACGCGGAAGGTGCGCCAGTCCTCGCGGTCGAGGTCGTAGGCGACGAGATACCAGCGGCGCCCGGTCGAGACGAGCCGGTACGGCTCGGTCAGGCGCCGTGAGGGAGTCCCGTCCCCGGAGCGGTACGCGAACCGCAGCCGCTCGCGGCCCGCCACCGTCGAGGCCATCACGGTCAGCGTCTCGGGCGCGATGGTGGCGCCGTCCCCGCTGGTCAGCGGCATGGTGGCCGTCTGGAGGACGGACACGCGGTGCCGCAGCCGCGACGGCAGCACCTGTTCCAGCTTGGCCAGGGCGCGTACGGAGGCCTCCTCCACGCCCTCGACGGCGTGCCCGGCGCCGGCCCGCAGACCCACCGCGATGGCGACGGCCTCCTCGTCGTCGAGCACGAGGGGCGGCATCGCCTTCCCCGCGACCAGCCGGTACCCGCCGTCGGCTCCCTTGCTCGCCTGCACGGGATAGCCCAGCTCGCGGAGCCGGTCGATGTCGCGGCGGACGGTACGACGGGACACCCCGAGCCGGTCGGACAGTTCGCCGCCCGGCCACTCACGCGGCGTCTGGAGGAGCGAGAGGAGCTGGAGGAGCCGCGCCGGGGTGTCGGTCGTCATGGTGTCTCCTCGGTCCGGGTCGTCATGTCCTCCAGACTGGCGCAGATCTAGGACACGATCTGACCTAGTGGGGTCATAGCTTTGTCGCATGACCTCCACCGAGACCCCTCTCAGCAGTCCGGCTCCCGGAGCCGACCGGCGGCGCTGGTTCGCCCTCGCGATCGTGATGACCGCGGCCTTCATGGACCTGGTCGACGTGACGATCGTCAACATCGCGATCCCGTCGATCCAGCGGGACGAGGGCGCGACGTTCAGCCAGATCCAGTGGATCACCGCGGGCTACGCGCTGGCCTTCGCCGCGGGGCTCATCACCGGGGGGCGGCTCGGTGACATCCACGGGCGCAAGCGGATCTTCCTCCTCGGCGTCGGCGGCTTCACGCTGGCCTCCGCGCTGTGCGGCTTCGCCGCGAACCCGGAGATGCTCGTCGCCTCGCGGATCCTGCAGGGCGCGATGGCCGCGCTGATGGTGCCGCAGGTGCTGTCGATCGTCCATGCGACCTTCCCGGCGCACGAGCGGGGCAAGGTGTTCGGGCTCTTCGGTGCGGTCGTGGGCCTGGGCGCCGTGTCCGGTCCGATTCTCGGCGCGCTGCTCACGGAGTGGAACCTGTTCGGTCTGGAGTGGCGGCCGATCTTCCTCATCAACCTGCCGGTGGGCGTGGCCGGGCTGATCCTGGGCCGCAAGTTCATCACCGAGTCCAAGGCCCCGCGGGCGCTGCGGCTCGACCTGGTCGGCGTGGCCCTGGTCACGCTGGGCCTGCTGATGCTCCTCTACCCGCTCACCCGGGGCCGCGAGCTGGGCTGGCCGCTGTGGGGCTACGTCTCGATGGCGGGCGCGTTCGGTGTCTTCGCGGCGCTGGTGGCGTACGAGAGGCGCAAGGCGCAGCGGGACGGTTCGCCGCTGGTCGAGCTGTCGCTGTTCAAGGTGAAGAGCTTCGCCGCGGGCATCGCCGTGCAGACCGTCTTCGGGGTGGCCCTCGGCATCTTCTTCCTGGTGTGGACGCTGTACATGCAGGTCGGGCTGGGCTGGAGCGCGCTGCGGGCGGGTCTGACCGGGGTGCCGTTCTCCATCGCGGTGTCGGCGGCGGCCGGGATGTCGGTGCAGCTGCTGGTCCCGCGCTTCGGACGCAAGGTGCTCCAGGGCGGCGCGCTGATCATGGGGCTCGGCGTGCTGCTCTACATCTGGGAGTCCGAACGGTACGGCGCCTCCATCGCCTCCTGGCAGATGGCGCTGCCGCTGGTGGTGATGGGTGCGGGGATGGGCTTCATCGTGGCCCCGCTGACGGACGCGGTGCTGTCGGAGGTCCCGCGCGAGCACGCAGGGTCGGCGTCCGGGCTCATCAACACCGTGCAGCAGATGGGCAACGCGCTCGGTCTCGGGCTGGTGTCCGTGGTCTTCTTCGGCACGATGAGCGACCGGCTGGCCCCGGCGGAGGTGGGGCCGGCGTTCGTGAACGGCTTCCAGCACGCGCTGGTCTGGGTCGCCGCGGTGATGGGCGCCATCTTCCTGCTGATGTTCGCCCTGCCCAAGCGGCCCGCGCAGCATGTGGAGGGGGCTGCCGATACGGCCGGCGCGGCCTGGACGGAGCAGGAGCCGGTGCTCGTTCCGTGAGCCACGGATGAACGGAGAAGGGGCCCGGCACCTCAGGTGCCGGGCCCCTTCTCGTGCCCGGACCCGCGCAGGCCCACACCGCCGCGAGTCCGTTCATGCCCGAATGAAGCCCGAACCTGTTTACATTCTCGGAAACCGGTCGTAGCCTCCCCTCAGGAACAACAAGTTCGGGCATCAGGCGGAGGCGAACGGACATGTATGCACCGGAGCGGCAGCAGGAGATCCTCCGGCTCGCCCGTGACGGCGGCCGGGTCGACGTCCCGTCGCTGGCCGAGGAGTTCCAGGTCACCGCGGAGACCATCCGCCGGGACCTCAAGGCCCTCGACCGCGCGGGACTGCTGCGCCGGGTGCACGGCGGCGCGATCCCGGCGGGCCGCCTCGACTTCGAGCCCGACCTCGCCGAACGCGAGTCCACCGCCGCCGACGAGAAGGACCGCATCGCCCGCGCGGCGCTGGCCGAACTGCCGGGCGAGGGCACGATGATCCTCGACGCGGGCAGCACGGTCGCCCGGCTCGCCGGCAGCCTCCCGCTGGAGTCGACGCTCACCGCCGTCACGCACAGCCTGCCGATCGCGGCCCGCCTCGCGGACCACCCCGGCATCCAGCTCCACCTCGTCGGAGGCCGCGTGCGGCACCGGACCCGTGCCGCCGTCGACGCCTGGGCGCTGCGGGCGTACGGCGAGATCCGCGCCGACGTCGTGTTCATCGCGGCCAACGGCTTCTCGCCCGAGCACGGACTCACCACTCCCGACCTCGCCGAGGCCGCCGTCAAGCGCGCGGCCGTCCGCGCCGCGCGCCGGGTGGTGCTGCTCGCCGACTCCTCCAAGCACGGCCAGGAGCACTTCGCGCGCTTCGGTGACCTCGGCGACGTGGACCTGCTGATCACCGACAGCGGGCTGAGCCCGGAAGACGTCGTCGCCATCGAGCGCGGCGGCACCGAAGTGCAGTGTGTCTAGAAGCGAGCGAGCATGATCCTCACCGTCACCCCCAACCCCTCCCTCGACCGTACGTACGAGGTCCCGTCCCTGGACCGCGGTGAGGTCATCCGGGCCACCGGCGAGCGGATGGACCCGGGCGGCAAGGGGGTCAACGTGTCGCGGGCGGTGGCCGCGGCCGGGCGGCGAACGGTGGCCGTGCTGCCCCTTGGCGGAGCACCCGGCGCCCTCGTCGCCCACCTGCTCGACGCCCAGGGCATCGACGTCGCGCCCGTCCCGGTGGCCGGCGCGACCCGCTCCAACATCTCGGTCGCCGAACCCGACGGCACCCTCACGAAGATCAACGCACCCGGACCCGAACTCTCGCCCGCCGAGGCCGAATCGCTCCTGGACACCGTCCGCGAGCAGTACCGCCCCGGCGAGACGGACTGGATCACCTGCTGCGGCAGCCTCCCGCGCGGACTGGGCCCTTCCTGGTACGCCGACCTCGTCGCCCGCGCCCACGCGGCGGGCGCCCGCATCGCGCTGGACACCTCGGGACCGGCGCTGCTCGCGGCGCTGCGCGAGCGGCCCGACGTCGTGAAACCGAACGCCGAGGAGCTCGCGGAGGCCGTCGGGCGCCCGCTGGCCACCGTCGGCGACGCGGTCAAGGCCGCCGAGGAACTGCGCGAGCTGGGCGCCGGTGCCGTCCTGGCCAGCCTCGGCGCGGACGGGCAACTGCTCGTGGACGCGTCGGGTGCCTGGTTCGGCAGCGCGCACGTCGACGCCGTACGCAGCAACGTGGGCGCCGGTGACTCCTCGCTGGCCGGCTTCCTGATCGCCGGCGGCAGCGGACCCGACGCCCTCGCCTCCGCCGTCGCCCACGGCGCCGCCGCCGTGCGGCTGCCCGGCAGCGTCATGCCGGGCCCGGCCGACCTCGACCCCTCCGCCGTGACCGTCACGACGGAGGTCCCCGTGGACCGCGTACTGACGGAGCCGGTGTCATGACGCCCGCTCCCGCAACCACCCCCTCAGGGCAGGCACTGACGCGGCGGGGCCTCCCCCTCCCCGCCGCAGCCGCCCCCGCCTGCCCCGCCCTCCTCCCCGAGGGCGGCACCCCTGTCCCCACCCCCGCCCGGCGTTCCCCACGGGCGATACGCGTGCGAAGGAGCCCGCGATGAGCGAGATGATCACCGCGGACCTGGTCGACCTCGACCTGTCCGCCGATACCAAAGAGGCGGCGGCACGCGCCCTCGCCGAGCGCATGGTGACCCTGGGCCGGGTCACCGACCTAGACGGTTTCCTCGCCGACGTGGCGGCCCGTGAGGCGCAGATGCCGACCGGCCTCGACGGCGGCATCGGCATCCCGCACTGCCGGAGCGTGCACGTCACCGAGCCGACGCTGGCCTTCGGGCGCAGCACCGCGGGGATCGACTTCGGCGCCCCGGACGGGCCCGCCGACCTGATCTTCCTGATCGCCGCCCCGGCGGGCGCGGACGACGCCCACCTCTCGATCCTGTCCTCGCTGGCCCGCCGGCTGATGAACGAGGAGTTCACGTCCGCGCTGCGCGCCGCCACCGACGCCGGGGCCGCGGCCGCGCTCGTCGGCGGGGACGAGGCCGCGGCGGCCACCCCCGCCACCACCGTCCCCGACGACTCCGCGGCGGCGTCGAACGCGGCGGCCTCCGCCGACGCCGCCGCGGGCGGTCCGGCCCCGGTGCCGGGTGCGACCGTCCAGGACGGACCCGCCCCGGCACCGGGCGCCCCCCGCGGCGAGGGCCCCGGACGGACCGAGGAGGCGCGGCCGTTCCGGATCGTCGCCGTCACCTCCTGCCCCACGGGCATCGCGCACACCTACATGGCGGCCGAGTCGCTGGAGAACGCGGGACGCGCGGCGGGCGACGTCGAGATCACCGTCGAGACCCAGGGCTCGGCCGGCTTCACCCGGCTCGACCCGGCGGTCGTCGCGGCGGCGGACGGCGTGATCTTCGCGCACGACGTGCCCGTACGCGACAAGGACCGGTTCGCCGGGAAACCGACCGTCGACGTCGGCGTGAAGGCGGGCATCAACCGGCCCGCCGAGCTGATCTCCGAGGTCCGCGGCAAGGCCGAGCGCGGCGAGGTCACCGCGGGCTCCGCACCCGGCACGCCGGTGGACCGCGCCGGCGATTCCGGCGAGGGCTACGGCACCAGGCTGCGCAAGTGGCTGATGAGCGGCGTGAGTTACATGGTGCCGTTCGTCGCCGCGGGCGGTCTGCTGATCGCCCTCGGGTTCGCGATCGGCGGCTACAAGGTCAACAAGGCGCCCTCCGTCATGGACCACTTCATGTGGATGCAGGCGGACAGCTGGGGCGCGCTGTTCTTCCAGATCGGCGGCGTGGCCTTCGGCTTCCTCGTCCCGGTGCTGGCCGGCTACATCGCGTACGGCATGGCGGACCGGCCCGGACTCGTCCCCGGCTTCGTCGGCGGCGCGATCTCGCTCACCATCAACGCGGGCTTCCTCGGCGGTCTGGCCGCCGGCCTCATCGCCGGTGGCGTGGTGATCGGCATCCAGCGGGTGCGGATCCCCGCGGCGCTGCGCGGCATCATGCCGGTGGTGGTGATCCCGCTGATCTCCTCGGCGATCGTCGGGTTCCTGATGTTCGTCGTGATCGGCAAACCCATCGCCTCGGCCCAGAAGGGCATGACCGACTGGCTGAACGGGCTCACCGGCACCAACGCCGTCCTGCTCGGCGCACTCCTCGGCCTGATGATGTGCTTCGACCTCGGCGGCCCCGTCAACAAGGTCGCGTACACCTTCGCCACCGCCGGTATCGCGGTCGCGAGCCCCGGCGGCTCCGCCATGAAGATCATGGCCGCGGTGATGGCGGCCGGCATGGTCCCGCCGCTGGCGATGGCACTGGCGACGACCGTGCGCGGCAAGCTGTTCACGCCGACCGAGCGGGAGAACGGCAAGGCGGCCTGGGTGCTCGGTGCCTCCTTCATCTCCGAGGGCGCCATCCCCTTCGCCGCGGCGGACCCGCTGCGCGTCATCCCGGCCTCGATGGCGGGAGGTGCGGTCACCGGTGCCCTGTCGATGGCCTTCGGCGCCACGCTGCGCGCCCCGCACGGCGGCATCTTCGTCGTCCCGCTGATCGGCAACCCGTTCCTCTACCTCGTCGCCATCGCCGCCGGCGTGTGCGTCACCACCGCCGTCGTGGTCGTCCTCAAGGGCCTGCGCAGGCAGACACCCGGGGGCAGGGGAGCGGAGGCGACCGACGCCGCCGCCCAGGCCGGGACCGGCATCAAGGAGCCGGTCGCGGCCTGAGCCGCCGAACCGGGGCCGCGCACGTGCCCCTTAAGGGCGGCCGTGAGCCGTTCACCGCATCTGCGAGATGCGTCACGGTCCGGGACCAGAGTCCCGGACCGTGATGTCTACTGGAACGCATGCCTGAGCATGTGTCGATCCTTCAGCTGACCGGCGCGAGCGTCCTCGCCCTGACGACCGTCATCTGGGTCGTCGGCCTCGTGCGCCTGCTGCGCCGGAGCCGTCCCGGGGCGGCGGCGCGGCATCCGGGCAGCACACTCGGTGCGGTGCCCTGCCAGCGGCAGACCGGCCCGGACACGGACTCCGTGGAACTGACCCCGCAGGAGCGCGCCGCGTTCGCCTGCCTGGCACGGCAGTTCAGCGACACCCGGTCTTGAGGGTGCCCGTCTCGTCGGGGCGGGCCGGTGGTGAGGGTGCGCGTCGGGCGGGGCGGGTCGGTGGGGTGGTGCGCGCCAGCGGGTCGGCCGGTCGGGGCGGTGTCCGTCGGCGAGGCGGGCCGGTGGGGATGGTGCGCGTCGGTGAGGGGGGCCGCTCGTGACAGTGCGCGTCGGTGAGGCCGGCCGGCCGTGCTGGTGCCCGTCGGCGGGGTGAGCCGGTGTGGTCGGCGTCAGCCGAGACGGGCCGCGCGGCGCTCCATCGCCTCCCGGGCCGCGGCCTCCGTCGCGTACACCTCGCACATGTGCCGCCGGTCCGGCGTCGCCGTGTGCTCGACCTCCCAGAGGGAGATCTCGCGCCCGTCGCGCAACAGGAACGCGTGCTCGTAGAGCGAGAAGCACAGCCCAGGCGTCCGGCCCGCGCGGCCGGGGCGCCCGAAAGCCTGGATGATCTGGTGCGCGCAGGCCTCGCGCAGCAGCAGCCCGGTCAGGTCGGCGTCCGGCCCGTCCGCGTTCTCCGCGCGCCGCAGGAGGCGGCGTGCGTGATCCGCCGAGTCGTCGGGGACGTACGCGTGGCCCGGATCGAGAACCGGTGACAGCTGCACCAGCACCGGCAGTTCGAAGTCCGGCGCGTCCGCCGGCAGCGGTAACCGGGACGTCGCCGCCCGCAGCTCCTCCTCGTCCGCGTACACCTCGTGCTGGGCCTCACTGCCCGGGGTGGGGTTGTGGACCAGCTCCCACAGGGTGACCGCCGAGCCGTCGGCGAGCAGCCACGTGTGCCGGTACGTCTCTCGGTGCAGCCCCGCGCTGTGATGCGCGGAGTGCAGCGAGCTGTCGTGCGCCAGGGCGCAGTCGAGCTGCCGTATCACCTCGTCCGGCAACTCGAAGGAGTTGAGAGCACGGCCGAGCAGTCGCGCGAGATGCTCCTCCGGAGACTCGGGCGACTCGGCTGGCTCGTACGCTGCTGTCTCGTACGGAACGCTCAAGGCTTCTCCCGGCGTTGCTGCATGTCACCTTGTGGGTGCATACCGTAGCCCCTCGGTCGGACATCATGTCCGCGAACCGAGAAAACCTGCGGACGGAAAACGCGCGGGCCGCGCGGGGTGTTCCCGCGCGGCCCCCACAAGGGTCAAAACCCCCTCGTCAGACGGCACTTCCGGCGGTCCACGCGCTCCACGCCATGTTCCAGCCGTTGAGCCCGTTGTCCGGCGCGACCGCCTTGTCGGGGGAGTTCACGACCTTCACGACGTCCCCGACGAGCGAGTTGTCGAAGAACCACTTGGCGACCGTGTCGCCCTGCGCCCCCCGCTCGTCCGCGAGACCCACACAACCGTGACTCGTGCCCTGCCGGCCGAAGGGCGGATTGCCGCGGTTGTACCAGTAGTTGCCGTGGATGAACGTCCCCGACGTCGTCAGCCGCATCGCGTTCGGCACGTCCGCGATGTCGTACTCCCCGCCGTGACCGACCGTCGCCCCGTTCATCCGCGTCTGCCGGAACTTCTCGGAGATCACCATCTGGCCGTTGTACGTGGTGTTCTGCGGGCTGCCCGACGAGATCGGGATCGTCTTGAGGGTCTTGCCGTCGCGCACCACCGTCATCCTCTGCGTCGCGACGTCCACCGTGGAGACCTGCGAGCGGCCGACCGTGAAGGTGACGGTCTTGTCCTGCACGCCGTAGACGCCGTTCGCGCCCTCCACGCCGTCCAGGTCGATCTTCATGGTGACCTTGGAGCCGGCCTTCCAGTACTCCTCCGGCCGGAAGTCCAGCCGCTGCGCCCCGAACCAGTGCCCCACGACCCGCTGCCCGCTGGTGGACCGCACCGTGATGTGCGACTGCACGGCCTTCTTGTCGCTGATCGCCTTGTCGAAGGTGAAGGAGACCGGCATGCCGGCCCCGACCGTGGCACCGCTGTCGGGCGTGTACGTGCCGATGAAGCTGTTGTCCGTGGAGACGGTGGTGAAAATGGAATTGGCCGCCGCCGTACGGCCGTTGCCGTCCTTCGCCTTCGCGGAGATCCGGTACTTCGTCCCGCGCTCCAGCTGTTCCTTCGGCTTCCACGCCTTGCCGCTGCCGGAGAGCGAGCCGGGCACCGCGGTCCCGGTCCCGGCCACCGTCATCTTCACGTCGGTCAGCCTGCCGTCGCTGACCTTGACCCCGGTCGCGTTGATCGACGCGCTCGTCGAACCGTCCTTGGCCGAGATGACGATCCTCGCCGTGGACGATTTCGCCGAACTCCCGCCGTTCTTGCCGTCCTTGTTGTCCGCGTTGGCGTTTCCACCGCAGGCGGTGAGGGTGAGGGCGCCGACCATCAGGGCGGCACAGGCCCCCGCTGCGCGCCGCGTCGATATGTCGGGCGTTGTCACGGGCTGCTCCAGGTTCGTGGGATGTGGGTGGTCCGCTCCGTTGCGTGGAGAAAGAGCGCCGCACGCCGCGAAGGGTTCCCGCCGACCGCGCTCGGGGCCATCACGTGACAGAACCAAGACAATGAGCCTTTTCAGCGTTGCCCCTCCAGGGTGAGGACCGCGGCGGCGATGTCCGTCATGCGGTTCGGGCGGCAGCGGCTCCGGCGGAAGATCCGTCAGGACTTCCGGCGGGCGACGCCTCGTTCGACAGGAGCGCGGGCGGGCCGCCGGTCACCCCGTTGGCACCCCGCCACCGGACCAGCGGACGCCGGCGGCGGTGTAGGTGTGGCAGACGGCGCTGGTGATTCTGGGCCTCCCGCCACCTGCCTCCGCTACCGGTCCCCGTAGAGCTCCCCGTACGACGGCCACGTCCCGCCCGGCCCGTCCACCGGGCCGGCCGCACGCACCGCACGGACGATCGCCCGCGTCACCACGTCCGCCCCCGCCGCCAGCACCTCGTTCAGCGCGAGGGGCTGCCCGGTGGCGAGCGGCCTCTCTCCCGTGGCCAGTGCGAAGACCGTGTCCCCGTCGTTGAGCAGATGCACCGGCCGGACGGCGCGCGCGATGCCGTCATGCGCGGTGCCCGCCAGTTTCTGGGCCTGCGCGCGCGTGAGTTCGGCGTCGGTGGCCACGACGGCCAGGGTCGTGCTCAGCGGGGGAGGGGCGTTCCTCGCGGCGGCCTCGGCCAGGCGCAGCGAGGCCGCCGCGTGCACCTCGGCCGGCGGGTACGCCACACGTCCGGTCAGCAACTCCCCGTACAGCGCCCCCGTCTCCGGCTCCACGGCCGAACCCGCCGCGTTGGCCACGACCAGCGCGGCCACCGTGATGCCCGAGGCGAGCACGGTGCTCGCCGTGCCGACGCCGCCCTTGACCGGCCCGACCGTCGCCCCCGTCCCGGCGCCCACGCAGCCCTCCCGCACCGGGGCCCCCGGCCCGCTCGCCGCGGCGGCCTCCACCGCGGCCCGCCCGGTGGCCGCGTCCGGCCGCGCCCCGAAGTCGCCACCGCGGCCCAGGTCGAAGACGCAGGCGGCGGGCACGACCGGCACCACGTGCGCCGGGTCGGGACCGACACGCACCCCGCGCCCCTGCTCCTCCAGCCAGGCCATCACGCCCGACGCGGAGTCCAGTCCGTACGCGCTGCCGCCGGTCAGCACGATCGCTTCGACCTTCTGCACCAGGTTGCGCGGGTCCAGGGCGTCGGTCTCCTTGGTGCCGGGCCCGCCGCCGCGCACGTCCACGGCCGCGACCGCACCCCCCGGCGGAGCAAGTACCACCGTGGTGCCGGTGAGTCTTCCGTCGCCGGTGAGCGTCGCGTGACCCACCCGCAGACCCGCGACATCCGTCAGAGCGTCAAGTGTCATGCCCCCAGTCTTCCTTCAGTGCCCCTCGACGCACCTCCGGTGCCCTTCGCAGTTCCTTCGGTGCCTTCCGGCGTTCCTTCGGTGCCTTCCGGCGTTCCGTCGGTGTCCCGCGACGTGTCCGCTCCCCGCTGCTCCGCTTCGGCCGTCGTTCTTTCCCGGCCCGCCGTCCGCGCCGTCAGTGCCACCCCGACCGCCACTGTCAGCGCCGTCACGATGCCCGTCGCGAGCACCGCCCAGTGGCCGAGGAACGTGCACATGATGACGAGCAGCGCGGAGACGGGCAGGACGAGTTGCTGGGCGATGCCCACCTTGAAGTAGCGGGCGTGCAGCGCCCACACCGTCAGGAGGAACAGCGCCGTGGGCAGCGTCACCGCCGCGGACGCGGCCAGCGTCGAGATGTGCGCCTCGCCGACCGCCTGCTCGACGGCGACCTCAAGACCGGCACCGATCGCGGCGGCGGACGCGAAGATGAGGTAGTGGCCGTATCCCCACACGAACGCCTGGGCGCTGGTCCGCAGATGGCCGTGGATCGGCACCACGAAGTAGACCCACCACGCCGAGAACACCACCAGCAGTCCGCCCACCGCGATCGGCAGCAGCTCACCCAGGGCCTCGTGCTCGTCGACGCCCGACTTCACGGCGATTGTGGCCGCGGCGATCGTCTCGCCGAGCACGATGATGGTGAACAGGCCGTACCGCTCGGAGATGTGGCGCGGATGCCAGGACGTGCTGACTTCCCTCTCCGCGTACAGCGGGACGCACAGTTCGGCGATCGCCATCACCAGGAACACCCAGGGCCGGGCCGGCTCCGGCAGGAGCAGCAGCCCCAGCCAGCCGACCTGGCACAGCAGCACACCGGCCGCGTACCGCAGCGCCATGGTTCTCTCGGGGCCCCGGGCCGAGCGTGCAGCGCGCAGCCACTGCGTGGTCATCGCGACCCGCATGATCGCGTAACCGAGCCAGACGAGCAGGAAGTCGTGGTCGTCGAACGCCTTGGACACCCCGGCCGCGAGCACCAGGACACCGGCGATCTGGACCAGCGTGACGACCCGGTAGAGCACGTCGTCGTTGTCGTACGCCGAGGCGAACCAGGAGAAGTTCATCCAGGCCCACCAGATCGCGAAGAAGATCATCGCGTAGTTCAGGAGGCCTTCGCCCGCGTGCCCCTCGGCCACCGCGTGGACCAACTGGATGCCGGCCTGGGCGATGGCCACCACGAAGCACAGGTCGAAGAAGAGCTCCAGGGGCGACGCGACCCGGTGCGACTCGTCGCGGCCCCGGGCGGTCATTCTGCGCAGCGGCCGGTGGGCGGCCGGTCGTGCCGCCCGGCCGGATGCGGAAGCGGTACTGGTGTTCATGAGGCCAAGCACAGCAGAAACGCGCCGCAAATTCTTGTGAAAGCGTTCACGAGCGTTCGGGCCGTCGCCGTCCCGAGCCGTGCGACCCAGGGACCCGCGTGCCCGAGGCACGTACTCTGGAGGCATGAGTACCCGCCCCGCACCCGAGCCGCGCGACCCCAAGGCCGCGCTGGTCTTCGACGATCCGCTGGACCGGCAGTCCTCGGACGACACGGACCGAGGGTGGGGCGAGCGGCCCAGTGGCGGCGACAGCGCGGCCGACCTGAAGCGCTTCCTCGACGAGAAGCCACCGCACCACATCTGAGCCGCCGCCCCGCGCTCCGGGCCCGCCGCCGGTCCCGCCCCCGGTCCCGGCCCAGGGCCTGGTCCTGGTGCTGCCTCCCGTTCTGCCCCTGCTCCCGTCCCCGGTCCTAGTTCTGGTCGTGGCCCGAGCCGCGCTGTGCCACCAGGGCGTCGCGGATCTCCTTGAGCACCTCCAGCTCGGTCACCTCCATGACCTCGTGCGTGTCCTCCCTCGCCTTCCGGCGGGCCTCCTGCCGGGCCAGGTACTTGGACATGGGCAGGACCATCAGGAAGTACACGACGGCTCCGGTGATCACGAAGCTGAGCGTCGCGCTGAGCACCGTGCCCCACAGGATGGGGATGCCGCTCGTGACCGAGCCGTCCTTGGCCGTCGCGCAGGGCGACTTCAGGCACGAGTGGTACCTGTCGAGGTCCTTCGTGCCGAAGGCGCCCACCAGCGGGTTGATGATCCCCTTCACCACTGAATTGACGACGTTGGTGAAGGCGGCGCCGATGACCACCGCGACGGCCAGGTCGATGACGTTCCCCCGCATCAGAAAGGCCTTGAAGCCCTCCAGAACGCCAGGCTTCTTCTTCTCGCTCACCGAGAGGCCCCTCTGCACATGGTGTGGAACAAACAGCTCCGCAACCTACGTCAGGGTGCGCCGGGCCTGTCCAGTGCGGTAGCTCGATCGTGGGACCTGGCGCGGTGGCGCAGGTCGGAACCCCTGCTCCGCCGAACGCCTTCTCGCCGGTCAGCACAGCGTCACCGCCAGCCGTGCGGTCGTGCCGGCACCGGCCAGCCGGGTGGCCGTGGCCCGCGGGACCGACAGGACGACCAGTGCCCCGGCCTCGGTGGCCTCGGCGTCCGGCACCTCGGTGACCCGCGCCCCGGCCGCCACGACCCGCGCCCGGCCGCCGCTGTCCGCCGCGACCACGTCGACGCGGTCGCCCGGGCGCAGCAGCCGCACCGTGGCCCCGTCGGCGATCCGAACCGGGGCCGTGACCCTCGCGGTCACGGGCCGCACGTGTAAGGGAGCGGACGCCGGCGCAGGTGGGGAGGCCGCCGTCGGATGCCCCCGGGGGCGCTCGGCGTCATGGGGGCCGGTCGTCACGAGCGCGACGGCCGTGACCGCGAGGCCCGCGGCCACGGCCCGCTTCCGGTGCCGGAACAGACGCCGTACCCGCGAGCGGACGCCGCGGACACGCACGGGAGCGAAGAGCGGCACCTCGCACCGGGGAGGCGTGTCCGTGCCCGACGGACGGGAGAGAGGGGAGAGCTGTGCCATGGGTGCCACCACCTGCCACGAGGGATCGGCTTGCGATCCCCACGATGAGGCCTCACGGCGAAGCCCGCCGGAGCCCGTGGACTACCGACGGGTTGTGGACAACTCCCTCACCCGAACGACCAGTTCCGCAGACGTCCCACACTCGAACGAGCAGTTCCGCAGGCGTCCCACACTCGAACGAGCAGTTCCGCAGGCGTCCCACACTCGAACGAGCAGTTCCGCAGGCGTCCCACACTCGAACGAGCAGTTCCGCAGACGTCCCACACCCGAACGACCAGTTCCGCAGGCGCCCCCGCAAAACGAGCAGTTCCGCGGGCGCCCCGCCCGCAGGGGAACCGACAAAGCGGCCGAGCAAGGACGGATCGTGGTGGCCCGCCCCGCACCCGCTCAGGGCAGCTCGAACCCCGGGTCCATCCCGCCCAGGGCCGTCATGCACAGGCAGTCCCGCGTCTCGTTCGCCGGGAGTGCCGCGACCGCGTCGAAGAGCACACCGCGCAGCCGGTCCACGTTCGCCGCGAAGACCTTCAGGACGTCCTCGTGCGAGACGCCCTCCCCGGTCTCGGCGCCCGCGTCCAGGTCCGTGACGAGGGTCAACGACGTGTAGCAGAGCTCCAGTTCGCGGGCGAGCGCGGCCTCGGGGTGGCCGGTCATGCCCACCACCGACCAGCCCTGCGCCCGGTGCCAGAGGGACTCGGCCCGGGTCGAGAACCGCGGCCCCTCGACGACCACGAGCGTGCCCCCGTCCACCGCCTCCCAGTCCCGCCCGCGTGCGGCGGCCAGCGCGGCCTGGCGTCCGACGGGGCAGTACGGGTCGGCCAGCGACACGTGCACGACGTTCGGCATGTCGCCCCCGGGCAGCGGCAGCCCGTCGAAGTACGTCTGCGTCCGGGTCTTCGTGCGGTCGGCCAGCTGATCGGGCACGAGCAGGGTCCCCGGCCCGTACTCGGGGCGCAGCCCGCCGACCGCGCAGGGGCCGAGCACCTGGCGCACGCCGACGGAGCGCAGGGCCCAGAGATTGGCGCGGTAGTTGATGCGGTGCGGCGGCAGATGGTGGCCGCGCCCGTGACGCGGGAGGAACGCGACCCGCCGGCCGGCCACCTCGCCGAGGAAGAGCGAGTCGCTGGGCGGCCCGTACGGGGTGTCGACCTGTATCTCGGTCACGTCGTCGAGGAACGAGTAGAGACCCGAGCCGCCGATCACGCCGATCTCGGCCGTGCGGGGCGGCCGTGTCCGTGCCGGGCGCTGCGCCGCCGCCGGGTTTTGTGCGTTCTCCGTGTTCGCCATGACGGCACCCTAACCGGGCCCGGACAGGCCGAAGACCCTGCCGTCGACGACGACAGGGTCCTGCGGGAAAGGCCTCAGGCCGCGGTGCTGCCGGCCGACGAGGAACCGCTCGACGAGGAGCTCGACGCGGAGCCGGACGACGAGGAGCTCGACGACGACTTCGAGTCCGACGAGGACGTCGACTTCGCGTCGGACGACGAGCTCGACGTCTTCGCAGGCGCCGGGCTGCTGCTCGACGAGGAACCGCGGCTGTCATTGCGGTAGAACCCGGAGCCCTTGAAGACGATACCGACCGCGGAGAACACCTTCTTCAGGCGGCCATCGCAGTTCGGGCAGACGGTCAGGGCGTCGTCGGTGAACTTCTGCACCGCCTCGAGGCCCTCGCCGCACTCGGTGCACTGGTACTGGTAGGTCGGCACTTGTCTTCCTCCTGGCACTCTCACTCAATGAGTGCTAACGACGGTCCATAGTGACGCATTCCTCGGGTTCAGTCCACCGTCACCGGCGTGCGGTGACCGACGCCACGTGCGACCGTGCGGCTGCGGGGCCGCTGGGACAGGCGTGAACGCAGTGCCAGCAGGGTCACCAGAGCCAGTACGGTTCCGGCCATCGGCACCAGGAAACCGGCGCCGTCCCAGAGGCGGTCCTCCAGCTGCCCGGCGACCGTGACGGCCGCGGCCTGGCCGAGCGCGACCGCGCCGGTGAGCCAGGTGAACGCCTCGGTGCGGGCACCCGCCGGCACCAGTGCCTCGACCAGCGTGTAGCCGGTGATCAGGGCGGGCGCGATGCACATGCCGACCAGCAGACCCAGTCCGGCGAGGACGACCACCGACTGGGCGGCCCACAGGCCGGAGGCGGTCAGCGCGAGCGCCGCGTAACCGAGGAGGAGACGCCGTTGCGGAGTGATCTTCCAGGCGACGGCGCCGCACACGACACCGGAGAGCATGTTGCCCGCGGCGAAGACCCCGTACAGGACGCCGTTCAGGCCGGGCTCGCCGATCGACTCGCTGAACGCGGCGAGTGAGACCTGCATGCCGCCGAAGACGGAGCCGATGCCGAGGAAGGCCACGATCAGGACGCGCACTCCGGGGATGCCCAGCGCGGAGACGTGCTGCACGCGCGGGTGCCCCTCACCGCGGGCGGCGACGGCGGGCTGGGTGCTCTTCTGCGCCGCGAACAGCAGCCCGCCGATCAGGGTGAGGGCGGCCTCGGTCAGCAGGCCCGCAGCGGGGTTCACGGCGGTGCACAGGGCGGTCGCGAGCAGCGGGCCGAGGACGAAGGTCAGCTCGTCCGTGACGGACTCGAAGGCCGCCGCGGTCGTCATCAGGGGGGAGTCCTGGAGCTTCACGCCCCAGCGGGCCCGCACCATGGGGCCGACCTGGGGCACCGAGGCGCCGGTCGGCAGGGCCGCCACGAACAGCGCCCACAGGGGGGCGTCCGTCAGGGCGAGCGCCGTGAGGGACAGGCCCGACAGTGTGTGCACGAGGACGCCGGGCAGCAGCACGGCGCGCTGGCCGTAGCGGTCGGCGAGGCGGCCGCTGTAGGGCGCGAACAGCGCCATGGAGACGCCGGTGGCCGCGGCGACGGCGCCCGCCGCCCCGTACGAGCCGGTGGTGTGCTGGACGAGCAGCACGATGGAGAGGGTGAGCATCGCGAACGGCTGGCGCGCGGCGAAGCCGGGGAGCAGGAACGTCCAGGCGCCGCGGGTGCGCAGCAGCTGTCCGTATCCGGGGCGGGAGGTGACCGTGGATGCCACGGCCCGTGCCTTTCTGCCGCCTGGTAGCGCGCCCGTGCGGGGGCGCCGAGAGCTGTCCTCTTGCGCGGAACTGCGGTAGATACCGGCGTCCCCGGCTGAAGGACGTCACGGCCGCCATACGGTCGCGCCAGCTCTGCGTCAGGCAGAGTTGGTTCGATCAAGGTGTGCCTTCATCGTACAGGGGTGCAGTCCTGTGGCGCCTGTGAAAACGAGCACCGTCCCGGCGTCGGCCTGCGAATGCGAGACGTCCCCTTTGTGGAAGACTGCCCGTTCCCGCCGTACGGGAGTAGGCGTCCTCAGTGCCCCGCGCGGTGTTCCGTTCCCTCGGCGGCCGTGCCCAGCCACCCCGCCAGCTTGCCGCCCTGCGCCACCGCGCGCAGCCGCCGCTCGGCCGCGTCGCGGACCGGGTCCGTGGCCACCACGAGCAGCTCGTCGCCGTACCGCAGGGTGGTCGTGGGCAGCGGCACGAAGGAGGTGCCCTCGCGCACCACGAGGGTGACCGCGGCGCCCGGCGGCAGCCTCAGCTCGTTGATCTCGACGCCGTGCATCCGGGACCGCGGGGGGATCGCCACGGACAGCAGATGCCCGCGCAGCCGCTCCAGGGGGGCCGATTCGATCCCGAGGTCGGCGGCCTCGGTGGAGGCGCCCAGGCGCAGCTTCCGGGCCAGCCACGGCAGCGTGGGGCCCTGGATGAGGGTGTAGACGACGACCAGGACGAAGACGATGTTGAAGATCCGGCGGCTTTCCTCGATGCCGCTCACCATCGGGATCGTCGCCAGGATGATCGGCACGGCGCCGCGCAGCCCGGCCCAGGCGATCAGCGTCTGTTCCTGCCACGGCATGCGGAACGGCAGCAGGCTGGCGAAGACGCTGAGCGGGCGGGCGACCGCGGTGAGCACCAGGCCTATGACGAGCGCCGGCCAGATGTCGTCGCCCATCTCGTGCGGGGTGACCAGCAGGCCGAGCAGGACGAACATGCCGATCTGGGCGATCCAGCCGAGCCCCTCGGCGAAGCCGCGCGTGGCGGGCCAGTGCGGCAGCTTGGCGTTGCCGAGCAGCACGGACGCGAGGTACACGGCGAGGAAGCCGCTGCCGTGGGCGAGCGCGCCGGCCGCGTACGCCGTGACCGCGATCGCCATGACGGCGATCGGGTACAGGCCGGAGGCCGGCAGGGCCACGTGCCGCAGGCCCCAGGCGCCCAGCCAGCCGACCGCGAGACCGACGGCGGCGCCGATGGTCAGTTCGAGGGCTATCTCGCCGAGGAGCGCGTACCAGTGCTCCACCGGGCCGGCCGTGGAGAAGGCGACGACCAGGATGACCACCGGGGCGTCGTTGAACCCGGACTCCGCCTCAAGAACACCCGTCACGCGCGCGGGGAGGGGGATTTTGCGCAGGACCGAGAAGACCGCCGCCGCGTCCGTCGAGGACACCACCGCCCCGACGATGAGCGCCTGCCGCCACTCCAGGTCGATCAGGTAGTGGGCGGCCGCGGCCGTGACCCCCACACTGACCGCGACGCCGCCAAGGGCCAGTGAGGAGGCGGCCGGGAGAACCGGTCCGACCTCCTTCCACTTCGTGCCGAGGCCGCCCTCGGCCAGGATCACGACGAGCGCCGCGTACCCGATGACCTGGGTCAGTTCGGCGTTGTTGAAGCCGATGCCGCCGATGCCGTCCTGGCCCATGGCGACGCCGATGCCGAGGTAGACGAGCAGGCTGGGGAGCCCGCTGCGCGACGAGATGCGGACCGCTGCCACCGCGATGAGCAGAACGAGCGAGCAGACGAGCAGGAGCTGGTTGAGGTGGTGGACAGTCAGCGGCCGTTCCCTTCTTTGGCCCGCGCGCTCGGGCGCGGGCTCACGTACTACGGACCCAAGTACTTCATTACCTTACCTAAGTCTTGACTTTTTCTTGACACTTCTAGGGGCAAGATCGAACGCCCGTGCTCTCGGGTTCCCGACTCCGCGTCAAGGCGCGGTGGGCCCTGCGCCTATGGTTGCTCCTGCGCTCAGTCAAAAGCACAGCCCGCCCTGCCGCTCGCGTTAGGACAGCAAGGACAGCGATGCCCCCCAACACCACCGCCTCTTCCGGCCAAAAGCCCGGCAAGTCCGGCAGGAAGAAGGGGCGCAGAGCCCGTCTGATGCTCATCGTTCTGGTTCTGGCCCTCGTCGGAGGCGTCGCCTACGGCGCGTACTGGAGCATCAGCACCGTCCGGGCCTCCTTCCCGCAGACCAAGGGATCGATCCACCTCGACGGACTGTCGGGTCCCGTGGACGTCAAGCGGGACGGCTACGGCATCCCGCAGGTCTACGCCTCCTCCGACGAGGACCTGTTCATGGCGCAGGGCTACGTCCAGGCGCAGGACCGGTTCTACGAGATGGACGTGCGCCGTCACATGACCTCGGGGCGCCTGTCCGAGATGTTCGGCAAGGGCCAGGTCGAGAACGACGAGTTCCTGCGCACCCTCGGCTGGGACCGGGTGGCGAAGAAGGAGTACGACACCAAGCTGTCGGCCGCCACGAAGAAGTACCTGCGTGCCTACGCCAAGGGGGTCAACGCCTACCTGAAGGGCAAGGACGGCGCGGACCTCTCCCTGGAGTACGCGGCCCTGGGATTCGAGAACGACTACAAGCCGCAGGAGTGGACGCCGGTCGACTCGGTGGCCTGGCTCAAGGCGATGGCCTGGGACCTGCGCGGCAACATGCAGGACGAGATCGACCGCTCCCTGATGACCAGCCGGCTCGGTCCGAAGCAGATCGCCGACCTGTACCCGGACTACCCGTACAGCCGGAACAAGGCGATCGTCCAGGAGGGCCAGTACGACGCGATCACCAAGACGTACGGCCAGGGCGCTGCGGGCACCGGCACCGGCACCGGCACGGCGGGCACCGCGGCGGGCTCCGGGCTGGCCGGGGACACCGCGGCGCCCGACGGTCTGCAGAGCCAGCTGTCGGGGCTCTACAAGGTGCTGGAGGACGTCCCCACGGCCGTCGGGGTGAACGGCAACGGCATCGGCTCCAACTCGTGGGTCGTCGACGGGGACCACACCATCACCGGCAAGCCCCTGCTCGCCAACGACCCGCACCTGTCGGCCTCGCTGCCGTCGGTCTGGTACCAGATGGGCCTGCACTGCCGCAGCGTCGGCGAGAAGTGCCAGTACGACGTCTCCGGCTACACGTTCGCGGGGATGCCCGGCGTCGTCATCGGCCACAACCGGGACATCGCCTGGGGCATGACCAACTCCGGCGTGGACGTCACCGACCTCTACCTGGAGAAGCTCACCGGGGACGGCTACCAGTACGACGGCAAGGTGGTGCCCTTCGCCACCCGCAAGGAGCGGATCGTGGTGGCGGGCGGCGCGGACAAGACGATCGTCGTCCGGTCGACCAACAACGGCCCGCTGCTGTCCGACCGCAACGACGAACTCGTGAAGGTCGGCAGGAAGGCCACCGTCGACAGCGCGGCGCCCGACCGCGGTGACGGCTACGGCGTCTCGCTGCGCTGGACCGCGCTGCAGCCGGGCAACTCCATGGACGCCGTCTTCGAGATGGACAAGGCCGCCGACTGGAGCAGCTTCCGCAAGGCGTCGCAGTCCTTCGACGTGCCCTCGCAGAACCTGGTCTACGCCGACACCGAGGGCAACATCGGCTACCAGCTGCCCGGCAGGATCCCCACGCGCGGTGCGGGCGACGGCTCGCTGCCCGCGCCGGGCTGGGAGGCCAAGTACCGCTGGACGGGCTTCATCAAGCAGTCCGAGCTGCCCTTCGAGTACAACCCGAAGCGCGGTTACATCGTGACGGCGAACCAGGCCGTCGTCGACGAGGACAAGTACCCCTACACGCTCACCACGGACTGGGGCTACGGCTCGCGCAGCCAGCGCATCACCGACCTGATCGAGTCGAAGATCAAGGGCGGCGGCAAGATCTCGACCGACGACATGCGCCAGATGCAGCTCGACAACAGCAGTGAGATCGCCAAGCTGCTGGTGCCCAGGCTGCTCAAGATCGACGTCGCGGACAAGGACGTGCGCGAGGCCCAGAAGCTCCTGGAGGGCTGGGACTACACCCAGGACGCCGACTCGGCGGCCGCCGCCTACTTCAACGCGACGTGGCGCAACATCCTCAAGCTCGCCTTCGGCAACAAGCTGCCCAAGGAACTGCGGGTCAAGGGCCAGTGCCTGTACGTCGACCGGGTCGACACGACCGGCCCCGCCGACGGGGACCAGACGGTGCGCGAGTGCGGCCAGCGCGACGCGGACCAGGCGCAGCCGGACGGCGGCGACCGCTGGTTCGAGGTGATCCGCAAGATCATCGACGACGAGGACAACGACTGGTGGTCGGCGCCCAGGACGCGCCTGGACAAGGGGACCGACACCCGTGACGAGCTGTTCGCGCGGGCCCTTCAGGACGCCCGCTGGGAGCTGACCGCCAAGCTCGGCAAGGACATCGACACCTGGAGCTGGGGCCGGCTGCACCGCCTGTTCCTGAAGAACCAGACCCTCGGCACCGAGGGCCCCCGCGTCGTGCAGTACATGCTCAACCGGGGCCCGTGGAAGCTCAGCGGCGGCGAGGCGACGGTGAACGCCACCGGCTGGAACGCGGCCGGCGGCTACGGAGTCGTCTGGGTCCCGTCGATGCGGATGGTGGTGAACCTCGGGGACCTCGACAAGTCCAAGTGGATCAACCTGTCCGGTGCCTCGGGGCACGCCTACAGCGCCCACTACACCGACCAGACGGGCAAGTGGGCCAAGGGTGAGCTGCTGCCCTGGTCCTTCTCGGACAAGGCGGTCGGCAGGAGCACGAGCGACACGCTGCTGCTCAAGCCCTGACACCGTCGCAGATCCCGGAACGGCCCTCCACCCGTGCGTGGAGGGCCGTTCCGTCTCCCGGGCGGGGGCGGGCCGTGGCAGGCGTCAGCGGAAGCGCCGCACCGCCGACGGGGTCACCACCGCGTGCACCGGCCGGTCGTGGGGCTCCTCGGGCACCCGCTCGACGACCTCCGTGTCGTACAGGAGCACCACCAGCGCCGGATCAACCCCCGCACGCTCCAGGCGGGCCAGCACGCGGTCGTACGAGCCGCCGCCGCGCCCCAGGCGCATCCCGCGCCCGTCGACCGCCAGGCCGGGCAGCAGGACGGCTCCCGCCTCGCGGACGGCGTCCGGGCCGAGCCGCTCGCCCGCCGGTTCCAGGAGGGCCATCCGTCCGCCGTGCCGGACGCGGACGAGCGCGTCCTGTCCGGTGTACTCCCCCCAGTCGAGGTCGTTGTCGGGCAGCAGGACCGGCAGGAGCACGCGCGCTCCGCGCGCGCGGAGCGCGTCGAGGAGTGCGGGAGTGCCCGGCTCACTCCCCACGGAGACGTACGCCGCCACCGTGCCGGCGCGCGCCAGCTCCGGCAGTTCCAGCGCCCGCGCCGCGAGAGCCGCGGCTGTCTCCCGCACGTCATCCGCCGTCAACCCGCTTCTCACCGAGAGGAGCTCTTGCCGCAACTTTCTCTTGGCAGGCTCGGCTTCGCGTCCCAGGTGACTCACAGGTGGCTCCCGTACCCTTCGTAATGTGCTCATATGAGAACGAATTAACCGGAGCCACAGATTGCGCACATAGCCACCGGATATGGTTGCGGGCATGACTGAGTCGCACCGCAGGATCACCAAGGCTGTCATCCCCGCAGCAGGCCTCGGCACCCGGTTCCTGCCGGCCACGAAGGCCACTCCCAAGGAGATGCTGCCGGTCGTCGACAAGCCCGCGATCCAGTACGTGGTCGAAGAGGCCGTGTCGGCGGGGCTGGACGACGTCCTCATGATCACGGGCCGCAACAAGCGCCCCCTCGAGGACCACTTCGACCGCAACTACGAACTGGAGTCGGCCCTCCAGAAGAAGGGCGACGCCGGACGGCTCGCCAAGGTCCAGGAGTCCAGCGACCTCGCGACGATGCACTACGTGCGCCAGGGCGACCCCAAGGGACTCGGTCACGCCGTCCTGTGCGCGGCCCCGCACGTCGGCCACGAGCCCTTCGCCGTCCTGCTCGGCGACGACCTGATCGACCCGCGCGACCCGCTCCTCGCGCGCATGGTCGAGGTCCAGGAGCAGCACGGCGGCAGCGTCATCGCGCTCATGGAGGTCGCGCCCGAGCAGATCCACCTCTACGGCTGCGCCGCCGTCGCGCCGACCGGTGAGAGCGACCTGGTCGAGGTGACCGGCCTGGTCGAGAAGCCCGACCGGGCGGACGCCCCCAGCAACTACGCGGTCATCGGCCGCTACGTCCTCGACCCGCACATCTTCGGCATACTGCGCAAGACCGAGCCGGGCCGCGGCGGCGAGATCCAGCTCACCGACGCCCTCCAGCAGCTGGCCACGGACGAGAAGGTCGGCGGCCCGGTGCACGGCGTGGTCTTCAAGGGCCGCCGCTATGACACCGGGGACCGCGGCGACTATCTGCGTGCCATTGTCAGACTCGCATGCGAACGTGAAGATCTGGGACCGGACTTCCGGGCCTGGCTTCGCAGTTATGTAGCCGAGGAGATGTGACGACGTGAGCAGCGCCGCGACCCGTGCCACCGGCCAGGACCACCTCTGGTCGGTGACGGAGCACCTGGAGGACATCCTCGCGACCGTCCGCCCGCTGGAGCCCATCGAGCTGCAACTCCTCGACGCCCAGGGCTGTGTCCTGGTCGAGGACGTCACGGTGCCCGTCTCGCTGCCGCCCTTCGACAACAGCTCGATGGACGGGTACGCGGTCCGGGTCGCCGATGTCGCGGGCGCGAGCGAGGAGTTCCCGGCCGCGCTGACGGTCGTCGGTGACGTGGCCGCCGGCCAGGCCCGGCAGCTGTACGTGGGTCCCGGTGAGGCCGCCCGCATCATGACCGGCGCCCCGCTGCCGCCCGGTGCCGAGACTGTCGTCCCGGTGGAGTGGACCGACGGCGGTCTCGGCGAGGGCGCCGTCTCCGGGATGCGCGCCCACAGTTCGGCACCCGAGGGCGCAGGCGGCCAGGTGCACGTCCACCGCCCGGCCCCGGCCCGCGCGCACGTGCGCGCCCAGGGCAGTGACGTACGGGCGGGTGACCGGGCCCTGGAGGCGGGCACGATCCTGGGCCCGCCGCAGATCGCCCTGCTCGCCGCGATCGGCCGGGGCACGGTGCGTGTGCGCCCGCGTCCCCGCGTGGTCGTCCTGTCCACCGGAAGCGAACTGGTCCAGCCCGGCGAGGAACTGGGCAGCGGTCAGATCTACGACTCCAACAGCTTCGCCCTGTGCGCCGCGGCCCGGGACGCCGGAGCGATCGCCTACCGCGTGGGCGCGGTCGCCGACGACGCCGAGACGCTCCGCACCACCATCGAGGACCAGCTCATCCGGGCGGACCTGGTGGTCACGACGGGCGGCGTCAGCGTCGGCGCGTACGACGTCGTCAAGGAAGCCCTGTCCTCGGTCGGCGACGAGGACGAGGAGGGCGGCGGGATCGACTTCCGCAAGCTCGCCATGCAGCCGGGCAAACCGCAGGGCTTCGGTTCCATCGGCCCCGAGCACACCCCGCTGCTCGCGCTGCCGGGCAACCCCGTGTCGTCGTACGTCTCCTTCGAGGTGTTCGCCCGCCCCGCGATCCGCACCCTGATGGGCCTGAAGGACATCCACCGCCCGACCGCCAGGGCCGTCCTCGACACGGACAAGGCGCTCACCTCCCCGAAGGGCCGCCGCCAGTTCCTGCGCGGGGCGTACGCGGACGGGAAGGTGAAGCCCGTCGGCGGTGCCGGATCCCACCTGGTCGCCGCCCTCGCGCACGCGGACGCGCTGATCGTGGTCCCCGAGGACACCACCTCGGTCGAGCCCGGCGCCGACGTCGAGGTCGTCCTGCTGGGCTGAGCGCCGGGCCCGCCCGCCGGGGGATCCGCCCGCGCGCGTGACCGGCTCTCCGGGGGACCCGCATCGCACCGGCGGGCCGGGCCGGCGGGGGTCCTGCGCGCACCGGCGGCGGGACCGGGGAGGGCCCCGCGCGCACGGGCGGCCGGGCCCGGGAGGTCCGCTTCCGCCCGGCACCCCGAGTTGGCGGTACCGTGTCGCGCACAACAGGCCACGCGCCGCACCGCGAAGGGCCCTGACCGGGAGCGCCACAGCAGATGAGTACGCAGGACCGACTGACGCACATCGACGAGGCGGGCGCCGCCCGCATGGTCGACGTATCCGGGAAGGACGTGACCGCGCGCACCGCCCGCGCCAGCGGCCGCGTCCTGGTCTCGCCCCGGGTGGTCGAGCTGCTGCGCGGCGAGGGGGTCCCCAAGGGCGACGCCCTCGCGACCGCGCGCATCGCCGGCATCATGGGCGCCAAACGCACCCCGGACCTGATCCCGCTCTGCCACCCGCTGGCGGTGTCGGGGGTCGAGCTCGACCTGTCCGTCGCGGACGACGCCGTGGAGATCCTCGCCACGGTGCGGACCACGGACCGTACGGGCGTCGAGATGGAAGCGCTGACCGCGGTCAGCGTGGCGGCGCTCACCGTGGTGGACATGGTCAAGGCGGTCGACAAGGGAGCCGTCATCACGGACGTGCGCGTCGAGGTGAAGACGGGCGGCAAGTCGGGCGACTGGAGCCGGGCATGACCTCTCAGCCGTACCGCGCGCTCGTCGTCACCGCCTCCAACCGGGCCGCCGCCGGGGTCTACGAGGACCGGGGCGGCCCGCTGATCGCCGAGGCGCTCGCCTCGTTCGGGTTCCGGGCGGACGGTCCGCGGGTCGTCCCGGACGGGGACCCCGTCGAGGCCGCCCTGCGCAGCGCCGTCGAGGCCGGGTACGACCTCGTCGTCACCACCGGCGGCACGGGCATCTCGCCCACCGACCGGACCCCCGAGGCCACCCGGCGCGTCCTCGACCACGAGATCCCGGGCATTCCGGAGGCCATCAGAGCGTTCGGAAGACAGAAGGTGCCGACGGCGGCGCTGTCCCGGGGGCTCGCGGGAGTCGCGGGACGGACGCTGATCGTCAACCTGCCGGGCTCCACCGGCGGGGTCCGGGACGGCCTGGCCGTACTGGAGCCCCTTCTGGCCCACGCCGTCGACCAGATCCGCGGCGGCGACCACCCGGGACCCAGCGGCAGTGGGGGTGCGAGCTGAACAGCCCATCCTGGCCCGTCGAGCTGCGGGACGGCGATGTCGTCCTGCGGCCGATAAAGCTGCGCGACCAGCGGGCCTGGCGCGAGGTCAACCGGCGCAACCGCGACTGGCTGCGGCCCTGGGAGGCGACGATCCCGCCGCCCACGCCGAGCGGTCCGACGGCGCTCCGGCCGACGTACCGGCAGATGGTCCGGCACCTGCGGGCCGAGGCCAACGCGGGCCGGATGCTGCCCTTCGTGATCGAGTACCAGGGACGCCTCGTCGGGCAGTTGACGGTCGCGGGGATCACCTGGGGCTCCATGTGTTCCGGGCATGTGGGGTACTGGGTGGACGAGGCGGTCGCGGGACGCGGCGTGATGCCGACGGCCGTCGCACTGGCGTCCGACCACTGCTTCCGAACGGTCGGACTGCACCGCATCGAAGTCTGTATTCGCCCCGAGAACGGGCCGAGCCGCAGGGTCGTGGAGAAACTCGGATTCCGTGCGGAAGGTCTCCGGCCGCGTTATCTCCACATCGACGGCGCCTGGCGCGACCACCTCGTCTTCGCCCTCACTGCCGAGGAGGCGTCCGAGGGTCTGCTCGCCCGCTGGCAGCGCGGACGTGCGCACCAGCCACGTCGGAACACCCCGGAGGACCAGTCCCCGCACACGCCGCGGAACACGGCGTGACGCTGTGAAAGCGGGCCTGACCGGTTCACAGCCCGGCGCCGCCGGAAAATGAAATAGGTGTTCGAAATTGATCGGCGGGGATCACCTGAGAGCGTTAATTCGGCGCTGTCGGCGGGCTGCTGATCGGATCCGTCACAAAAAAAGCTCGAAATATCAGCCGGATCGTGCGACACACCGGCGCAATTGGCAGATGGCCTCACGCAAACCCCTCTACCGTGTGAGGCGTGAGCAGCAGCGGCCTCATCTACGCAGTCATTGTCGGGGCCTGGGCCGCCTACTTGGTGCCGATGTGGCTCCGTAGGCAGGACGAGCTGAACGAGGCCCGTCCGACGGAACGCTTCAGCACCGCCATCCGGCTGCTGTCCGGACGGGCGGCGATGGAGCGCCGGTACGCCAAGGACCTGCAGGCGCGCTCCGCCGACGAGGAGGAGCCCAGCGCCGGACCGGACGGTGTCACCGAATCGGTGGACGTCCGGGCCTTCGCCGTGCCGCCGACCGAGCCGCAGGCTCCGGCGCAGCCGCGGTCCCGGGCGCAGGAGCGGCACCGTCCCCAGGCACAGGCACAGGCACAGGCACAGGTCCCGGCGGAGTCCCAGGACCGGCACGAGACGGCGGCGCCGTCCGCCGACAGATCCCCGGGCCAGGCGGCCGACAGATCCGCGTCCCGCCCCGCCGACAGACCCGTGCCCCGGCAGTCCGCCAGGTCCGGTCACTCCGGCCGGCCCGCCCACACCTCCTCCGGCGCGTCCGCTTCGGCAGAGCCGGAGCAGTCCGGGACGGCCGCGCGGCGGGCCGCCTCGGCGGAGGCCGCAGCGCGTGCCCGGCGCACGAAGGTGCTCGCGCGCCGGCGGCGTACGACCGTCATGCTCTTCCTCGCCTTCACTCTCGGCGCGATCGTCGCGGCGGTCGGCGGGCTGGCCTTCCTGTGGGCGCCCGGAGTGCCCGCGGTCCTGCTGAGCGGATACATCGCCTATCTGCGGGCCCAGGAGCGGCGGCGGTTCACGTACACGATGGACCGGCAGCTGGCCGAGGCGGCGGCGCGGCGGCTGCGCGAGCGGCAGCCCCGCGGGCGGACTCCCGTGGACCCCGGCGCCGACGAGCCGGACGACTCGCCCGAACCGGAGGCCGACCCCGGCCTGTCCGCCCTCGCGGCCGACCGCCGCGCCCTGGTGGAGCAGACCGACCACGCGGAGTGGGTCGACCAGCAGCGCGAGCGGCAGCGGCGGCCCGGACACGGCGACAGCTGGGATCCGGTGCCGGTCCCGCTCCCGACGTACGTCACCGCGCCGGTCGCCCCGCGGGCCACGCCCAGTGTCGACCTCGGCGCTCCGGACGCGTGGAGCTCGGCGCGGTCCAGCGCCGCGGAGCCGAGCGCGCCGGAGGCGGAGCCCGCCGCCGAGGAGCGGCCCGACGCGGCCGACGACGACGGCCGCTGCGACGCCCGCCGGGCCGCGTCCGCCCGCCGTGCCCGCGAGCGGGGGCGCACCCCGCTCTTCGACCAGTACGAGGACGGCGACCGGCCGCGGGCGGCCAACGAGTGACGAGCGCCGGCCGTCCGGGGCCCTGGTGACCAGCCAGGAACGGATTTCCAAGCACCCGGACGGGGATGCTAGAGTTTCACTCGTTGCAAGGGCCTGTGGCGCAGTCCGGTAGCGCACCTCGTTCGCATCGAGGGGGCCAGGGGTTCAAATCCCCTCAGGTCCACTGCAATTGAGAACCCCGTCGGATTCGTCCGGCGGGGTTCTCGCGCGTTCCGCGGTCCTACAGCGGCTTGGCGAAGCAGCGGCTCAGGGGCTCGTGGCGGTACAGGCCGAACTTGGCGCAGGGCTCGTAGCCGCTGGAGGTGTACAGGGCGATGGCCTCCGGCTGCTTGGTGCCGGTCTCCAGGACCATGCGGGTGCGGCCCGCCGCGCGGGCGTCGTCCTCCAGGGCCGACAGGATGCGCCGGGCGAGGCCGAGGCCGCGGGCCTCCGCGACCACGTACATCCGCTTCAGCTCGGCGTCGCCGTCCGAGTAGCCCTCGTCGTTCTCGTCCTGGGTGCGCCAGCCACCCGTGGCCACCGGCCGGTCCCGCTCGTCGTACGCGACCAGGTACAGGCCGGACGGCGGCTGGAACATCGACGGGTCGAGCGGGGTGACGTCGCCCCCGTCGCCGTAGCGCTCGGCGTATTCGAGCTGCACCTGGTCGTTGAGCTTCACGGCGTCGGGGTGGTCGTACGGGACCGTGCGGATATGCATGCGGAGTATCGTACATTCATGCGTCGGGACGGGCTGACGGATTAAGTATCGTGCCCGGGTGCTGACTGTTACCTCTGTGAACGTGAACGGGCTCCGCGCCGCCGCCAGGAAGGGCTTCGTGGAGTGGCTCGCCGGGACCTCCGCCGACGTCGTGTGCCTCCAGGAGGTGCGGGCCGAACCTGCGCAGCTCCCCGACGCCGTACGGGCGCCCGAGGGATGGCACGTCGTGCACGCGCCCGCCGCCGCCAAGGGGCGGGCCGGGGTGTCCCTCTACACGCGGCGTGAGCCCGACCGGGTCAGGACCGGGTTCGGGTCCGCGGAGTTCGACTCCAGCGGGCGCTACGTCGAGGCCGACCTGCCCGGTGTCACCGTGGCCAGCCTCTACCTGCCCTCCGGCGAGGTCGGGACCGAGCGGCAGGACGAGAAGACGCGGTTCATGGGGGAGTTCCTCGGCCACCTGGCGGGGCTGCGCGAGCGGGCCGCCGCCGACGGGCGCGAGGTCGTCGTCTGCGGCGACTGGAACATCGCCCACCAGGAGGCCGATCTGAAGAACTGGCGCGGCAACCGCAAGAACTCCGGGTTCCTGCCGGAGGAGCGGGAGTGGCTCGGCCGGGTCCTCAGTGAGGGTGCGGGGTACGTCGACGTGGTGCGCGCGCTGCACCCCGGGGTGGAGGGGCCCTACACGTGGTGGTCGTACCGGGGGCGGGCCTTCGACAACGACTCGGGGTGGAGGATCGATCTCCAGGTCGCGACGCCGGGGCTCGCCGGCAAGGCCGTCAAGGGCTTCGTGGAGCGGGCGGCGACCCACGAGGAGCGTTGGTCGGACCACGCTCCCGTGACGGTGGTCTACGACCTGTAGGCGTGCCCGGGGTGCGTCAGGATGCGTCGCCCGGGTGTCGCAGGCGGCGGTCCAGGGCCATGGACAGTTCCGCCTCCACCACGCTCTTCGCCAGGGGGCGCAGTCGCTGGAGGTCCTCCGGTGTGCGGTCCTCGGTCAGGACGAGTTCGGTGAACAGGCGGGCCAGCGCCTCGGTGTGCTCCCGTACGCGGCGGCCGGCGGCCAGCACGTCCGCGAGCGGGACGCCCTCGCGGACCAGGGCCGCGGACACGTCGAGGAGCCGCCGGCTGATGTGCACGATGTCCGTGCCGTCGGTGCCGAGATAGCCGAGGTCCAGGGCGGCGGCGAGGTTCTCCGGGGTGGCCTGGCCGGCGAAGACGTCGGCCAGCTCCTCGGGGGAGAGGCGGACCGGGGTCTCCTCGCTGGGTTCGCCGAGGCCCAGCAGCTCGCCGACGTCCCGGCCGTTGTCGAAGGCCTCGGCCAGCTCGGCGATGCCGTTCAGGGTGTGACCGCGCTCCAGCAGCGCCGAGATCGTGCGCAGCCGGGCCAGGTGGGACTCGTCGTACCAGGCGATGCGGCCCTCGCGGCGCGGTGGCGGGATCAGCTTGCGCTCGCGGTAGAAACGCAGGGTGCGCACGGTGATGCCGGCCCGCTCCGCCAGCTCCTCCATGCGGTACTCGCGCCGGCCCGGTTCGGGTGCGCCGGCCTGTGCCGGTGTCCCGAGGTCCCGTTTCCCTGATCCGTCAGCCACGACGGCACCCTATGTCGTACCCGCGGTAACTTTCCCGGCCCGGACCCCTACCCATGAGTACGAAGCTCCTCTAGTCTCCCCATTGCGCCAGTGTTCACTGGCATGGTCGCGCGGAGCAGGGAGGCGTCGGGATGACCGAGCACGAGCATGTACGGGTGGCGGTGGTCGGCTCCGGGTTCGGAGGTCTCGGAGCCGCCGTGCGGCTGCGCCGTGAGGGTGTGACCGACTTCGTCGTCCTGGAGCGGGCCGGCAGCGTCGGAGGCACCTGGCGGGACAACAGCTACCCCGGGTGCGCGTGCGACGTACCGTCCCACCTCTACTCGTTCTCCTTCGCGCCCAACCCCGAGTGGCCGCGCACCTTCTCCGGCCAGGACCACATCCGCGCCTATCTGGAGCACGTCACCGACCTCTTCGGCCTGCGCCCGC
This sequence comes from Streptomyces sp. NPDC043867, assembly GCF_056435845.1. Lineage (NCBI taxonomy): Bacteria > Bacillati > Actinomycetota > Actinomycetes > Kitasatosporales > Streptomycetaceae > Streptomyces > Streptomyces sp. NPDC043867. Next base: position 121,985 of record NZ_JBWKDS010000004.1, on the reverse strand, counting down.
ACCTGCGCTTCGACTCCGAGGTGAAGGTGATGCGCTGGGACGCGGAGAAGCTGCACTGGGAGATCGAGACGGCGAGCGGGACCCTCACCGCCGACCTCGTGGTCTCCGCCACCGGGCCGCTGTCCGACCCCAAAATCCCGGACGTGCCCGGCATCGACACCTTCCCCGGCAAGGTCTTCCACTCCGCCCGCTGGGACCACGACTACGACCTGCGCGGCAAGCGCGTCGCCATGATCGGCACGGGCGCCTCCGCCATCCAGATCGTGCCGTCCATCCAGCCCGAGGTGGAACGGCTGACCCTCTTCCAGCGCACCCCGCCGTGGGTGATGCCGCGGATGGACCGGGCGATCAGCGGGGCCGAGCGCTGGCTGCACCGGCAGCTGCCGTTCACCACGAAGGCCCGGCGCGGACTGCTGTGGGGCATCCGGGAGTTGCAGGTCCAGGCCTTCACCAAGCGGCCCGAGGAACTGGGCCTGGTCGAGCGGCTGGCCAAGCGGAACATCGCCCGCGCCGTCAAGGACCCGGAGCTGCGGGCCAGACTGACCCCCGACTACCGCATCGGCTGCAAGCGCATCCTGCTCTCCAGCACCTACTACCCGGCGCTCGCCCGGCCCAATGTGGACGTGGTGGCCTCCGGCCTGGCCCGCATCGACGGCTCCACCCTGGTGGCCGCCGACGGCACCACCGCCGAGGCGGACGCCATCGTCTTCGGCACCGGGTTCCACGTGACGGACATGCCGATCGCCGAGCGGGTCGTCGGCGCGGACGGCCGTACGCTCGCCGAGACCTGGAAGGGCGGCATGCAGTCGCTGCGCGGCGCCACCGCGGCCGGCTTCCCCAACTGGATGACGATCATCGGCCCCAACACCGGCCTCGGGAACTCGAGCATGATCCTCATGATCGAGTCCCAGCTGAACTACCTGGCCGACTTCGTACGGCAGTTGGACGTCCTCGGCGGCCGGGTGGCGCTCGAAGCCCGCCCCGGCGCGGTCGACGCCTGGAACCACCGGGTCCAGGAACGCATGCGGCGCACCGTCTGGAACACCGGCGGCTGCAACAGCTGGTACCTCGACGCGAACGGCCGCAACACCACCATCTGGCCCGGTACGACGACCGAGTTCCGCAGCGCCACGCGGCGCGTCGACCTCGCCGAGTACGAGGTGCTGCGGGCCCCGGCCCCCGGCACGTCTCCCGCACACGAGAAGACCGAGGTACAGGCGTGAGCCGACTGATGCACGTGGCCAGTGGGCCCTACGCGCCGCCCGTGCCCGCGCGGGTGCTGACCGTGGACTCCGCCGACGGCGCCCGGCTGCACGTCGAGGTGCACGGACCCGAGGGCGCGCCCGCCGTCGTCCTCGTGCACGGCTGGACCTGCTCGACCGCCTTCTGGGCCGCGCAGATACGCGATCTCGCGGTCGACCACCGGGTCATCGCCTACGACCAACGCGGCCACGGGCGCAGCCCCGCGAGCCCCGCGTGCAGCGTCGACGGGCTCGCCGACGACCTGGAGGCGGTGATCGCGGCGACGCTCGCACCCGGCGAGAAGGCCATGTTCGCGGGTCACTCCATGGGCGGGATGACGCTGATGGCGGCGTCCGGGCGCGCCGCCTTCCGGGCACACGCGGCGGCCGCCCTGCTGTGCAGCACGGGCAGTTCGCGACTGGTCGCGGAGTCGCTGCTGATCCCGATGCGCGCCGGACGGCTGCGGACCCGGCTCACCAAGTCGGTGCTCGGCTCGCGGGCACCGCTCGGCCCGGTCTCGCCGCTCGCGAGGCGGATCCTGAAGTACGGGACCATGGGCCCCGGTTCGTCGCCGCTGATGGTCGAGGCGTGCGCGCGGATCGTGCACGCGTGTCCGCGCCGGGTGCGGCACTCCTGGTCGCAGGTGCTCGACCTGCTCGATCTGGACCACGGCGTACGGGAGTTGCGGGTGCCCACCGCGGTCCTGGTCGGCACGGCGGACCGGCTGACGCCCGCCGTGCACGCGCGTGCCCTGGTGGCCGCACTGCCCGAGTGCGTCGGCGTCACGGAGCTTCCCGGGCTCGGGCACATGACCCCCATCGAGGCCCCGGATCTGGTGACCGCGCGGATCCGGGAGCTGGTCACCACGTACGGGCAGCCCGAGACGCGGGAACAGGTGCCCGGTCACGACGAGTTGAAGGAGGCGGGCGCATGAGCAGGACGAGCCTGGAAGGACAGGTCGCGGTCGTCACGGGAGCCGCGCGGGGCGTCGGGGAACTCCTCGCCCGCAAACTCTCCGCACGCGGCGCGAAGATCGCACTCGTCGGCCTGGAGGCGGACGCGCTCAAGCAGGTCTCGGAGCGGCTGCACGGCGACAGCGACCACTGGTACGCGGACGTCACCGACCACGAGGCGATGGCGCGGGTCGCCCAGGAGGTCAAGCAGCGCTTCGGGAAGGTCGACATCGTCGTCGCCAACGCCGGTGTCGCGACCGGCGGCCCCTTCGTGGACTCCGACCCCGTCGCCTGGCGGCGCGTCATCGAGGTCAACCTGATCGGCTCGGCGGTGACGGCGCGGGCCTTCCTGCCGGTGCTGACGCAGAGCCGCGGCTATCTGCTCCAGATAGCGTCCCTGGCCGCGATCACCCCCGCGCCCATGATGTCCGCGTACTGCGCGTCCAAGTCGGGTGTGGAGGCGTACGCGCACTGCCTGCGCGCCGAGGTCGGCCACAAGGGTGTCCGGGTCGGGGTGGGCTACCTCTCGTGGACCGACACGGACATGGTGCGGGGCGCCGACCAGGACGACGTGATGCGCGAGCTGCGCCAGCGGCTGCCGTGGCCCTCCAACAAGACGTATCCGCTGGGCCCCGCGGTGGACCGGCTCGTCTCCGGTATCGAGCGGCGGTCCAGCCATGTGTACGCGCAGTGGTGGCTGCGGGGCATGCAGGGCATCCGCGGGTATCTCCCGGCCGTCATCGGGACCGTGGGGCAGCGGGAGATGCGGCGCTTCGAACCGCGGCTGACCAGCGTCTCCAAGGGCCTCGTGGGCGCGGGCGGCGCGGCGGACGAGGACGAACGCCGGACCACCTCACCGTGAGTAACTGATCGAAATGCGCGCTCTGTTCCCACGTGCAACTCTGGTCGTGCCCCGATCCCCTCACCCACTACGGGAGTGAATTCCATGGGCATGAAGGACCAGTTCCAGGACAAGTCCGAGCAGCTGCAGCAGCAGGCGAAGAAGAAGTTCGGCGAGCGGCGCGACGAGGCGAGCGAGCGTTCGCCGCAGGAGCGCGACCGGGCCCCGCAGGGTCCCGAGCGTGAGCGCACTCCGCAGGACGCGCGGGAGCGCCTCGACGACGACTACGACGTCTGACGCTGCGCCCGGCCTTGGCCGGAATGGGGTGCCCTCCGTACAGGGGGGCACCCTTTCGGCGTGAACCTCATCCCGTGCTGCGCGGGGGCAGTGGGGGCCGTGCGCGGTCCGGGACGTCCGAGAGGTCGGGCGGGGACGCGGCCGGGCGGCCGGCCAGCAGCTCCAGGGCCAGCTGCACCGCGTCGTCCAGCTGGGCGTGGCGGCCCTCGGCCCAGTCCAGCGGCGTCCGCGGGATCTCCAGGTCGGGACGGACGCCGTGGTTCTCGACCGACCAGCCGTAGGCGTCGAACCAGGCGGCGTTCATCGGGACCGTGATGACCGTGCCGTCGCCGAGACGGTGCCGGCCGGTCATGCCGACGACTCCGCCCCAGGTGCGCTGGCCGACGACCGGCCCCAGCTTCAGCAGCTTGAACGCCGCCGTGATCATGTCGCCGTCCGAGGAGGTGGCCTCGTCCGCGAGGGCGACCACCGGACCCCGCGGCGCGTTCGACGCGTACGAGACCGGCCTGGCGTCGCGGGTGAGGTCCCAGCCGAGGATCCTGCGGGTCAGCGTCTCGACGACCAGTTCACTGATGTGGCCGCCCGCGTTGCCGCGCACGTCGACGATGAGCGCGGGCCGCGACACCTCCATGCGCAGGTCGCGGTTGAACTGGGCCCAGCCCGAGCCGCCCATGTCCGGGATGTGCAGATAGCCGCAGCGGCCGCCGCCGGCCTCCCGCACCACCTCGCGCCGTTTGGCCACCCAGTCCTGGTAGCGCAGCGGCCGTTCGTCGGTGAGCGGGACGACCGCCACCCGGCGCGGACGCCCGCCGCCCTCCGCCGGGGTGAACGTCAGCTCCACCGTCGTACCGCCCGCTCCCGCCAGCAGCGGATACGGGCCCGCCACCGGGTCCACCGGGCGGCCGTCCACGTGGGTGAGCACCGCGCCCTCCCGGATGCCCGAACCGGCCAGCGGTGAGCGGGCCTTGGAGTCGGAGGAGTCACCGGGCAGGATGCGCTTGAGGGTCCACCGGCCCTCCCGGCGGACGAAGTTGGCGCCCAGCAGGCCCTGCCGGCGCTGGTAGTGCGCCGGGCCCTCGTTGCGGCGGGCGGCGGTGACGTAGGCGTGCGAGGTGGCCAGCTCGCCGAGCACCTCGCGCAGCAGGTCGGCGAACTCGTCGGGGGAGGCGACCCGTTCGACCAGGGGCCGGTACTGCGCGAGGACCGCGTCCCAGTCGATGCCGCACATGCCGGGGTCCCAGAAGTACGCGCGGATGATGCGGCCCGCCTCCGCGTACGCCTGGCGCCATTCGGCGGGCGGGTCCACCTCGTGCAGGATCCGGCGCAGGTCGATCCAGACCGTGGAGTCGGCGTCGCCGGACTCGGTGGCGGGGACGGCCCGAAGGTCGTCCTCGTCGGCCACGACGAGGCGGCTGCCGTCGCCGCTGACCGCGAAGAAGTCAAGGTGGCCGACGAGTTCGGACTTCTTCGCCTTGGCGATGCTGAAGTACTCCAGGGTGGGCCGGCCGGTGGTGTCGTCCGGGTTGGCGAAGGTCTCGCCGAGCGCCCCGGAGATCGGCCAGCGCAGCCAGACCAGGCCGCCGCCCGCGACCGGGTGCAGCGCCGAGTACTTGGAGGCGGTGACCGGGAAGGGGGTGACCCGGCTCTCCAGCCCCTCGATCTCCACGGTCGCCGTGCCGCCGTCGTCGGGACCGTCCCCGACCGGGTCGAGACCGCCGGCGACCGGTCGCCCGTCCGGGTTCAGGGCGAAGGGGGAGGGGGTCGCGGAGGAGAGGGGCACGAGGTAGGGGCGGCAGCCCAGCGGGAAGGACAGGTCGCCGGTGTGCACGTCGTAGACCGGGTCGAAGCCGCGCCAGGACAGGAACGCCAGATAGCGGCCGTCCCGGGTGAACACCGGGTTCTCGTCCTCGAAGCGGCCGTTGGTCACGTCGACGACCAGGCCGTCCTTGATCCGCGCCAGCTTGATCTGCCGCAGCGACCGGCCGATCCCCGGGTGCGACCAGGTCAGCCAGCACCCGTCCGGCGAGAACGCCAGGTCCCGCACGGGTCCGTTGTCGGACCTGATCAGCTCGACGACCCCGCCCGCCCCGGCCGCGGCGGTGTCCCCGGGCTCCTCCGTCGCGTCGATCAGCAGCACCCGCCCGTCGTGCGAGGCGACGGCGAGGCGCTCGCCCCGCGGGTCCGACACCAGTTCCAGTACGCGGCCCAGGTCGCCGGCGGCGGGCCGGCGCGGTGCCCGGTCGCCGGTGGCGCGCGGCAGGTGGGCGATCTCGACGGCGTCCTCGCCGTCCGCGTCGGTGACGTAGGCGACCTGGCCGCCGGAGCCGAGCATCTCGGGGAGCCGGACGCGTACCCCCGGGGTGTCCGCGATGGTGCGCGCGGGGCCGTCGCGGTGGGTGAGCCAGTACAGGCTGCCGCGTACGACGACGGCGCTGGCGCGGCCCGTCTCGTCCACGGAGATGCCGTCGACGTGCTGGGCCGCGGGCACCTGGTACTTGCGCCGGCCCGCGCGCGGCCCGCCGAGGCGGACGTCGAGCCGGCGCGGCACCGAGCCGGCGGCGAGGTCGTCGACGAGCCACAGGTCGCCCGCGCACTGGTAGACGACCCGGGTGCCGTCGCTCGCCGCGTGCCGGGCGTAGAACGCGTCGTGGTCGGTGTGCCGGCGCAGGCCGGAGCCGTCGTACGCGCAGGAGTAGAGGTTGCCGATGCCCTCGTGGTCGGAGAGGAAGGCGATGCGTCCGCCGACGAACATCGGCGAGTGCAGGTGCCCCTCCAGGCCGGCGAGGAGCCGCTGCCCGTGCAGCCACAGCCGCCCGGTCGCGCCGCCCCGGTAGCGCTTCCACGCGGCCGGTTCGTGCGGCGGGGTGCCGGTGAGCAGCAGGGTCCTGCGCTCGCCGTCGAGGTCGGCGACCTGGATGTCGGAGACCGGGCCCCAGGGCAGCCGCCCGCCCGGGTCGCCGTCGGTGGCGACGCTGTAGGCCCAGGTGAAGTACGAGAAGGGCTGGCCGTGCGAGGCGACGGCGAGGATGTGGCAGTTGCCGTCCTTGTCGGGCGGCGCCCAGCCGCAGACCCGGGTGTCCGCGCTGCCCCAGTAGGTGAGCCGCCGGCCGGGGCCGCCGCCGACCGGGGCCAGATGGATCTCGGGGACGAGACTGCGCCAGCTCGTGTAGGCGATGTGGCGGCCGTCGGGGGAGAAGCGCGGGTGGCCGACCTTGGTGCGGTCGACGGTGAGCCGCCAGGCGCGTGCGGACCCTTCGAGGGGGGCCACCCACAGGTCGTCCTCGGCGGCGAAGCACAGCAGGCCACCGCTGAGGTGCGGGAAACGCAGGTAGCCGGGGGCGGTCCCGTCGGCGGTCGCCTTCTCGTACGCGTCGCTCACCTCCCCATGTTTTGCCGCCTCCGGGGCACCGGCAAGTCGGGTGCGCGTCCGAGACGGTGACCGATGACACGTACGAAACGGTTTCGTTTCGCTGTGTCCCGGGGTATCTTCAGAGGCGTACGAACCGGTGTCGTCCGCAGCGGGTGTCCGACAGCGCAGCAGGAGAAGGTGAGCGGGATGGCCGAAGCCGCAACGGCGCGTCGCAGCCGGATCACGCCCGAGCGCGAGGCCGAGCTGTACGCGGCCGTGCTCGATCTGCTCCGGGAGGTCGGTTACGACGCCCTGACCATGGACGCCGTCGCCGCCCGCACCCGGTCCAGCAAGGCCACCCTCTACCGTCAGTGGGGCGGCAAGGCCGAGCTGGTCGTGAAGGCGATGCGGCACCAGAAGCCGCCGCTCGCGCCCGCCGGCCTGGACACCGGCTCCCTGCGCGGTGACTTCCACGCGCTCGCCGACCGGCAGGACGACTGCCGGATGGAGCAGGACTCCGCGCTCATGCGGGGCCTGGCCATGGCGGCGCACGGGAACCCGGAACTCCTCAAGGCGTTCCGCGAGTATCTCGTCGAACCCGAGATGGAAGACATGCGCAGGGTGCTGCGGCGCGCCGTCGACCGCGGCGAGGTCCGTCCGGACAACCCCGCGATGGACTACGTGATGCACATGCTGATCGGCGCCTTCGCGGCGCGCACCATGATCGACGAGCTGCCGCCCACGCAGGCCTTCATCACCTCGTACATCGACGCCGTGGTCCTCCCCGCTCTCGGCGCCTGACCCCTCGACCCCCACTCGAGTCCCCGCTGTTCCCCGACACCTGTCCCACCCGTCCCACCTGACGCGACCGCTCACGTCGTCGGGCTGATCCGCCCCGCCGTTCCCCGTGCCCCACCGGGCGAGCGCACCAGCCCTCTGTCGTCCACGACCTGACCGGGAGTACGCCTTCGTGGCCACGTTCCTCTACAAGCTCGGCCGTCTCGCCTTCCGGCGACGGCACTTCGTCGCCCTGATCTGGGTGGCCCTGCTCACGCTCGCCGGTGTCGGCGCCGCCTCGGCGCCCACGGCGGGCTCCAGTTCCTTCTCCATCCCGGGCACGGAGGCGCAGAAGGCCTTCGACCTGCTGGAGGATCGTTTCCCCGGAATGAGTGCCGACGGGGCGACCGCACGCGTCGTCTTCAAGGCACCCGACGGCGAGAAGATGGCGGACCCGGCGAACAAGGCCGCCGTCAAGAAGGCCGTCCGGGAACTCGGCGACGGCTCCGAGGTCACCTCCGTCACCGACCCCTTCAAGGCCAAGGCCGTCAGCGAGGACGGCACCGTCGCGTACACCCAGGTGTCGTACGAGGTCTCCGGCATGGAACTGAAGGACGTCTCCAAGGACGCCCTGAAGGACGCCGCGAAGGACGCCCGGGCATCCGGGCTCACCGTCGAGGTCGGCGGTGACGCCCTCCAGGCCGTGCCCGAGACCGGATCCACCGAGATCATCGGCATCGCGATCGCCGCGGTCGTCCTGGTGATCACCTTCGGGTCGCTGATCGCGGCCGGTCTGCCGCTGCTCACCGCGCTCATCGGCGTCGGCATCGGCGTCTCCACCATCGCCGCCCTCGCCAAGGCCCTCGACCTCGGTTCCACCACCTCCACGCTCGCGATGATGATCGGCCTCGCCGTCGGCATCGACTACGCCCTCTTCATCGTCTCCCGCTACCGCGCCGAACTCGCCGAGGGCCGGGAACGCGAGGAGGCCGCCGGACGGGCCGTCGGCACCGCGGGCTCGGCCGTCGTCTTCGCCGGCCTGACCGTCGTCATCGCCCTCGTGGGCCTCGCCGTCGTCAACATCCCGATGCTCACCAAGATGGGCGTCGCGGCGGCCGGCACGGTCGCCGTCGCGGTCCTCATCGCCCTCACCATGATCCCGGCGCTGCTCGGCTACGCGGGCCGAAAGGTGCAGCCCGCCGGACGGAAGAGCAGGCTGCTGGGCGGCGGCCGGCAGAAGGCCCGGGACGCCGCGGCCGGCGAGCGGCCCAACATGGGCACCCGCTGGGCACGCTTCGTCGTACGCCGCCCCCTCGCCGTCCTGCTCCTCGGCGTCGTCGGCCTGGGTGCCGCCGCCGTCCCCGCGGCCTCGCTGGAACTGGGCCTGCCGGACGACGGCTCGCAGCCGACGTCCACCACGCAGCGCCGCGCCTACGACCTGCTGTCCGAGGGCTTCGGCCCCGGCTTCAACGGCCCGCTGATGGTCGTGGTCGACGCCAGGTCGAGCGACGACCCCAAGGGCGCCGTCAGCACGGTGTCCGGCACCGTGAAGAAGCTCGACGACGTCGTCTCCGTCACCCCGGCGACCTTCAACAAGGCCGGCGACACGGCCATGATCAGCGTCGTCCCGGACTCCAAACCGTCCTCCGTGCGCACCGAGGACCTGGTCCACGAGATCCGCGACGCGGGCGGTTCCATCAAGGCCGACTCCGGCGCGACCGTCCTGGTCACCGGCTCCACGGCCATGAACATCGACTTCTCGCAGAAACTCAACGACGCGCTGGTCCCGTACCTGGCCCTGGTGGTCGGCCTGGCCTTCCTGCTGCTGATCGTGGTGTTCCGCTCGATCCTGGTCCCGCTGAAGGCCGCCCTCGGCTTCCTGCTCTCGGTGATGGCCGCGCTCGGCGCCGTCGTCGCGGTCTTCCAGTGGGGCTGGCTGGCCGGTCTGATCGGCGTCGAGGAGACCGGCCCGATCATGTCGATGATGCCGATCTTCATGGTCGGCGTGGTCTTCGGCCTCGCGATGGACTACGAGGTCTTCCTCGTGACCCGGATGCGTGAGGCGTACGTCCACGGGGAGCGGCCCGGCCAGGCGATCGTGACCGGGTTCCGGCACGGCGCCCGGGTGGTCACCGCCGCCGCCGTCATCATGATCGCCGTCTTCTCCGGCTTCATCGGCTCCAGCGAGGCGATGATCAAGATGATCGGCTTCGGCCTCGCCATCGCCGTCTTCTTCGACGCGTTCGTGGTCCGCATGGCGATCGTCCCGGCCGTGCTCGCCCTGCTCGGCAAGCGGGCCTGGTGGCTGCCGACGTGGCTGGACCGGGCGCTCCCGAACGTCGACGTCGAGGGCGAGGGGCTGCGCGCCCATGACGCCGGCCGCCCGAAGGACGGCGACGAGGACAGGGAGCTGGTCCGGGTCTGACCCGGCCCGCCGCTCCGCCTACCGGCCGTCGGTGAGGTCCCCTTCGGGGGCCCTCACCGACGGCCGTCGCCGTGACCGGGGAGCACGTCCGCCCCGGCGAGCGGGATCTCCGCCCAGACGGTCTTGCGCGGGGGCGGGCCCGGGGTGACGCCCCAGCGGTCGGCGAGCGCGTCCACTAGCAGCAGGCCGCGGCCCGACTCGGCGTCCGCGGGGGCCTCTTGGGGGAGCACGGGGAGACGGTCACTGCGCGTGTCCGTCACCTCGATACGGAGCGTGCCGCCCACCACGAGGAGGGTCAGCCGGAAGTCACGGCCCGGGACTCGGCCGTGGCGCACCGCGTTGGCCGCAAGCTCCGCGACGATGTGGCCCGCTGCCTCCAAAGGCACCCCCCAGATCCGCAGTTGCTCCACCGCGAGCAGCCGGGCCAGGCGGGCGCCGCGGGGTGTGGGGGACAGCAGCACGCTGAAGGTGCGGAAATGGCGGGCAAGTTGCGGCCGGGGCCCGCTGGTCTCTTGATTCACGTCACTCAGCGTGGCGGACGCTGGCTACGCTGAGCGGTGATCGCGCCCGTACGTACGGTGACTGTCCGGCCGCTGTCCCGGTCTGTCCCGGCTGTCCCGGGGATGTACGGGTACGGCTGCGCGTGGAAGGGCGGTGGTCATGAGCGGCGAGGGTGTGGACGAACCCGGGTGGGATGTCGGTCCGGAGGACGAGATCGCCCCGGTGGTGGAGGCGACGGGGCGCCAGATCAGACTCTGGCGCGAGGCGGCGGGCCTGCGGGCGGCCGAGTTGGGAGAGGCCGTCGGATACGGCGAGGACCTGGTCCGCAAGGTGGAACGCGGGGCGCGCATTCCCCGCCCGGAGTTCCTGGACCGCGCCGACGAGGTCCTGAACGCGGGCGGCCGCATCAGGGCGTTCCGCGAGGACATGGAGAAGGCGCGGTACCCGAAGAAGGTACGGGAACTGAAGATGCTGGAGGAGCGGGCGGTCGAGCTCGTGGCCTACGGGGACCACAACCTCCACGGCCTGCTGCAGACGCAGGACTATGCTCGCGCCCTCTTCGAGATGCGGCAGCCCGCTTACTCGCGTGACGAGGTGGAGCGGGCGGTCGCGGCCCGCATGGCACGCCAGTCAATCTTCGACCGGGATCCGGCTCCCGCGCTCGTCTTCGTCCAGGAGGAAGTGACGCTCAGGCGCCCGCTCGGGGGGAGAATGGTGCTGCGCCGCCAGCTCGAACGCCTGCTGGAAGTAGCGCAGTTGAGGAACGTTACCGTTCAGGTGATGCCGACGGACCGCGAGGAGCACGCGGGGATGCAGGGGGAGACCCAGGTGCTGAAGTTCGAGGACGGCTCGGCGGTGGGGCGTTCCGAGGGGGCGTTCAGCGGCCGTCCGGTTGTCGAGCCGAGGCAGCTCCGGATCCTGGAGCTGCGTCATGGCATGATCCGGGCGCAAGCTCTCACTCCCCCAGAGTCGGCGGCCCTCATCGAGCAAGTACTGGGAGAGACATGACCCTTGAGCTCACTGCCGGGGACGATCCCGAGCTGACGTGGAGCAAGAGCAGTCACAGCGACAGCAGCAACAGTAGCGAGTGTGTCGAGATAGCCGCGACCCCGGGGACGATCCACATCCGCGACTCGAAGAACCCCCCGGGGCCCCGCGTCACCGTGGACCGGGCGGCCTGGGCGGAGTTCTTGGGGTACGTGTCCGGCGCGTAGTCCGGTGGCCGTCCCGCGTTGGCCGGATATGCATTGCGAGTGCAATGTCGCCCTGATACACATGAAGCTTCTGAACGCACGGGGGACGCACGGGGGTTGGCGTGACGGGGTGGGACATCGTGCCCGCGGGGGTGCAGTCGGTGATCTCCAAGGTGCGGGACTCCGCCGACGGCATGAACGCGGGCATTGCGCTGTACGGGCAGAGCCTGCAAGGCGCCATGGAGTCGGCGGGCACCCTTGCGTTCGGCGGTGAGCAAGCGGCCGGCGACCAGGCGGCCGGCCTGGTGGCGGTGGCGCTCGGGCAGTTCGTCGAAGGGACCGAGGCGGACGTTGCCTTTTTGCCGTTACGTGCGAGCAATTCGGCAAACGGAGCGGTGGAGGCGACCAACGCCTACGTAGCCGGGAACCTGGAGCAGGCGTGGAACGCGCAGCGCCAGGCGATGCTGGCGCCGGACGTGACCGCGTTGCTGGAGGCGGCTCACAAGAAGGCGGGCGGCGCCGAGTGATCAGCCCCGAGAAGATACCGACCTTCACCGGCGATCTGGTCGAACTCCAGCGCGAGATCGGCCTGATGTGCCAGGCGGCTCATGCCATCCGCGAGCACGGCAGTGACGTGAACGCACGCTTTCAGCATCTCGATGCGTCGTACAGGGCGCCCGAGGCCGGGCAGCTGTTTGCGACGACACAGGCCGTGGAAGAGACGGCGGGCTCCTTCGCCGACGACCTGGAGACGGTGGCGGGCGCGCTGACCGACTACGTGGTCGAAGTCGCCGAGATCGTCAAGCGGCTGGAGTCGCTGCGGGGGCAGGCGGCGGTGTTCGTCGAGTCGGTCAAGGGCGATCAGGGTGCCTTTCGGGACTGGACGAGCGACCAGGACAAGGTCGACGAGCACCAGGCGATCTGGGACGGCGTGAACGCGGCCGTCGCGGCTTTCCAGAAGGCCGAGGTGGCGTGCGCGGACCGGATCGCGGCCACGGTCGACGGCACGCGGTGGCACATCAATGACGGAAGCCCCCAGCAGAAGCACGCCTACGGCTTCAGCGCGGACCAGCTGGGGGATGCCGACACGCTCCCCTGGGGCAGCCCGGCCCACCACACGTCACTGCCTTTCGGGATGGACTACCACCTGAGGGAATTCGGCGTCAGCATCTACGACAACGCCGTGGGCGCGGTGGAGGGGCTGGTGAACCTCTTCAGCCCGGGGGAGGAGGGCGACGCGACGCGGGACGGTCTCGGAAGGGTCTTCATCGGCCTCGGCGGCTACGCGCTGGACCCGCTGAACGAACGGGGCGACATCAGTCCGGGGATGGACCGGCTGCTGGACGAGAACAGGCCGTACGCGAAGGAGTTCGCCAAGTCCTTCGTCGGGTGGGACGACTGGGCGACGAACCCGGCGAAGGCTGCCGGCACGGTTGTCTTCAACGGTCTCACGCTCGGGGCGGGACCCTTGGGCATGGCGTCGAGGGCGGGTGGCGCGGCGGGACGGGCGGGAGCGGGAGCGCGCATCGCGGGTGGTCTGGCCAAGGTGGGGAGGTCCTCGACCCGATCGGCGCGGCGACGAAGGCGGTCGGTGCGGCGGCACGTGTCCTTCCCAGGGTCTCCGAGCTGACGTCCGGCATCCGGGCCGCCACGGACGTGGCCGGGGCCTCGGACGCGGCGCACAGCGTCATCCACCTGTCCGACGGTTCGCAGCTGCGCGTCTCGGACGGCGAGTTCATTCCCGGTCGCAGGGGTGTCACGGACACCACCCCGGCCCCGCACGAACCGTCGGCTGCGGCCCGCACCCCGAGAGTCGAGACCGCGCACCCTCGGGACCTGGTCGGCGCGGGAGCCCGGACCCCGGAGGCCAAGGCCCACGCGGGCGAGAACCTGCCTCCACGGGCTGCCCACGACACACCGCTCGGAGGTGGCGATCATCGGCCGCCGGCGCATGACGTGCCTCGGAGCGGTCCTGGGGAAAACCGCGACCCGGGGCCGCATCGATCGGACGCGGGAACGCACGGAACTTCGGAGAATTCGCAGCCCGGAGGTTCGCGGAGTTCACCCGCCGACGGCGACGCCGGTCCGCCCGAGAGGCCCCCGCACGATGCCTCGCATGGCAACCAGGGCGGTGCCGGTGCGGACCTTCCTTGGGAGGGGCAACCGTCTCCCGGCGAGCATGCGGACGGTCCGCCTGACATCGATCCGGCGAAGTACGTCGGGAACGCTGAAGACGTTGCCCACTCCTATACCGGCCAGATGCAGCCGGAGCAGGAATCGGCCGTCCTCGCAGAACTCGGCCGCGCGAAAATGGACGCACGGGATCAGGCCGCTGTGCTGCGTTCCCTGCGCAAGGATCCCTACGGCGCCGGTGTCGCCAAGATGCTTTCCCAAGGGCACCTGCGCGGTATCGAGGGCTACGACCATCTGCTGGACATGTGCAAGAAGGGGCCGTCCAAGGGTGATCCCAAAGGCATGGTTCCCGCCGCGCACATGGCCATGCGGCTCGCCACGGACCTGCAGGGCCGAGGGGTCGGCCGTGTAGGAGTCGAGCTGGACACGGCGACCTTCGACCTCGACGTCTACACACGGCATCCCGACGGGTCCGTCGATTACGGCTATCAGCTCAAGGACGTCGACAACATCAAGGGCATCAAGAGCGCTGCCAGGAAGGCGGCATCGCAACTGGTGCACGAAGGCATTGGTCATCGAGTGGCCATTCTGGACGTGCATCAGCCGATGGGGAGTCTCACGCCCGTGATGTTCAATGAAGCAGAATTTCAGGCCCGGAAGTGTGGAGGTACCTTCCTTCTGCGCTTCACCGATGGCTCGGTCACTGTCCCGCCGGACGGACACACATTCCCGTAAGGATCTACCTTGTCAATCTTGATGCGTGCACCGAGGGAGTGCGGTTCCTGGTTCTGGGATCTCGACGAGATCGCCGCACCCGGTCTGGAGTCGGCGCTGGCGACGGCCGCGCGCATGAGCGAAGTGCTCGACCGCCTGGAGCTGCTCGCCCCGACCAGCCTCGAATACCGGTGGTACGTCATGGACGTCGGTGCCATCGGAGTCAAGAGCACTCTGGAACTCCCGACGCCCCTGAGCGATCCGACCCTTGCGGAGCGGCTTCGCGGAAGTCGCCCGGTCGCCTTTCCCGAAGCAGAGATCGACACCGTCCATGTCGTCGGCTCGGGCATCTGGATCGATGCGGCAGGGAAGAGGCGCGGGGAACCCAGGCTGCTCGATCTGTCCGTCTCTCCTGCTCCCACAGGTCTCTCGGCCGAGCTGGCCGTCCATCACGACATCTGGGCCTGGTACGACTTCTCGGGCCGCCCGCATCCCGACGTCCATCAACGCAACGCACCGCGCCTTGCGACCGCCCTGAAGGAACTCACCGCAGTACTGGGTGTGTCTCCGGAACTGGGGGACCCGACGTATTTCGGCGTGGCCACGGCCAACGGTCTCGCCATTCCGGACGCCTACGAAGACGGTTTGGGCCCGGACCTGAGCGGCAGGCTCTGAGGGGTGCCCGGGCTGTGAATGATCAGCGACCGGTATTGGAGTCATGAGCGCTTCCCACATGCAGGACCGGTGATCCAGTGACACACGACGTCATCGCTCTCACGCCCGTCATGCCGGATCTGCGTACGCTGCTCGCCGGGTTGCATGCCGGTGGGCCGGAGTTGCGGGTGGAGAGCGTGGCGGGCGGGGCCGCTGTCCGGCTGTGTGCGGCGGACGGGCGGGCGCTCGTGGCCGTCGAGGCGCCGTGCCTCGTGCAGGTGCCGGGCGAGGCCGCCCGGCTGCTCGGTGCGGACCTGGCCGTCGAGGCTCCGTTCTGGTGGACCGAGGTACGGGCGGTCACGGCCGTCGAGGAGGCCGCACGGCTGGCCGGATCCGTCGCCGGGCGGCTGACCGCCGTGCTGGGCGGCACCACCTGGCCGCGGGGCGTCGCCCACACCGGCGTCGTGACGGTCCCGTCGGGCAGCACCCTCGCGGGCGTCACCCACGGACCGGCCGGCCAAAAAGCCCCTCCGGCCGCTCCCGACATCGTCACCGCCCGCGCAGCCGTCGTCCTCCAGGACCGCCCCCTCGTCGCGGCCACGACCTGGCTCACCGACGCCCTGCGCACCGCCACCGCCGCGGGACGCGAGCTGCAGATCGTCACGGAGCCCGGTGCCCGGCTCACCCTGCCCGCACGCATGCTGCTGAACGGAGGGGCCGCCCGCTGGGTCGTACGTGACCCCGAGTGCGGCTACTACGACGGGCTCACCGGCGCCGTGACGCACTGGCACGAAGGACAGTTCACCCCGGCCCGGACAGCCGACGGCAGCGCGCCGATCGCGTCGGCCTTCGACCGGGCACCCGTGCCGGAGGAGGAGGGCGAACGGCAGCTGCTCCTGTCCGTCCGCACCACCCACGCCGCCGACGAACACCTACGGCTCGGCGGCGCGTTGGAAGCCGCGTGGAGGACCCTCACCGGTTCCGCACCGGCCGGCTGGTCCACCGCCGAGCCCGTCAACCTGCCGTGGTCGGCGGCGCAGTTGACCGAACTGGCCCGGGCCAGGGCCCGAAAGGCGGCCGCCACTTGGCTGGTCGTCGTGGGCCGGCCGGACCACCCGGCGATCGCCACTCTGCGCGTCGCACACACACCCGCCGGGATCGAGGAGCACATCACCCTTGCCGTCGGGTACGCCTCCGACCAGGGTCCGCCCATCGGGGCGCTCACCGGACTCGCCGACACGCTCGTCACCAGGCACGGCCTCACGTCGATGCTCACCCACGTGCGAGCGGCTCCCGCCGACCTCACCACCCGGCCGCACCGCGAGGGACCCGCGACGCCTCTGACCTTCACCCTGGGACCCGACGCGGTGGAGAAGGCCGGCCGCAACGCAGCGGAACAGATCGCGGGTTCCCGTCCGCTGCACCTGGGACCCGCCGCCCGGCCCACCCTCCACTACGCCTTCGCCGCCGCCGACTGAGCGGCAGCTCGGGGCGCGTGTCGGGTGGGCGCCGGGGCGATCCGACGTCAGTGCGCCACCGGCGTGGCCGTCGCCGCATACGTGCGGCGGAGGAAGCGCGTGAGGGTCTTCGTGTCGAACTGGACGACCGCCGTGCCCCGCGCTGAGTGGAACTCCATGATCGCCTGGACCCGGCCGCAGGGCCAGATCTCCACGTCGCCGCTGCGGACCGGGGTGCGCAGGCCGCGTTCCAGCAGTTCGCGGGAGAACTGCCACTCGTGGGGGCCGGGGAGGCCGATCCGGACGACACGGGGGTCGGTCTCGGGGTCGTAGCGCAGGACGACCGGGACGGCGTTCTCGCCCTCCTGGGACTCCGTGACGATGTGGACTCGCGCGTACTGTTCGACGACGGACATCGGACGGCTCCTCACGCTGCGTGACCCGAGCAGGAAACGGCAAACCCGCGTCGTGGATCCGCTTCCCCTCCAATGTCGCATACCTACCGGAACCCGGCCTGGGAGCGGTTCCCCGCCGCCCGGACTATTCATGAAGCACTCGCTCTTGCAAGCGGTTCGCAACAAGGCGCTATCCTCGAACGGTGCATGTGCCAGACGGATTCATCAACGCCCCGGTCTCCGCGGTCACCGGCGTCATCGCCGCCGGTGCCATCGCCGTGAGTCTCAAGGGGGCCCGCCGCGAGCTGGACGAGAAGACGGCGCCGCTCGCCGGTCTCGTCGCCGCGTTCATCTTCGCCGTACAGATGCTGAATTTCCCGGTCGCCGCCGGGACCAGCGGACATCTGCTCGGCGGCGCACTGGCGGCGATACTCGTCGGCCCCTTCACCGGGGTCCTGTGCGTCTCCGTCGTGCTGCTCATGCAGGGCATCCTCTTCGCGGACGGCGGCCTGACCGCGCTCGGCGTGAACATCACCGACATGGCCATCGTCACCACGGTGGTGGCGTACGCCGTCTTCCGGGGGCTGGTGAAGGTGCTCCCGCGCAGGCGGCGCTCCATCACCGTCTCCGCCTTCGTCGCCGCGCTGCTGTCCGTCCCCGGCGCCGCCGTCGCCTTCACCTTCATCTACGCCCTCGGCGGCACCACCGACGTGTCGATCACCAAGGTCGCCACCGCCATGATCGGCGTCCACCTCCTCATCGGCATCGGCGAGGCGGCGATCACCGCGCTCACCGTCGGCGCCGTCATCGCCGTACGGCCCGACCTCGTGTACGGGGCGCGCGGCCTTCAGCAGCGCCTCAAGCTGCGCGTGAACGGCGAGCTGGTCGACGCCCCCGGCACCGCCCCCGTCCCGGTGGCCGCCCGGACCTCCCGGCGCGCGGTGTGGGCCGCAGGCCTGGCCGCCTCCGTCGTGCTCGCCGGGTTCGTCAGCTTCTACGCCTCCGCCAGCCCCGACGGCCTGGAGAAGATCGCCCACGACCAGGGCATCGACAAGAAGGCCGAGGAGCACGCCGCGTCCGACTCGCCGCTGGCCGACTACGGCGTCAAGGACGTCTCCGACGCCCGCGTCTCGGGCGGCCTCGCGGGCGTGATCGGCGTCGGCGTCACCGTCGTCGCGGGCACCGGGGTCTTCTGGGCGGTCCGCAGGCGCCGTACGGACGACACCTCGCCGGTCTCCCTCCCCGAAGGCGTGTGACATGGGCACGGGGCACGCTCACAAGCTGTACCGGCACGGGCACTCGCCCGTGCACGCCCTGCCGCCGCACACCAAGCTCGCGGCGGCCTTCGGCTTCGTGGTCGTCGTGGTCTCCACTCCCCGCGAGGCGATGTGGGCGTTCGCGCTGTACGCCGTGCTCCTCGCGGGCGTCGCGTACCAGGCGCGCGTGCCCGCCCCCTTCCTGCTGAAGCGGCTGCTGATCGAGGTCCCGTTCGTCGCCTTCGCCGTGCTCATGCCGTTCGTGGCGGAGGGCGAGCGCGTGGACGTGCTCGGCCTGTCCCTGAGCGTCAACGGCCTCTGGGGCGCCTGGAACGTCCTCGCCAAGGGCACCCTCGGCGTCGCCGCCTCCGTACTCCTCGCCTCCACGACCGAGCTGCGCGAACTGCTCCTCGGACTCCAGCGCCTGAAGCTGCCGCCGCTGCTCGTGCAGATCGCGTCCTTCATGATCCGCTACGGCGACGTCATCACCGACGAGATGCGGCGGATGCGCATCGCGCGGGAGTCGCGCGGCTTCGAGGCCCGAGGCGTCCGGCAGTGGGGCGTCCTCGCCAAGTCGGCGGGCGCGCTCTTCATCCGCTCCTACGAACGCGGGGAGCGCGTCCACCTCGCCATGGTGAGCCGCGGATACGCCGGCTCGATGCCGGTGATCGACGAGGTGACCGCGTCCCGGGCCCAGTGGACGTACGCCCTCACCCTCCCCCTCGCCGCCCTCGTCGTCTGTCTGCTGGGATGGACTCTGTGACCCTGTCTGGATGGACCCTGTGACCCCCTCCGCCGTGACGCCGCCCTCCCTGGACGTGGCCGGGCTGGCCTTCGCCTACCCCGACGGCCACCAGGCCCTCTTCGGCGTCGACTTCACCATCGGGCGCGGTGAGCGCGTGGCGCTGCTCGGGCCGAACGGCGCCGGCAAGACCACCCTCGTGCTGCACCTCAACGGCATCCTGTCCGGCGGTGCCGGGACCGTCACGGTCGCCGGACTCCCGGTCGGCAGGAAGCACATGGCGGAGATCCGGCGCAAGGTGGGCATCGTCTTCCAGGACCCCGACGACCAGCTGTTCATGCCGACCGTGCGCGAGGACGTGGCCTTCGGGCCCGCCGCGGCGGGGCTGCGCGGGGAGGAGCTGGAGGCACGGGTGCGTACGGCGCTGGAGCGGGTCGGCATGGAGTCCTTCGCCGAGCGCCCGCCGCACCACCTCTCCTTCGGCCAGCGCCGCCGGGTGGCCGTGGCGACGGTCCTCGCGATGGAGCCGGAGATCCTCGTCCTGGACGAGCCCTCGTCCAACCTGGACCCGGCCTCCCGGCGCGAACTCGCCGACATCCTGCGGTCGTTGGACGTGACCGTGTTCATGGTCACGCACGACCTGCCCTACGCCCTGGAGCTGTGCCCCCGGGCCCTGATCCTCAGCGACGGTGTCATCGCGGCCGACGGGAAGACCGGTGAGCTGCTCTCCGACGACGAACTGATGCGGGGCCACCGGCTGGAGCTCCCCTTCGGCTTCGACCCCCGCTCCGTGACAATGGGCGCGTGACGAACGACGAGACGGGCCTCCCGGACGCTCCGCACACCCCGGACGTGCCGGACGTCCCGCGCACCCCGGACACGCGGACGGGGTCGCTGCTGCTCGACGAGCAGTTGTGCTTCGCGCTGTACGCGGCCCAGCGCGCGGTGACCGCCGCGTACCGCCCGCTCCTGGAGGCTCTCGGCCTCACCTATCCGCAGTACCTGGTCATGCTGGTCCTCTGGGAGCGCGGCGAGACGACCGTGAAGGAACTCGCGGGCGCCCTGCGGCTCGACTACGGCACGGTGTCACCGCTCCTCAAGCGCCTGGAGGCGGCCGGGCTGCTGCGCCGTGAGCGCTCGGCCCGCGACGAGCGGACCGTGCTCGTCGCGCCGACCGGGCGGGGCGAGGAACTGCGCGAGCGTGCGGAGAGCGTGCCGCAGGCGCTGCTGGCGGCGACCGGGCTGAGCGGGGACGAGGTGGCCCGGCTGCGGGAGGAGCTGTGGCGGCTCGCCGAGCGGGCGGAGGGCGCGGGGGAGCGCGGGCGCTGAGGGGGCGCAGGGCGCGGGGAAGCGCGCGTGCTGAGGGGGCGCCAGGTGCCGGGCGATCGAAGCCGGGGTAGATCCGAGCCGGGGGATCGAAGCCGGGTGATCGAGCCGGGGCGCGAATGCCGGCGGACCGGAGTTCCGGTCCGTGGTTCCGGTGGGGGCTGCGGCCGGGAACCGCGGTGGGGACTGCGCCGGGACCCCGCCCCGGGACTCCGGTCGTGACCCGCGTCCGGGTTACCGGCGGTCGCCACCCCCGGGTGACCGGGACTCCACCCCGGGTGGATACCTTGTGCGCGATGTACTTGCGCACACCTGTTTCCCTGGAGGGCCGGCCATGACGGACGGGGCCGCTGTCGACACACGTCCGACGAAGATCATGTACGTCGCCGAGGCCACCGCGCACGGCGGCCGGGACGGCTGGGTGACCAGTCAGGACGGCCGGCTGGAGCTGCGGGTGGCGATGCCGCCCGCGCTCGGCGGGGACGGCGCCGGCACCAACCCGGAGCAGCTGTTCGCGGCCGGGTACAGCGCCTGCTTCCACAACGCGCTCGTGCTCGTCGGCCGGCGCGCGGGATACGACCTGACCGGCTCCACGGTCGCCGCGAAGGTCGGCATCGGCCCCAACGCGCACCAGGGTTACGGCCTCGCCGTCGCCCTGAGCGTCTCCCTGCCCGTCGTCGACCGGGAACTCGCCGCGCGTCTCGTGGACGAGGCCCACCAGGTCTGCCCGTACTCCAACGCCACCCGGGGCAACATCGAGGTCACGATCCTGCTCGGATAGCGCGGGCACCGGAATCGGGGGCAGTCAACAACTGTTCCCTCGGAGGGTGTTCTGGTGTCTGCTCGGTGAACGGACGGGAGTGGCGGGCGTGGACGTGAACGGCACAGTGGCCGACGGTTTCGAGCCGGTCAGGGAGGCGTTCGTACGCAACTTCGACGTGCTCGGCGAGCGGGGCGCCGCGGTGGCCGTGTACCGCCACGGGCGCAAGGTCGTCGACCTGTGGGGCGGCACGCGGGACGTGGACGGCACCGAGCCCTGGGAGCAGGGCACCGCGCACGTCGTGCACTCCGCGACGAAGGGCGTCGCCGCCGCCGTGCTCCTGCTGCTGCACCAGCGCGGGCAGCTGGACCTGGACGCTCCGGTCGGCGCGTACTGGCCCGGGTTCAAGGCCCGGGGCAAGGAGGCGGTGCTCGTCCGGCACGTGCTGTCGCACCGGGCGGGCGTGCCGGTGGTCGACCGCCCGCTGACGCCCGCGGAGGCCGCGGATCCGAGGCGTACGGCCGCGGCGGTCGCCGCGCAGGCCCCCGCGTGGGAGCCCGGGACGGACCACGGCTATCACGCCCACACCTACGGCTGGCTGGTCGCCGAGCTGGTGCGAAGGATCACCGGGCGGGGCGTCGGCGAGTGGATCGCGGACGAGATCGCAGGACCGCTCGGCGCCGACCTGTGGGTCGGGCTGCCGGACGCGCAGCGGCACCGCGTGGGGCGCTCGGGGAAGGTGACACCCCCGCAGACGGCGAGCAGTCTGCGGCTGCGCCCGAAGCGGTCCGTCACCGAGGCGTACGCCGACCCGTCCTCCCTGACCAGCCGCGCCTTCGCCGCGATCAGCCCGCACCCCGACGACAACGACCCGGCGTACCGGGCGGCCGCGCTGCCCGCCTCCAACGGGATCGCCACGGCGGAGGCGCTGGCCCGCTTCTACGCCTGCCTCATCGGTGAAGTGGACGGCCGCGCGCGGCTGTTCACGCCGGCCACCGTCGAACTGGCCCGTGCGCAGGAGTCCGCGGGGCCGGACCGCGTGCTGGTGGTCAACACCCGTTTCGGTCTCGGCTGCATGCTGCACGGCACGGCGTCCCCACTGCTCGGCGCCGGTTCCTTCGGCCACCCCGGCCGGGGCGGCCCCCTCGGCTTCGCCGACCCCGAGTCGGGCATCGCCTTCGGCTATGTCACGAACGGCTTCCGCAAGACGGTGACGGCGGATCCGCGGGCACAGGCGCTGGTACGGGGGGTGCGGGCGGCGATCTCCGGCTGACGCCGGAAAGCTGCTTCCCCTCCCGGGCGGTGTCCCCTCCCGGGCGGTGCCTCCTCAACTCGCGTGCAGCATCAGGCCGATGCCCGCCACCAGCAGGCCCGCCGCCGCCACGCGGGGCGCTCCGAAACGCTCCTTGAAGAAGATCGCGCCGATGGCCGCGCCGACGATGACCGAGGACTCCCGCAGCGCCGCGATCGGTGCCAGGGCCGCCCGGGTCTGGGCCCACAGGACCAGGCCGTACGCCGAGACGGACAGCGCGGCGCCGAGCAGGCCGACGGCCGCGCAGGGACGCAGCAGCGCTATCGTCCCGCCCCGCCAGCGGTACACCGCGTACGCCGGGATCGCCCAGCCCTCCACGGCCATCAGCCAGGCGGTGTAGCCGAGGGAGGAGCCGGAGGCGCGGACCCCGAGCCCGTCGACGACGCTGTACGCGGCGATCGACAGGCCGGTGGCCAGCGCGGCCCCGATGGCCGCCCAGTCGGGCCGCCGCCCGTGCAGACCCCACAGGGCGACGCCCATCAGCCCCGCGCAGGACAGGGCGATGCCCGCCGCCGCCCACCGGTCCGGGACCTCGTGGGCGAAGACGGCCGCCAGCACGGTCACCACGAGCGGGGCGGTCCCGCGGGCGATCGGGTACGCCTGACCGAAGTCACCGAGCCGGAACGAGCGCATCAGCAGCACGTAGTACACGACGTGGATGGCGGCCGAGGCGATCAGACACGGCCAGGCGCCGGCCGCCGGGAACGGGACGAACGGGGTCGCGGCCAGGCCGAGGAGCGTCCCGCCGCCCGCGATCAGGGTGAAGCCGACCAGCTTGTCCGTGATGCGGTGGGCGAGCGCGTTCCAGCCGGCGTGCGTCACGGCGGCGAGCAGGACGGCCGCGGCGACCAGCGGCGTCACAGAGCCCGCTCACCCACGCCCGCCGCGGGTGCGTCACCGCCCGCACCCCGCTCGCCCACGTCTGCCGCGGGTGCGTCACCACCGCCCGTACTCCGTTCAGGCACGTCCTGCTCCTGCGCGTCCTGCTCCCGCACGTCCACCAGCCTGGCGCCCGCGTGGGCGACGAGGTCCTCGGGGGACATCGGGAAGACGGCGTACGGCGTACCGGCCGCGGCCCACACCGTGTCGTGGCCGAGCAGGGAACGGTCCGCCAGCACCCGGGTCCTCGTACGGTGGCCGAAGGGCGGGACCCCGCCGATCGCGTACCCCGTCGTCTCCCGCACCGCGTCCGCCCGCGCCCGGGTGACCTTCCGCGCGCCCAGTTCCCGCCGTACGAGTTCCAGGTCCACCCGGGACGCGCCGTCCATCAGCACCAGGACCGGGACCCCGTCCGCCGCGAAGATCAGCGACTTGCAGATCTGGCTCAGGTCGCAGCCGATCGCGGCGGCGGCCTCGGCCGCCGTGCGGGTCGCTTCCGGGAACCGGCGGACCCGCGGCAGCAGGTCCCCGAGGCCCGTCTCCCGCAGGGCCTCGGCGAATCGGGGGTGGGCGGCGTGCTCTCCGGCGGCAGTCATGGACGGCACCGTAGTGGTCGGTGTACGGGACACGCGACCCGTTTCCGGGGAGCGGACGTCAGCCGGCGCGACCCGCTCTCGGGGAAGCGGGCGTCAGCTTCCGGCGCGCAGCAGGGCCGCCACGACCGGTCCCGCGGAGTCGCCGCCGTGACCGCCCGCCTGCACCACACCCGCGGCCGCCAGGTCGCCCTTCCAGGCCGTGAACCAGCCGTTGGGCTTCTTCTGGCCGTCGACCTCCGCGGAGCCGGTCTTGGCGCCGAAGTCGGGTCCGAGCCCGGACATGGCCTCGGCGGCGGTACCGGCGGCGGCCGTGTAGCGCAGCAGCTCGCGCAGCTGGGCCCGGGTGCCGGGGGACAGCGAGCGGGAGGCCTTCGCCAGGGTGCGGCCGTCCACCGAAGGGGACACCAGGTACGGCTGGTGGAAGGTGCCCGTCCTGGCGGTGGCGACCACGGAAGCCATGTTGAGCGGGTTCATGCGCACCCCGCCCTGGCCGATCAGCGAGGCCGCCATGGAGGCGGCGCTCTGCACCGGCACCGAGCCGTCGAAGGACGGTACGCCGATGGACCAGTTGTCCATGCCGAGCCCGAAGACCTGCTGGGCCTGCCGGGTCAGGTCGTCGGCGTCCAGCTTCTTCGCCTGCGAGATGAAGGCGGTGTTGCAGGACCGCGCGAAGCTCGCCTTGAACGTGCCGTTCTTGATCTGGAACTTGTCGTCGTTCTGGAACTTCCAGCCGCCGTACGTCACGTACTTGGGGCACGGGTGCCGCTTCTCGGCCGACGCCAGGCCCTTGTCGATCAGCAGCGACGACGTGATGATCTTCATCGTGGAGCCGGGGGCCAGCGAGCCCTGGAAGGCCGTGTTGAAGCCGTGGCCCGAGTTCGCGACGGCCAGGATCTCACCCGTCGAGGGGCGCACGACCACCGCCGACGCCCGGGACCTCGTCGCCACCTGCTGCTCGGCAACGGCCTGGAGGGCCGGACTGAGCGTCGTGCGCACCGTCCCCGGCGTGCCCTCGCTCAGCGCCAGCAGCGTCTTGTCGGGGTCCTTGTCGGCGCCCTTCCTCGCTGCCTTGCGGACCACCCTCAGCTCGACGCCCGCCCGGCCGCCGGCCTTCTTGCCGTACTTCTCGCGCAGTCCGTCCAGCACCGAGCCGAGCGACGGGTACTTCGCGGCGGTCAGCTCGCCGCCGTCCGCGTCGAGCGCCCTGATGGGGGGCGTGCCGGACTCGCCGGTGACCAGCCGGTCGCCGTCCCGCAGATCCGGGTGCACGACGGAGGGCCGCCAGCCGACGAGCGGGACGCCGTCCTCGGCCCGCCGGACGACGGTCAGCTTCGCGTCGTACGCGAGCGGTTTGCTCTTCCCCTGGTAGGTCACGGTGGCCCGGACGGAGAACGGGACGGTGGTGCCCGTCCGCCTGCCGGGCGTCAGCGTCACGCCGGTGATCCGGGCGTCCGCCCGGTAGCCGGTGAGGGCGGCCTTCGCGGCGGCGGTGTCGTCGGTGACGGCGGCGGCCTTCGCCGGCCGGCCCTGCTGCCAGGCGGTGAGGAACCGCGTGGCGGCCGTGCGTACTTCGGCCGCCGACAGGGGACCCGTCCTCACGGGTTTCTGGTCGGCGGTCGTGGACCCGCCGTCCCCGTCCGGGCCGAAGAGGCTGTAGGCGCCGAACCCCCCGCCCGCGACGACCACGGCGATCAGCCCGCCGATCACGGCGGGTCTCGTCCTGCCGCGCTCGGCGGCGCGCCCTCTCTTGCCCACAGCTGCAGATCCTTTGCTGGTTCCCCTGGCCCCGGTGCCACGCGTGCCCGACGAAAGGCACCACCCCGGGTTCCCGGGGCGGCCGGGGTGACTTCAGCCGCTCGTTCTTAGCACATCCGCGACGATCGGACCGGCCGCGTCCCCTCCGTGGCCGCCGCCCTCGGTCATCGCGGCGGCCGCCATGTCGCCCCGGAAGCCGGTGAACCAGCTGTTGGCCCTCGACTGGCCGTCGACCTCGGCGGAACCGGTCTTGGCCCCGATGTCCCCGCCGAGGTTCGCCATCGCGCGGGCGCCCGTGCCCTGGGTGGCGGTGAGCCGCATCATCTGCTTCAGCTGTGCCACGGTCCCGCTCCGCAGGCCGCGGGCGGTGGCGATCGGGCGGTCGTCGAGCTTCGGCGACACCAGGTAGGGCTGGCGGAAGGTGCCCGTGACGGCGGTCGCGGTGACCGACGCCATGCCCAGCGGGCTCATCTGGACGTCGCCCTGGCCGATCGCGTTGGCCGCGCGGTCCGGGCCGCCGGACGCGGGGATCCTGCCGTCGAAGGAGGTGATCCCCGTCTTCCAGTTGTCCCGGCCGAGTCCGAACCGTTCCTCGGCCTCGGCGGTCAGCGACGCGTCGGTGAGCGGCTCCTCGTCGACGAGCTTCACGAAGGCGGTGTTGCACGACCGCATGAAGCTGTTCGCGAGCGTGGCCTTCTCGTTGGGTGCCATGCCCGTGAGGTTGTGGAAGGTCTGGCTCTGCCAGACCGCGGTGTCCGTGCACGGCGCCGGGCCGTTCATCGAGGTGACGCCGTTGTCGATGAGCATCGCCGCGGTGACGATCTTCATGGTGGAGCCGGGGGCGAGGCGGCCCTCGAACGCCGCGTTGAAGGCGTCCTTGCGGTGGTTCGCGACCGCCAGCACCTCACCCGTGCTGGGCTTCACCGCGACCACGGACGACTCGGGGTACCGCTGGACGGCCCGCTCGGCCGCCGCCTGCGCGCTCGCGCTGAGCGTGGTGCGCAGTCTGCCCGCCCTGCCCTCGGCGAGTGTCACCAGCGTCTTGGCGCCCGCGTTCCCGTCCGCGTGACGGACCGACAGCTCGATGCCGGGCGTGCCGCCCGCCTTGTCGCCGTACCTGCCGCGCAGGGCGTCCAGGATCGGGCCGAGGGACGGGTACCGGGCCTTGGTCAGGACGACGTTGTTCCGGTCCACGGCCTGGATCGGCGGGCTCGCCGCCTCTCCCGTCACCAGCGTGTCGCCCTCCACCAGGTCGGGGTGGACGACGGACGGCTTCCAGCCGACCAGCGCCCTGCCGGTCGTCACCCCGCGCACGACGGTCAGCTCCGAGTCGTACGACAGGGGCTTGCTCCTGCCCCGGTACGACACCGTCGCCTCGACCGAGTACGGGACGGTGGTCCCGGACGGCGTGCCCGGCCTGATCCGCACCCTGGTGAGGTGGGCGTCGTCGCGGTAGGCGGCCAGCAGCGGCTCGGCGCCGCCCGCGTCGTTCGTGTACCTCGCCGCCTCGGACGCGTCGCCCTTCTCCCAGGCGGCGAAGAATTTCTCCGTGGTCTCCTCGACCTCGTCCCCGCTCGGCTTCCCGGTCTTCACGGGCGCGGGCCCGCCGACACCGCCGTCCCCGCTGACGGCGGTCACCACGTTGTAGGCGCCGTACCCGGCGCCCCCCACCATCACCGCGAACACACCGCCGACGACGGCAGCCTTGACCCCCTTGCGCATGGCGCACTCCTCCCCGTGAGCGGTTGCACTCTAAGCCGGGGGAGTGACGGGTGGGGAGGGTGTTTCCCGCTTCTCAGACCCAGGTATCCAGCCACATCCGTGAACGCCAGTCGTCGATCGGGATCGCCGTGCCGGTGTAGATGGGCCAGAAGTAGATGAAGTCCGCGTAATCCAGTCTGCCTTGCCCCCGACCAGGGCGTTTGCCTCTGGCCGGGGCCGGATCAGGCGGCTTGGGCCGTCTCTGGGCCGTGATCTTGTGGCGTGGACGCCGGAAAGAGGCTGTCGACGGCCTTTCGGGTCCGTCCCTCGCTGCTGGGCATCAGGTGCGTGTACGTCCGGAGCGTGAACCCCGGATCGCTGTGACCGAGGTACTGACTCAGGGCCCGGATGTTCTCGCCGGCGTCCAGCAGCACGGAGGCGTAGAAGTGCCTGAGCGCGTGCATGCCGTGTTCGGGGGCCGACGCGTACCGCTTGCCTGGCTTCCGCGCCGGGATGATGCCAGCGGCCGCCAGCGAGGAGATGTGCCTCAAGTTCACCGCCACGGCATGAAAATCGGTATCACGTCCCGCTACCTGAGAAAGTCCAAGCAGTTTTATACATCCGCTTACACATGCGCTATCACGAATTTCTACAGCCCTAGTCGGGCCGCTACACTCGCGGCTCCGACTAGCTATCTAGGAGGGGCAGATGGCTCGGAAGCATCCAGACTGGAAGCCGGATCTCCTGCGGATGCACCGCGAGGAGATAGGGCTCACTCTGGAAGACACGGGGGAGAAGCTCCGCGAAATCGCGGAGCGGCACGGCTTCAATATCGCCGCGAACTTCCAGACGATCTGGGGCCACGAAAAGGGTTCGGTGTATCCCGGTCCGCATTACCGCCGGGCGTACTGCCGACTGTATCGTCGCAATGAGGCCCAACTTGGCTTCCGTAAAGCTCTGCCCGGAGAGGATGCCCCTGTGGATTCCGTACCGGCTCCCGCTTCGAGTGAGCGACAGTTTCCCAACCAGCCGGACGCAGTAAGTAGAGCGTTGAGCAGCATCCGCGAAGGTACAGACGACGTGGACAGCGAGGCTCTACGCAATCGTGTGGTCAACGCATGGAGTCGCCACGCAGCAGGGGTAAGTACCGACGGGCCGACCGTAGTTCTGGTAGGGGGTTACGCCGGATCGGGAAAGTGGACGTTCACCTGGGCTGCTGCTACAGGCGTGGTGACCTTGGCGAACATGCCGACGATCACGCCCGCGTTTACAAGACAGTGGTCAAGCGCTCGTTGGTTGAACGCTAACAGTCGATTTCGGGCCGCTCGCCGGGCACGTCCAGGCCGTTGGCTTCGACGCGGACACCGGCCCGCCTGGACGTCGCTCCCGACGCTCCCGCGTACGGCACGAAACTGCGCTGGATCGCACCGAAGCTGATCGCGGCCGCCAACGCGAAGGTGCAAGGCGCGAATGTCCGCGCCCTGCACGTCCTGGCGCCCTCCCCCGTGAAGGCCGGTCCCGCCACGGCGGCCGCCGATCCGATCCCGCAGACGGCCCCGCCCGCCGGGCCGGTGCAGCGACGGACTCCGGTTGCAGCGAGGCGGTCCCGACAGCACGTCCGCAGTCAGGCGGTGACGCCGCGGCTTGTCAGCAGGGCGGTGTACGCCGCTTCGGCGGCGCGGCCCTCAAGGGTTCCGGGCGGGGTGTGGGACAAGAACGTGCCCGTGTCCCCGTGATGGAGGATCTTTCCGCTGTACATGACCGTGACATGATCGGCCTCTTCGGCAAGGTCGGCCACGTCGTGCGTGGACAGCAGAACCCGTACGTCACCGGTCAGCCCGCGCAGGATGTCACGAAAGACACGGCGCTGGTAGGGATCCATGCCGGCGGTGGGCTCGTCCAGGAGGAGAACGCGCGCGCCGTGCACGAGTGCCCCGGCGACACCGACGCGCCGCAGCTGGCCGCCGGAGAGCCGGTTTGTGCGCGTGTCGGTCTTGTCGGCCAGATCGACGCGCGTCAGAGCCTTGCGGGCTTGCTTCCAGGCATCGGTGCGGTTCATGCCCTTGAGCCAGCCGATGTATGCCACGTACTCACGGGCTGTGAGCGTCGGCATGGGCACGATGTCCTGAGGCATCCAGGCGACGGCCCGCCGGTACGCCGTGGTGCCCGCCGGAGCACCGTCTAGCGCCACGTGTCCCTTCTGGGGGCTGGTTACCGAGGCCGCGAGTTTCAGCAGGGTGGACTTGCCGGCGCCGTTGGGACCCAGCAGGACAGTGAGACCGTCCGGCAGGACGTAGGAGAAGTCCCGTAGAACGGGCTGCTTCCAGCGCCTGTAACCGTAGGTGCAGTTGCTGATTTCGAGTGTCACGCTGTCTTCCTCGACGTGCGGATCTGGGCGGCGAGGCCGATGGCGAACATCACCAGGGAGGCCGCTGCCGCGAACAGGCTGTCAGCGGGGAGCGCGATGACGGTCCAGAGGCGTGGAACGTTGCCGCGGAACCCGACGACCACGACGGTGACCAGCCATCCCACGGGGACCATCACCGCCGCTTGACCGGCCCACGACCGTCCGATCAGCATCAGACCGGTCAGGAACAAGGCGTTGCGGCCCCCGGTCGTGGCTGCGGCCGCCCCGTGCACCGCGGCGATGAGAGCGCTGCACAGCACCGCCGCGGCCATGGTCGCGGTGACCAGGAGGTTGTCGAGCCGTGTCATGGACCGTACTCCTGAGGCCTCGGCCGCAGGAAGCCGTGATTCGAGCATCGCCATCACGAGGGCGAGCAAGGGCACTGGGACGAACAAGGAGAGCGCGACCCTGGGACTACCGGTGACAGAAGGCAAGAGCACCGTAGTGTCCTGAACCGCGTAGAGCACGGCGACGAAAACGGCCATGGCGAGGGGAAGCAGTGTGCGCCCCCGGCGGGCCTTGAACCACCACCTCACGATGTCCTCGCCTCGCATGAATCGAGGGTTCCCTTGATCCACTGGGCTTGCTGGTCCTGCGGTTCGGCCAGGACGCGGGTGACATCGGACCGGACCTGCTTCTCCAGTTTCCGGGCCACGGGGTCCAGGCCCTCCAGATTCCGCCGCTTCTGGTATGCCTTCTCCTGGCCGGTCTTCGTCGCCGCCCACAGCCAGGCGGAGTGGGCGGCGCGGGCGTCGACCTGCTTGCAGCGGAAATGCAGGGCGCGCACCACGACTTGGTATACGGCGTCACCGCTCTGCATAGGCCGGGTCAGCACCATGCGCCATACGGCGTCTGTGGAGGGCTTCTGCAGACGTCCATCCGCGTAACTGTCAGTGATCAGATTCGGCTGTGCGGACGTGGCCCCGACTGCACGCAGTACGCCTAGAGCTTTCTCGGTGTCACGCTGGGTCTGCTCCAGATAGCGGGCGTTGAACTCCGGTACGCACATACGCGGCGCGCTGCCCGCGCACTTCATCCTCACGTGGCCTGCTGTGATAGGCGGCGTGGCCGACCAGTCTGCGGTGGTGCGATAGGCCCCGAGAACGCCGCTCACGGCTACCGCGGCCGCGACGGCCACCCGGACTGCGCGCCACCCGTACGGCAACCAGAGGATGAGTAACCCTGCGGCGATGCCACCCGCCAGCAGTACGGGCACCACCGTCGTGATGAGGCTGGGAACCTCTCCGAAACCGATGCTGCCGAACTGTCCTGAGACATGACGAGGCCAATAGGGCAGCACAGCTCTGGTGAATGCGACGAGGATCCAGTCCGCTACGGCAAGGATCGGTGTGGCGATGACGCGAGGCACCCGGTGGCCGACGGTGAAACCCAGGACCGCATGTGCCACACACAGCACCATCGCGGAGATCGGCAGCCGCAGGCTGTCGAGAGTGGGCATCGTCGCCGACCGTATCAGCGAGATCCCCGGCGGGAGAAGGATGACCAGCCAGGAGAGGACGATGACCGGACACAGGACATTGGCTGCTATCCGGTAGCGTGAACGGGCCGGAGCCAGCGCCCAGACTCGTGCACTTTTCAAACGCCCGCTCTCCCAGCAGGAAAGCGCGGCGGCCACCGCGTAAGCCAAGGCGTACAAAGTCTTCAGCGGCTCAGCGACGATACTCGGCGCGTAATGGTAGTAACTGGAGAGCGGAGCTGTTTCTCCTACCGCGTAGTAAAGGAATGTCAGTAGGAGAACGACAGCTGCAGCCCACCGCACACTGCCGCTGCGCAGGGCGGTACTGAATTTCATTGAGTTTCACCGAACCACTTGTCGACCGAAAGGGGGTGCCCCATCGGGGCACCCCTCAGGGCTGGAATGTCAGCCGTCGGCCTTGGTGGTGTCCACCGAGACCGAGCGTACGCTCAGCTGTGGGCCGAAGGTGGAACCGCCGATCTTCATGATCTTGAAGTAGTAGTCCCGCATGCCGGACGGCAGGTCCGTCCACTCGCCGTTACTGGTGCTTCCGTTGAAGCAAGCCGTGAAGGTCTTATTGTCGTAGGACTCGTCAGGCTGGAGCGAGATGTCGTTCCACATCTGCACGTCGGTGCTCTTCGAGCCGTCCGTGGTGCAGCCGGTGAAAAGAACCTGCGAGTACAGCTCGTCCGACCAGCGGCGAGACTCGAAGCCCACGCTGGCGGCAGTTATGGAGCTGCTCCAGTTGGCCTCGGCGATAGGAGCCAACGCCAGAGTGATTACTGCGGCCGTACCGGCAACCATGGAAATGCGTGCGGTGCGCTTCATCTTTCCCCTGTCCCTCTTTCTGGTAAGCACGAGACAGGTGCTTGCGATGAGTAGACATCTATCCCAACCCCCCTCCCCCGTGCAGCTAAGGGGCTGCAGACCCGAGCCGAAAATATCAGCGACGTTCATAAAGCGTCAACTTTCCATTTGTTCGGTAGGTCAGATTTTTATCGTTGAGAATGTACCGAGGTGGTCCATATTGGCCTCGTTGGTCCGGTCGCGACAGGTTCCGGCGCCTGCGGCGGAACCGGAAGTGCCGCACCCGTACGGATGTGAGGCGAGGCACGATGTAGCCGTCCGCGCGTCTGCCGCCGCTTCCACTGGGTGATCAGCTCCCCCTGTTACTGGTGGTTGTCCCGGCGTAGCGTGACGGGTACACGCCTGGTACACCGTGCGTCGCGGTGCGTGCCGAGGAGGGGGAGTCGTGCAGGCAGGGACCGTGCTGGACGGCCGCTACCCGCTGATCGAACCGATCGGTGCGGGCGGGTTCGGGCAGGTCTGGCAAGCACACGAGCACACGACCCGAGGTTCGACCGGCTGGTGGCGGTCAAGGTCCTCACTGGCGACGGCAGCGCGGACCACGACCGACCGGCGGCCCGCTTCGCCCGCGAAGCCGCAGTCGCAGGCGGCCTGTCCCATCCGCCCATCGTCACCGTGCACGACTTCGGCTCCGCGATGTACGACGGACAGTTACACGCCACCTGGTGATGGAGTTGCTTCGCGGCAAGCCCCTCAGCGTTGTGCTGAAGGACGGCTGGCTGCCTCTGCCTGATGCCCTTCGCACGGCGGTCTGCATCGCCGATGCCCTGGGCACCGCGCACGCGGCAGGTCTGACCCACCACATCAAGCCGTTCAACATCATCGTCCGCCCCAACGGCCAGGCTAGGTGGTCGACTTCGACATCACCAAGAGCAGCGACGAACGGCATGACATCACCATCAGCGGCGTCCTGATCGGCACCCCGGCCTACATGGCACCCGGGCAGCCCGTGCCTCGGCACCGGCGAGCCACTTGTAGTAGCCGGACCGGTTCACGTCCAGGACCTGGCAGAGCCGCTTCACCTCGTAGGTGTCCCGGTGGTCGTCGACGAACTGGAAGCGGCTCCTCACCAGTTCGTCTCTCCGGCGAAATACGTGGCCGCCTTGCGGAGGATGTCCCGCTCGGTAGCGAGCTTCCGCTCGCTCGCCTCGAGCTCGGCCACTCTCGCCTCGAGCTGTCTGATCCGCGCGTCCGGATCGTCGGACAGCACCGCTGCCCCCGGCTGGACGGCCGGCTTTGCAGCCGCTGCGGTGACACCGCGGCGTTCGCGGTCCCGCAGCACCCACTCCCGCAGGGTGGCCCGGTTGATGCCCAGGTCTGCGGCGATGCTCTTGTATGTCGCCCCGGGCGTGGACTCGTACAGGGCCACGGCATCGGCCTTGAACTCGTCCGAGTAGTCCTTCATCGCCATCGGCGGTCTTCTCGCTTCCTCCGGATCAAGCAGATCCAGTATTAGCGTGTCCACCACTCAGGGGGAGGCCCCGGCACTGGCAGCGAAGTCGTCGTTGCCGTCCGGCTCGGGCACTTGGTGTGGAGCTGTTCGCCAGCATTCGCCACCCTTGAACCGGCACCTGCGCCACTGGCGCGCCGGTTAACGTGCTGAGGGTTCGACATCTCTCTCCTCGATCGCCCGCTTGCACCAGGCGGGCCCCAACTCTGTTGGGTTCACTGAGAGATGGGAGATCGGATCAGATGGAGCGATCGACACGGCGAGCACGATGTCGCAGGCGCAGCCAGTTACCGGACTGGGTTCAGCTTGTGGCCTTGTTGCTGACTGCGGTCACTGCCATCGCGGGGTGCATCGAACGCTTTGTGTGATGCACCGGAGGAGTCCCGGACGGTTGGTTGGGCGGTAGGCGAGCCCGACCGGTGCTTAGTCGGCCGGGCCCGCCCGTAACCCGCATGTGAGCCTGGCTCCGGGGAGCTGCCCGGAGCCAGGCATCCATGCGTTGTGGGCGCCTTTCGGCTCCATGACGAGGAAACCCCAAGTCTTCAATACCTTCAAGCATCGGAACCAGCTTCATGATCCAAAACCGTGGCGAAAACCCATGGTGAAGGCATGGCGCGAGGGGTGGCGTTCGCCTTCAGTGCCTGGTCAGCGCCCCGCGGGGGTGGCGAAAGCTGGCGAATCGTGTCGGTCGACGTAACAGGTTGGGAGGGCTGCGTGGTGCGTGATTTGCCCAGGTGTCCCCCGGTGGCTACCCCGTTGCTCTTCTTGCCAGGTCGGGCAGGCTGGGAGTGGCCCGCTGTAAAACTGCCGGGCCTCACAGCTGGGCCGTCCTCGGGCCGTCTGAGGGGGACCAATGACAGCCACTGGCGGCTAACGATGACCACGGTGGGGGGGGAGGGGGCGGGGGCCCCTGGGTGGCCGTCGTCGCCAATGGCTGTCCGTTGTTCCCCCCCGACAGCCCCAAGACAGACCAACCTTTGGGGCCTGGAACATTTCCGC